>CAYGDL010000072.1:0-11351 GCA_964348545.1 uncultured Alphaproteobacteria bacterium | reverse complement strand
TGGTCGGGGAGACTGGATTCGAACCAGCGACCCTCTGCTCCCAAAGCAGATGCGCTACCAGGCTGCGCTACTCCCCGTCTGATCGGCTGATCATTACCCTATGTAGGCGGAGGGCGCACCTGCATTAATGCGACATATCGACATTTTTTGTGTCGCGCAAGAACAATGCCCCAAAAATACAGGTCATTAACGCTACAATGATCGGATACCACAACCCGTTATAGATGTTCCCGGTAGACGCAACAATGGCTGTCGCCAGCAGGGGAAGCATGCCGCCAAACCAGCCATTGCCAATATGATAGGGCAGCGACATGGAGGTATAGCGTATTTTCGCGGGAAATAATTCCACCAGGTATGCGGCGATGGGGCCATAAACCATGCTTACGTAAATCAGCAGAACAATCAAAATCAGCTCTGCCCTGATCCAGTCAACTTTTGCGGGATCCGCCCTGGCGGGCAGTCCTGCTATCGTGAACGCCTCTTGCCAGCGGGCAGCGTCCCATCCATCAAGGTCAATTCCACCGATGCTGAGGCCAATCTTGTCGCCTGGAACATCTTCTCTTTCAAAGGAAACACCCAGCTTGGTGACAAAATCCTGTGCGCGGTCACATTCCGTAAAACTTGACCATGGCCCGACAAAGATATGCAGGTTGCACTGCGACGCATCAGCGGAAACGACAATTTTGTTATTTTCCAGAAATGCCGCCAGGTCCGGGTTAACCGCCTGGGTCAAGGCGCCGAAAAGCGGAAAATAGGTCAAAACTGCAAGCGCGCACCCCGCCAGGATGATTTTCAGGCGTCCAATCCTGTCGGAAAGCCAGCCAAAAAAGATGAATAACGGGGTGCCTATCAGCAAGGATACCCCGATCAGCCCATAAGCCAGCAGAAAATCCAGTTTCAGCGTAATCTGCAGGAAGAACAGCGCATAGAACTGTCCCGTATACCACACTACCCCCTGCCCCGCAGTCGCCCCGAGCAGGGCGAACAGCGCCAGCCTGTTATTGGGATAACGCAGGAAACTGTCAGTCAACGGACTTGTTGATCCACGTCCCTCTTGCTTCATTTTCTGAAATACCGGGGATTCATTCAATTTCAGGCGGATGATGACGGAAAGAATTAGTAGGGCCAGGCTAAGCAGAAAAGGCAGCCGCCAGCCCCAATCCGCAAATGCCGCCGCATCCATATAGATGCGGCAGGCCCCGATAATCAGCAACGCCAGGAAAAAACCAATTGTCGCTGTTGTCTGAATAAAACTGGTGGTGAAACCGCGTCTTTCATTTGCGGAATGCTCCGCCACATAGGTTGCGGCGCCGCCATATTCCCCACCCAGCGCAAGCCCCTGTAACAGGCGCAGCGCCACAAGCAGGACCGGCGCCCACCAGCCGATGCTGGCGAATGTGGGCAGCAATCCGACAGCAAATGTCGCTGCCCCCATCACGACAATGGTGACCAGAAATGCATGCTTGCGGCCCGCAATATCACCGATGCGGCCAAACACCAATGCCCCGAAGGGACGCACCAGAAACCCCGCCGCATAGGTGGCGAAGGCGGACATCAGCGCCGCCATTTCATTTCCCGGAGGAAAAAAAAGGGCAGCAAAAAATGGCGCAAGTGTGGCGTAAAGATAAAAATCATACCACTCAAAGACAGTGCCAAGAGAGGATGCAAAAATGACAAATTTTTCTTCTTTGCCAATTGCCTGGTTTTCTGATTTTTCGTTCATGCTGCCTGGCGCTAACTTTCAAGCGCCGCGCGCATACTGGAGAGTGCGGCGTTAAAACGTCCCACCTGATAGGCTTCGTCTTTGGCGGTCGCCGCAAATACCGCGTCCAGTGCTTTGGAAAGTTTCTGCAATTGCGGCTCCGGCACAGCCTTTTCCGCCGTCATGGCGGCAACCAGCGTATCCATGGCCATTGTGGCCTGCTCGGCATCCGCATAATCGCTGTATTGGCCATCCATACCCGCCTGCACAAGGCCCCGGAGCATGGCCTTCATGACATTGGCGTCAAAGGCGCTAGCGGCGAATTTTGTGGCCATCTGGCTTGTAAGACCATGCAGATCATTTGCTGCGGCCGCAAGCTGCCCCATGCCGGTTGAGCCAGAAGAATGCAGCGCCCGGGTCCCCGCGGCGACCGACTGCGCAAGAGCCGGATCAATAACCTGGGTCAGCACCTGAAGCATGACCAGACTGGAATCATTTACATGCGGCATGCCGGGAGTGCGCACGCCATTGCCACGCGGCTGCCAGTCCTGATTGCTCATGGGGGTGTGGCAGGAATGGCAATCGAACAGAACAAATTCCGGAAACAGGCCATCGCGGTTACGTTTGCCGTCCGCCAGCGCCGCCATATGTTCGCGCGCCATCATGGCCTGGCCGATCGCCCATAATTTGACGCCGGAAATGGCGCCTTTGCGCTTGCGGTAATCTTCATCCACCACAAAATGCGCAGGTTGTAACTGGGTGAATGTGTCCAGTTCAAAACTCATGCGCGGATGGCCCGCCCCCATCATCCGATGCGTGACAAATTTTTCCTGATTGCCAAAATGGCAGGACAGGCACAGACCGGCGCGCACCATCGGGTCTTGCGTAGCGATCATGCCTTTGGCGACATTTTCCGCATGGGGCGCAGCAGCAGCATGGCTGCTGAGCCAGTTTTGCGCGCCACCGTGACAGGCTTCGCAGCCAACGCCTTCGGTGATCTGAAAGCCGGGGCTGATCTGTGCGGCAGGCGGATTATCCGCATGGCAGTCCAGACATATTTTGGCCGTATGCGCATCGCCAATACCAAGATTGCGCGCGATGCGTTTGGATTGCGCGCTTAACAGGATTTCATAGGCCCTGGAATGTTTGTCCCGGCGCACCCAGGTGACATATTCGTTCAATTGAACATTTGTGTCTGTCGTGGCGCTGGTGGCGCCATGGCAGGTGCTTCCCGCACATGAGGCAACCCCCAGATGCCGGGCATCGTTGCTCGCAGCATGTACGGACGAAATCAGGCAAAGCAGGAAGAACACAAGACCCGCCAAAGGCAACAGGCTTATAAATGCCAGATTGCTATCCTTCATGTGTCGCCCCTAAAACTGCTAAATATAACAGGCACACGTTTATGCCTTATAGTCTGCTTCGACTCTAGCGCAATCCGCAAACAATGTTAAAAATGTGAATCGCATCGTAACCCGGGTTGATTAGTCCACAAAATGTGATGCAGGAGCGTGTGTGTCAATAAAAAGACAGGCTACGGAGTTTCAACAAAAGATTGCAGAAACCCTCCTGGCGCGTGGTGTGCTGCGGCCAGAGCAGCTTGCCCGCGCCCAGAGCGCGCGGGCATCCGGGGGCGGGCGGGTTGATCTGGCGCTGACCCAATTGGGTTTGGTGGCGGAACGCGATATGGCGCTGGCTTATGCGCAAGTTCTGGAATTACCCCTGGCGACCCGTGAAAGCTTTCCGCTTTCCCCCGTCTGGCCAGGCCGACTATCGCCTTCATTTTTGAGAAAATCCCGTATTTTGCCGCTGGCGGAGGAAGGCGGGCGGCTTGTGGTCGCCATGGCCGATCCGCTGGACACGCCGTCCAATGAAGCCCTGTTTCTTGCGACAGGTTCCTATCCCGACATTTGCGTGGGCGTGCCGGGAGATATTGACGCAGCCCTGTTGCGGCTTTACGGGCCAGACGAAACATCCGGGCATAACCGGGCCGCGCCCGTTGGCGCGTTTGCGTCTGATGTGCAACAGCTACGCGAACAGGGCAGCGACGCCGTTGCGGTGCGATTGGTCAATCAGCTTATTACCAGCGCCATTTCGTCACAGGCTTCGGATATTCATATTGAACCTTATGACGGCGCGCTGCGGGTGCGTTACCGCATAGACGGGGCGCTGACATCGGCCCCGACCCTGGACTTTTCCCATCACGCAGCCCTTGTTGGCCGTATCAAGGTTCTTTCCGGGCTGGATATGGCGGAACGCAGAAAGCCGCAGGACGGCAGGTGCCTGATCAATGTGGAGGGTCGTCGCGTCGATCTGCGGGTGTCCATCCTGCCAACCCTGCATGGAGAAGGCGTGGTCCTGCGGATACTGGACCAGACGACAGCGCCGCTTGATCTGGAGCTGCTTGGGTTTGGCCCGGAACTTCAGGGGCACATCGCCACGCTGATCCGTCAGCCGCATGGCGTCATGCTGATCTGCGGACCAACCGGCAGCGGCAAGACAACGACGCTATACGCCATTCTGCGAAGTTTGCAGAAGGAGCAGGTGAAGATTGTTTCCGTCGAAGACCCGGTGGAATATCAGATTGAAGGCGTCAACCAGATTCAGGTTCGCCCGCAAATTGGCCTGGGTTTTTCCGAAATTCTGCGCGCAACTTTGCGCCATGACCCGGATATCATCATGGTGGGTGAGGCCAGGGATTCCGAAACCGCCCATATTGCCATACAGGCGGCCTTGACGGGCCATCTTGTCCTGTGTTCGCTGCACACGAATGATGCGGCGGGGGCCATAGCGCGGCTTGCCGATATGGGGGTCGCACCCTATCTGCTGGCCTCAACGCTGCGCGGGGTTGTGGCGCAACGGTTGGTGCGAAAACTCTGTCCCGCGTGCAAAAAAGCAGACCCCTTCGCGGCCCGCGCGGGACAGGAGATCGGCCTGCCCGCAGGGGCCGGGGCCTGGGGGCCGGGCGGTTGCCCCGCCTGTCGTCACACCGGCTATTCCGGGCGAACCGTTGTCGCCGAATTTATTCCAGCCGATGAAGCCCTGCAAAATCTGATTCTGGCGCGCGTGGGCAGCGCCGAAATCCAGCGCGTCTGTGTCGCGGCCGGCATGCGCACCCTGCTTGCGGATGGATTATCAAAGGTTGCCGCTGGCGTAACCTCGCTTGAGGAAGTGATGCGCGTGCGTGCGGCATGACCCAATGGTGGCGATTTGCCCCGGCAACCAGGATATCGCGTCAGGATCTGGCGCTTTTCACGCGATCGCTCGCGCGCCTGGTGCTGGCGGGATTGCCGCTGGCGGATGCGGTGCGGTTGGCCAGCCAGGCGCCCGGAGGCCCGCTTTCGGAACTGGCGGATGATCTGTGTACAGAGATACGATCCGGCGCAAGTCTGTCTCTGGCGCTGGAACGCCATGATCCCGTGCAGCGCCCGGTGTTTGGCCCCGTCTATCGCGCCCTGATACAGGCCGCCGAAGCCAGTGGCATTCTGGGCCAGAGCCTGGACCGGCTGGCGGATTATACGGAACGGGCCGAGCAATTGTCGCAGTCGGTACGCTCTTCACTGGTTTATCCGGCCCTGCTGCTGGGGGCGGCGTTGGTGTCGCTGGTGGTGTTGCTGGTGTTTGTGACGCCGCGCTTTGAAGCCCTGTTCGCGGGGCTGGGCCATGATATCCCTTTTATGACCCGCCTGATTATCGGGGGGGCGGGCCTGTTGCGCAGCTATGGCTGGCTGATTCTGGCGGCGGGCGCGGGGGGCATATTATATTGGCGGCACAGGTCGCGCGATCCTGCATTTCGCATGGCATGGGATGCGCGCCTGATGCGTTTGCCACATCTTGGCGTGATTTTTCAGAAGATCGTTCTGGAACGGGTAGCGCGCACGCTATCCGCTTTGTTGCAGAATGGGGTTTCCCTGCCGGAGGCGCTAGCCCTGTCGGCGGCGGTGGCGGGAAACCGTTTATATCTGGAAGCCTTGGGACAGGCCGGGGAAAAGGTGCGGGAGGGGCAGCCCTTATCGAACGCACTGGCGCAGCAAAATCTGTTCCCCGAATTAATGCTTCAGCTTGTGCGTGTCGGCGAAGAAAGCAGCGCCCTGGCCCATATGCTTGGCCATCTGGCGGATATTTATGCGATGGAGGTACAATCGATCAGCAAGCGCCTGCTGGCCCTGCTGGAGCCGGTGCTGGTTCTGTTGATTGGCGGCGTGATGGCCGTAGTGATTATCGGGCTGATCGGCGCCATTACTGGTATCAATGATCTGGTGATTAAATAGCTTGGGACGCGCGTTATGGACGAAATAAAAACACAGCATCAACACGGTTTTACGCTGGTGGAACTGCTAGTCGTGCTGGTGGTGCTGGGTCTGTTGATCAGTATTGTGGCGCCGCGCGCGATTGGCTATCTCAGTGGCGCACGTTCAGACACCGCACGCATCCAGATGGAAACTTTCGCATCCGCGCTGGATCTGTACCGGCTGGACATGCGCAAATATCCCACAGCCGAGGCTGGGCTGAACGCCCTGGTTACAGCGCCCGCCGGGGCCACGCGCTGGCGCGGGCCATATCTGAACAAATCTGAATTGCCGCTGGACCCATGGGATAATCCCTATATCTATCAGTCTCCCGGGCCGGGCGGAAAGCCATACAGGATGCTGTCCCATGGCGCGGACGGCAAGGAAGGGGGAGAAGATGAAGATGCGGATATCAGCGTACCGTGACCCATTCATCTGCCCACAGACAAATATCCGTCATGCGGCGCGGCTTTACACTGATCGAATTACTGGTGGTTCTGGTGGTGCTTGCGCTGGCGATGGGCATTGCCGTTCCAGCGGTTCAGGAAGCTGACGAACGCGCACGGTTGGAAAAGGCCACCTCCCGGATATATGATGGCCTGCGCCGCGCCCGTTCAATGGCTGTTGCAGATGGCGCCCAGAGCGTTCTGGACATCCAAAGCCTGATACAGGACCGCAGCATGGAAATTGAAGGCGCTTCCAACGACGCGCCAATAAAGGAAATTATATTTTATCCCGATGGCAGCGCCACCGCCACCCGGATCACCCTGAAAATGGGAACTAAACAGCGTCGCATCTCTGTCGACTGGCTGACGGGCCAGGCCGCCCTTGTTGAATAGACCGGATAGTTCCGGCTTCGGCATGATCGAAGTCGTGGTGGCGTTCATGCTGCTATCGCTGGCGCTTGGTGTTTTGCTGGAAGGCTTGACGGTGGGATTGCGCAACACGGATCGCGCGGCGCAGGCGGGGCTGGCTTTATTATATGCAGAATCGCTGATGGCGGAAACGGGCATCCGGGTTGCGCTTGTGCCCGGCGAAAGCGTTGGGCGCACCGGGAATGGGTTTAGCTGGAAACGTCAGATAAATCGCCTGACCGGAACAGCAGCAACGGCGCTTCCATCCTATAGCGTAAGCATATCCGTAACCCCGCCAGACAATGGCGCGCCGGTGCGGCTTGTCACACTAATGCTTTCAGATCGTGCGTTAACGGAACAAAACAGGCCATGACCGGAACTTCAAATCAGGCTGGTTTTACGCTGATTGAATTACTGGTCAGTCTTACACTGCTGGGGCTGATGATCGCACTGGTCGGCATGGCTTTGCCGCTTGCCATGTCCGCGCGCGCGCGCACCAGCGCCATAAGCGGGGAGCTAGGCGCCGTTCAGACCACACATGAATTATTGCGCCGCCAGATTGGCGAAATGCAGGCATTTCAAACCCAGGACGGATATGCTTTTAACCTGGTGTTTTCCGGTACGCCGGACAGAATGCAATTTGTGGCGCGCCCGGTTGCGGCACAGGGCAGCGGCGGTCCACGCATTATCGAGCTTTCTGTTGCTCACATCGCTTCCAGCCAGCAACTCGTCTATACGACCGCCAACGAAAGTCGGCATCTGGTAACCGGGGCAGGCGGCATCCGTTTTTCCTATTTTGGCGCGCCTTCGCCGAATGGGAATTCTGACTGGCGGGAAACATGGAATGACACCACCCGATTGCCGAAACTGGTGCGCATTCAGATGCAGCCAAAAACCGGCACCCTGCCCTGGCCCGATCTGATCATCGCTATTTTGTCGGAGTCACCCCCAGCATGAAATTGCGCGAAGATGGCATGGCGCTGTTAATCGCCGTATGGGCGATAATATTAATCGGCGCATTTATTGCCGGGATGGTGGTGATGAGTGGTACCGATGCCGCCATCACCGCCAACCGGATCGAGGGTGCGCGTGCGCGACATCTGGCCAATGCAGGTCTACAGCGTGGGATTGCCATCCTTGCTGATCCGGTCGCACGTCAAAAATTTACATTGGGGCAGGCTTTCGCTGTTCAGTTGGACGATGCTTCCAGCATCCTTGTTAAGGTCCACGATTCCTGTGGCGCGATTGATCTGAACTGGGCGCCAGGCATTTTGTTGCGCGCTTATGGCGAAACCATGGGAATGAAACCGGCCGCCGCTCAACGCTTCGCGGACGCTATCGTCGCCCGCCAGCAGAGCGTGTTTTCCAAAAATGCTGACACGCTGATCACCGGTCCCTGGCAAAGCGTGGATCAGCTTGCTGATTTACCCGATATTGACAAACAGATGCTGGACGCAATGCGCCCCGGCCTGACCATAAATTGCCGCGAGAGGGGGGCCGATCCCTACTGCGCGTCCGAACCCGTGCGCCAGGCCCTGAGCCTTTCGGGCGTCACCGGCAGCCCCTCGCACAAACTGGCCTATGAAATAAAAGCCCAAGCGCGCCTTGATTCAGGGGCCAAAGCCACGATCAACGCCACAATCTGGCTATCGCGCGAAGCAGGCCCGCCATTTTACAGGGTAACAGAATGGAGAACCCGCTAAACTGGCGTCGACGCGCTCATTTACCTTCTGCTCACCATTTAACGCTAGATTCAGGATCGTGCCTCCATGCCGCATCAAATGTCGCAGCCATCCCGTACAAACTGAGGTTCCAGTGATTAAATCATCCGTCTCCGCCCCCAGGATCGCGCTTGCCGGTTGCGGCTATTGGGGTAAAAATCTGGCCCGTGTGCTGGCTGAAAAGGGCGTATTGGGGGCTATTATTGATCCGGCCCCTGAAGCAGCGGCGCTGGCGGGCCAATATGGGGTGCTGCACCTCAATGATCTGGAGGCGGTTCTGGCGCGCGCTGATTTTACGGCCTGCGTCATCGCCACGCCCGCGCAAACGCATTACGAACTGGCGCGCGATGCCTTATGGGCGGGCAAGGATGTGTTCATAGAAAAACCCATTGCATTGGAAATGGCCGACGCGGAAGAGCTTGCGGCGTTGGCGCTGGCGCGCGGGCGCGTCCTGATGGTTGGGCATTTGCTGCAATATCATCCCGCATTTTTGCGCCTGAAGCAGATGGTTGATAATGGCGATATCGGCCAATTGCGCTATGTCTATTCCAACCGCCTGAACATGGGCAAGCTGCGGCGCGAGGAAAACGTGCTGTGGAGTTTTGCGCCGCATGATCTGTCAATGATTCTGGCGCTGGCGGGCGAGACGCCGGATCGGGTATGGGCGACGGGTCAGGCGTTTTTGAATAAGCGCACCGCCGACACCACCATGACGCATATGGAATTTCGATCCGGCCTTGCCGGGCATATTTATGTTTCCTGGCTGCATCCGATCAAGGAACAGCGGCTGGTAGTGATCGGGGATCGCGGCATGCTGCTGTTCGATGATGCGCAGCCCTGGCGGGAAAAACTCATGCATTATCCCCATGCGGTGGAATGGAAGCACGGCATGCCGGTCGCCACCAGGGCCGATGGCGTTCCCGTCGCGTTACAGGAAACCGAGCCATTGGGCGCAGAGATCGATCATTTTCTGCACTCTATTGCGACCCGTGCGACCCCGCGAACCGATGCAAATGAGGCTATTCGCGTATTGCGTGTTCTCAATGCGGCGCAGGAGTCAATGGAAAGCGGCGAAGCCGTTCAGTTTGAGGCGAAAGCGCAGCGACCGCCTGCGGGAAATTATTTCGTGCATGAGACAGCGGCGGTTGACGACAATGTCACCATTGGCGCGGGGACGAAAATCTGGCATTTCTCGCATATTCTGGGCAATAGCCGTATCGGTGACAACTGCGTCTTCGGGCAGAACTGTTCGGTTGGCCCCGATGTGGTGATCGGCAATGGCTGCAAATTTCAGAACAATGTGTCGGTGTTCAAGGGTGTTACCCTGGAAGATGATGTGTTTTGCGGCCCCAGCATGGTGTTTACAAATGTGCTGACGCCGCGCGCGCATATTGAGCGCAAGGATGAATTTTCCAAAACACTGGTGCGGCGCGGCGCCAGCATCGGGGCCAATGCGACAATTATCTGCGGCAATGAAATAGGCGCCTATGCCATGATTGGGGCGGGCGCCGTGGTGACCGGCAACGTGCCCGCGCACGCGCTGATGATCGGCACGCCCGCACGGCGCATGGGTTGGGTCAGTCGGTCTGGTGAACGTCTGGGTGCGGATCTTAAATGCCCGCGCACGGGCGAGCAGTATGTTGAAACGCCAGATGGGCTGCATCTGACGCAAGCGCCCGGCGCAGCGCAGATCGTGGCGGCGAAATAATGGGCGCGCCCATTGTCTTTGTCGATCTTCAGGCCCAATATCAGCGCCTGAAACCGCAAATAGATGCGCGTATTCATGGCGTACTGGATCATGGGCAATTTATCCTTGGGCCGGAAGTGGCGGAGTTTGAACGCGCCCTTGGCGATTATGTGGGGGGTACGCATGTGGTTGGCGTCTCCAATGGCACAGATGCGCTGATGATGGCGCTAATGGCGCATGATGTGGGGCCTGGCGATGCGGTGTATGTGCCAAGCTTCACCTTTACCGCTACCGCCGAAGCGGTGCTGATGCTTGGCGCTGTGCCTGTATTTGTTGATGTGCGGCCCGACAGTTGCAATCTGGACGCCGATGATCTGACGCGCGCGATCACGGATACAAAAAACCTGCGGCCACGGGCGGTGATAGCGGTTGATCTGTTTGGTCTGCCCGCGGATTACAGGCGCATCCGTGAAGTGGCGGATGCGCATGACATGCATGTGATCGCCGATGCGGCGCAGAGCATGTCGGGCGCCATTGATGGCGTGCGTGTGGGAAAGCTCGCGCCGCTGACGGCAACCAGCTTTTTTCCTGCTAAACCGCTAGGATGTTTTGGCGATGGCGGGGCGCTGTTTACTCCGGACGCCGGAATGGCGGAAAAACTGCGCTCTATCCGGGGGCATGGAACCGGTAAAGCGAAATATGATGTGGTCCGTATCGGGATGAATGCGCGGCTGGATACGTTGCAGGCGGCAATATTGCTGGTGAAGCTGAATGTGCTGGAAGAAGAACGCGCCAACCGCGAAAAATTAAGCCGCTATTATGACGCCCGTCTGTCGGGCATTGCCGAAAGTCCCGCCCGGCCTGTCGGCTATCAATCCGCCTGGGCGCAATACACACTTCAACTTGATCGTCGCGACCAGATACAGGCCAGGCTTGCGCAATCCGGCGTTCCCACACAGATATATTATCCCCGCCCGATGCATTTGCAGCCCGCCTATAAGGATTATGGCGCTGGTGAGGGATCCCTGCCGGTCAGTGAAAATCTTTCCCGTAAAGTCTTGAGTTTGCCCATGCATCCCTATATGCCGGAAGAGGTGG
>CAYGDL010000071.1:0-11685 GCA_964348545.1 uncultured Alphaproteobacteria bacterium | reverse complement strand
CTACCAGAATGCGCGCCGCCAGCAATTGCCAGAAATTCTGCGCCAGCCCGCAAAGTGCTGTCATAAAGCTCCATAATCCAAGACTGATGGAAATAATATTCACCCGCGATTTTTTATCTGCCATGCGCGCAATGGGAATGCCCAGCGTCGCATAAAACAGTGCAAAGGCGATGCCGGACAAAAATCCCAATGCGGTATCGGATAGCTGCATCTCCTGCTTGATCGGCTGCATCAGTATCGACAGGATTTGGCGGTCGATAAGATTAACCGCATAGACCACTGTCAACATGCCAATGACATAGCGGATATAGGGCTTGCTGAAATGCGCCGCCGGTTCATGCGCGGGCGTCAGAACCGCTGCTGCGGCGCCATCTTCGTCAATACTGGTCATGTTTTTCCCTCTTATTATTCTATTGCCAGTTTCAGGTCTTCGCGAAGGGTCGCCGCTGCTTTCCAGAAATGATAGGCCGACCAGAGATAAAATGAACTCGAAATCAGCAGGGCGTAGCGCAGGGATTCCCGGCCATGGGCGGGTTCCAGAAGATCGCTCATGATCCCAACCGCCTGCGGCCCCATCCCCAGGCCGATAATATTCAGGACAAACAGCAGCAGGGCGCTGGCCATAACCCGCATCCGCACCGGCGCCAGGGTCTGGGTCACCGCAAAGCCGGGGCCCAGCCAGGTGTTCACCAATATCATCGGGAAAAACAGAAAGATCAGTGACCAGAAAGGCCCGTCGGACAGATATATGCCCACGCAAAAGGGCGCTGTCAGCAGAATGGATATTGCCGGAACCCACATTTGCCAGCGCATGTCGCGCCGCGAGAACAGATCCGCAAGATAGCCCCCGCAAAGCGTACCGATCAGTCCGCCCACGCCAATGACCAGCGACAGCCACAGGCCGATTTCACCGCTCTGCATATGATAGCTGCGCGCCAGGAAGCTGGGCATCCATTGATAGATGGAATAGGTGGCAAACGCCTGCAACGCCGTTGCCAGTGATAAATGCCAGAATGTTGGCACACGCCACATATGGCGCACCACCTCCATCATGGGCGGCGTTGGCGCCTGCTCCCTCACGCCGCCCTGGGAATGGCCGCGCGGGGGTTCATCCACTGAATAGCGCACAATCACGGCCAAAGCGACGCCCGGCACACCAAGCGCCAGAAACGCCATCCGCCAGCCATAATATTGTTCGATCCACCCACCCAGAAGATAGCCGGACAAAAGCCCCAGCGGCACCCCAATGGCAAAGATACCCAGCGCGGTCGAGCGGCCTTCCACCGGCACATAATCGGCAATCAGCGCATGCGATGGCGGACTGCCCCCGGCTTCGCCCACACCCACACCAATACGCGCGGCCAGCAACTGCCAGAAATTTTGCGCCAGTCCGCAAAAAGCAGTCATCACGCTCCATAATACCAGGCAGATGGTCAGGATGTTGATGCGCGAATGCTTGTCGGCCAGGCGCGCAATGGGCAGCCCCAGCACCGAATAAAAAATGGCAAAAGCGATGCCGCCCAGAAAACCCAGTTCCGTATCGGAAAGCTGCATCTCCTGCTTTATCGGCTGCATCAGAATCGCCAGTATCTGCCGGTCGGTCAGATTAACCAGATAGACCAGCGACAACATGCCCACCGCATAGCGCACATAATTGGCGCTATACACGGTGGGAATCATTGCCGGTATCATTTCAGATTTCACAGACCGGTGAAAGCGCAGCATCCCACCTCCAAACCCACATTGTACGGGTCAATCGCAAGTCTTTACTGCCCTGCCAGCACGGCGGCCTGACGGTAATCTTCCCGCGCGGCCCTTGCCGCCAGTGCAAAGAATAAAGCAGCACCCAAATAGGTCATGCAGCCAATCAGAATGGCATAGCGTAATGATTCCTGCCCATAGGCAAACGCAAGCTGATCGCTCAATATGCCCACGATCTGCGGCCCAAGCCCAAGACCGATAATATTGATCATGAACAGCAGCAACGCGCTGGCCAGCGCGCGCATGCGCACCGGCGACAGGGTTTGCGTAACCGCAAAAGCCGGCCCCAGATAGGCATTGACCGCAATAGCGTGCAGGAACACAAAAAACATGACCGTATCCGTACTGGCCGGAAGAAGAATGCCAAACGCAACCGGCGCGCCCAGAAATGCGCCAATACCCGGCAGCCACAATTGCCAGCGAATATCTTTTTTTCCAAATCGGTCCGCCAGATACCCGCCCCCTGCGGACCCCAGCGCACCGCCCGTACCAATGGTGACCGCCAGCCAGAAGCCGATATCGGCGCTGGCCATTTGGTGGCTGCGCGAAAGGAAACTGGGCAGCCATTGGATCAAACCATAGCCCGCAAACGCCTGCAAGGCACAGGCAAGACATAACAGGCGAAACGTACTGATGCCGCGCATATGCTTCGCGACCTGTTTGATGGAGGGCTGATCGGCATGAACAATCTGTATTTCGCTTTGTGAATGGCCGCGCTTTGGCTCCTGCACTGTGAGGCGCAAAATTACGGCCAGCAGCAGGCCCGGAACGCCCGCCACCATAAACGCCACCCGCCAGCCATAGTTCTGTTCCAGCCAGCCGCCCACCTGAAAGCCCACCATCAGGCCAATCGGCACCCCCAGCGCAAACACGCCCAGTGCCGTTGAACGATTCTCAAGCCTCACATAATCGGCAATCAGCGAATGCGAGGAAGGGCCACTGCCCGCCTCGCCAATACCCACGCCAATGCGCGCCGCCAGCAATTGCAGAAAATTCGTGGCCATGCCCGACAGCGCGGTCATAAAGCTCCAGATGCTCAGGCAGATGGTGATCAGATTAACCCGCGAATATTGATCCGCCAGCCGCGCAATGGGAATGCCCAGGGTCGCATAAAACAGCGCAAACGCGACGCCGGACAAAAAGCCAAGCTGTGTATCGCTAAGCTGCATCTCCTGCTTGATCGGCTGCATCAGGATCGACAATATCTGCCGGTCCATGAAATTGAAAATATATACGACCGTCAGAATGCCAACGACATAGTGCACATAATTTGTGCCGTAGATCACGGGCGGCGCTGAATCAGCCAGACCGGTTGGTTCCGGCCCTTTATTATTATCCACCTATTTCCCCGCTATTATTTTTTCTTGCGAATTTCACGTCCCTGCGTTGTTTCATATACGCGCATGATGGCCGTGGCGTCATCGCCGCCAAAGCCCATGCCGCGCGCCATGCGCATCAGATTATGGGTCTGCGCACCCTGTGGTAATGGAATGCCCAGTTCATCGCCCAGCTCCAGCGCCAGATGCAAATCCTTATAGGCCAGATCAATGGTGAAGGTGGCCGACCAGTCGCCGTTCAGGGTTTTATGCGCCACGCCGCGATAGGCCATGCTATTGCCGGAACTGTTGCGGATCACCTCGTTCAAGGCTTCGGGGTCAATACCCGCCGCCGCGCCCAGCATCAGCCCTTCGGCGGCTGCCGCCATATTGCTGAACGCCAGCATATTATTGACGATCTTGGCAATGGCGCCGCTGCCAAGCGCGCCCAGAAATGAAATGCTCTGCCCGAAACTTTCAAACACCGGCATACAGCGGTCATAGGCCGCCTTGTCGCCACCCACCATAATGGCGATGGTTTTTTTCTCCGCGCCGATCGCGCCGCCCGATACCGGCGCATCCAGGGTGACGACGCCCTTGGGGGCCAGTACGCCCGCGATCTTGCGGATCATGGTAGGCGAATTGGTGGACAGATCAATATAGACCGTACCCTGACGAATGCCTTCGATAATGCCGTTGGGCCCCAGCGCCACCGCCTCCACATCCTTTGGCATCGGCAGCGAGGTCATCACCACATCAACCTGTGACGCCACATCCTTTGGCGATGTTCCCGCCTTTGCGCCCAGATCGGTGCAGGTTTTAACCGCCGCGGGGTTCAGGTCCAGCACAATGACGTCATGTCCGCCCTTGATGATATTGCGGCACATGGGGCCACCCATATTGCCAAGACCGATAAAGCCAACTTTCATGAGAGTTCCCCTTACTGTAATGATCTGTGAACGGAATTTTTATACCAACGGCCCGATGCCTAATCCTGTCATGCCTGATCCTGTCATTCTGAGCGAAGCGAAGAATCTCGCTCCGTATCGTGGGGATTCTTCGCTCCGCTCAGAATGACAACGGGTCTGTTCATCAGGCCGCTGGTATCATTTAATCTTGGGTTCGTGCATTTCAGGAATGAAATGCCTGAGCCAATTTACGCCGCCCCCCGGAATAAATCCGGGGTGACTGCTCGCATGTGTAGGGATAGCCTAACCTGGCAGCAGACCCGATTGCTTCACGCCTTTCAGCGACTTGCAGTTCGCCGCCCAGTCATAGGCATCTGTCAGGCGCTTGCAGCGCGTTTCGATCAGATGTTTCAGGCCCGGATCGGTGAAGATGTAAAGCTGATCCGCCTGCATGGCTTCCAGCACCAGATCGCCGACAATATCGGGATTAAGACCCTGAGCCAGCATTTCCGCCGTGCGGTCGCGGGGGTTGGGCGCCACGACACCGCCATATTCTTCGGGCCGGTTACGCGCCGAATTGCCGATATTGGTGGCAACCACGCCGGGGCACAAAACCGACGCGCCGATATTATCCTTGCGGTGGTCTGCGGCGAAGGTTTCCATAATGCCGACCACGGCGAATTTGGTGGCGTTGTAAGGACCCGCGCCGCGCAGGCCAACCATGCCCGCCATGGATGCGGTGCTGATCACATGCCCGCCTTCGCCGTGAGAGAGGATCAGCGGCACAAACGCCTGCAAGCCATAAACAACGCCCCACAGATTAACATCCACCACCCAGTTCCAGTTGCGGATGCTGCAGGTTTCGCTGTATCCGCCTACCGCCACGCCGGCATTGTTGCTGATCACATGCACCTTGCCGAATGTGTCCACGGTTTTCTTGGCGGCGTTCTGCACCGATTCCAGCTTGGTGACATCAACCTGCACGCAGGCCGCCTCCAGCCCTTTGGCTTTCAGTTCGTCCACCGCGCGCTGTGCGGGGGCCAATTCAATATCGCCGATCATCACCTTCATGCCGGCTGCGGCGAATGACCGGGCCATGCCCAGGCCCATGCCGCTGGCGCCGCCGGTGATAAAGGCGACTTTTCCTTTTACGTCTTTCATTGTGTTTATGCCGTCCGCTGGTGCAGACGCCTCCCTTGGCTGAAGTGATGCGGGGCGTTTTCGACGCCCCGCCTTATTATGAAGTTTTAAGCTATTTCGTCAGCAGACCGCCGGGTAGCGGGCCGGCCTGTTGTTCGCCCTTGAGCGCCTTGCAGTTCGCCGCCCAATCATAACCCTGCAGAATGCGCTTGGTGCGGGTTTCGATAATGTGGCGCAGGCTGGGATCCGTGAAGATGTAGAACTGATTTTCCTGAATGGCTTCCAGCACCTGACGGCCTACCGCATCGGGATTCAGGCCCTTGGCCAGCTCTGTTGCCGAAATGCCCTTGTCGCTGGCCTTCGCCGCGCCGCCATACTCTTCCTGCCGGTTGCGGGTGGAGCTGGCGATATTGGTGGCGACCAGGCCCGGACACAGCACCGAAGACCCCAGATTATCCTTGCGATGTTCCGCCGCAAAGGTTTCCATGATGCCGACCACTGCGAATTTCGTTGCATTATACGGCCCCGCGCCGCGCAGACCGGCCATGCCCGCCATCGACGCTGTGCTGGACACATGGCCACCCTCACCATGCGAGAGGATCAGCGGCACAAAGGCTTGCAGCCCATGCACCACGCCCCACAGATTAACATCCACCACCCAATGCCAGTTGCGCATGTCGCAGGTTTCGCTCATGCCGAACACGCCGATGCCCGCATTGTTGCTGATAATGTGCACTTTACCGAAAGTGTCCACGGTCTTTTTGGCGGCGGCGTGCATTTGATCCAGTTTGGTCACGTCAACCTGTAACCAGGCCGCTTCATAGCCTTTGCCGGTCAATTCATCCGCCGCGCGCTTCGCGGGTTCGGCCTCAATATCGGCGACCATAACCTTCATGCCGGCGGCAGCGAAGGCGCGCGCCATGCCCAGACCCATGCCGCTGGCGCCGCCGGTGATGAACGCGACTTTTCCCTTTACGTCTTTCATAGTGATTTTACCGCCCGCTGGCGCAGACGCCTCCCTTGCTGATGTGAAGCGGGGCTTTTACGCGCCACGCAATTATTATGGTTGCAGCTTTGCCTAATGGCGGCGGCAGGTCAAGCCAGTTGCTATTCCTTCAGAATGCCGCCCGGTATGCCGCCGGCCTGTTTCTGGCCCGCCAGCGCCTTGCATTTATCGGCCCAGTCATAGCCCGCCATCAAACGCTTGTGCCGCGATTCAATCATCTTGCGCATGGTTGGATCGGTGAAAATATAGGGCTGATTGTCGATGATGGCTTCCAGCACCTGCTTGCCGACAATATCAGGATGCAGACCCTGCGCCAGCACATCGGCGATGCGTTCTTTGGAGCTTGGCGGCGCCGCCCCGCCATAATCATCCTGGCGGTTGCGGGTGGAGGTGGCGATATTGGTGGCGACCGCGCCCGGGCACAGCACCGAGATGCCTAGATTGCTCTTGCGATTTTCCGCCATCATGGTTTCCATGATGCCGACCACCGCGAACTTGGTGGCGTTGTAGGGGCCTGCACCACTTAGCCCTACCATGCCCGCCATCGACGCCGTGCTGACCACATGCCCGCCTTCGCCATGCGAGAGGATCAGCGGCACGAACGCCTGTAGCCCGTACACCACGCCCCACAGATTGACATCCACCACCCATTCCCAGTTTTTGATATTGCAGGTTTCGCTTTTGCCGAACACGCCGATGCCGGCATTATTGCTCAGCACATGCACCTTGCCGAAAGTGTCTACGGTTTTTTTGGCCGCCGCATGCACATCCGCCATTTTGGTCACATCCAGCTTCACACAGGCCACGTCATGGCCTTTGGCCTTCAGCGCATCGGTTTCGCGCTGCAAGGGCGCTGCTTCAATATCCGCCAGCATCACTTTCATGCCCGCTTCTGCAAAGGCGCGCGCCATGCCAAGGCCCATGCCACTGGCTGCACCCGTGACAAACGCCACTTTTCCTTTTACGTCTTTCATGGTCTTCCCTCCGGTTTTTTTAATAGTCTATCCGACTTTCCCTGTATGTCCACTATACATGAGCACGGCGACCCGGAATGAACAAAAACATTCAGAAGGTGAAGATTTGCGATTGCCATGAAAATCATCCGTCCACGGACGATTTTGCGCCCGGACGCGGGCGCTGCTACGGCTTACCCGAAGGCTGGTGGCGCAGATATTGACCGGGCAGTCTTACGTACGCGCCCAGCCCGGACAATAACAGGACGCCTTAACCCGCGCGACGGTCGCGCTTTGAGGGCAAGGGCTGATAGGCCATTTGCGCATGTCCTTCACAATAGGGGGTGCCCTCACGCGATTGGCCACCACAAAAGCGGAAACCCTCATCGCCAGGGTGACCGATCGGCCATTTGCACATTTTGTCCGTCACTTTCAACAAACTGACGCTGGGGCCAAGCGGTATTTCAGCCATTGGAATGATCGGACGGGCGACAGGCTCGACCGCGCGGACATGCATGGCTTCGGCCTGCCTGGTCATAAGCGGTATGCGCCCTGAATTGCTCAGGGGCCGGGGCTTTGAAGGCCGCAATCCTGCACTGCGCGCCGGACGCGGAACGCGCACGGGCGAGGGGCGTCCGGAAAGTCCCAGACGGTGGGCCTTGCCAATAACGGCGTTGCGGGTCGTCGCTTCGCCCAAGGCCGTTGCAATCTGGCTTGCTGTTAGTCCATCTGTCCACAGTTTGGTCAATAAGGCAATGCGCTCATCTGTCCAGGCCATCATATCCTCGTCAGTTTGTGGAGCCGGGGGGGCCGACCAGTGTGAAAATACTCTCTGGCCCCGATTAACTACTACATATCGTAGCATGAACGAATCAAACTACAAGATATTCTATAGTCAGAATGGTGGGTTTTTTCGATTTCCTGTGCATAAGCCGAATGGCCAGTCTTGCCAGTCCGCCACGGGTAGGTTAGGCATGGGCTATGCCGCACGCTTCGGAAAGCATCGAACCCACCACGCTGCCAGCCTTTGGCAGTGCGCGCATTCGCGGTATTAACTGGCTGGGTGTGTGGACATTATATGTCAAGGAAGTCCTGCGTTTTACGAATTTGTATTTGCAGACGATCCTGGCCCCGGTTGTAACCACCCTGCTGTATTTTGCAATTTTTGCATTGGCGATCGGAACCAGCCGCCCGGCGGTGCACGGCATTCCCTTTACGCAATTTCTGGCTCCGGGCCTGATCATGGTGGCGATCATTCAGAACGCCTTCGCCAATTCGGCGTCCTCCATCCTGGGGGCAAAAATTCAGGGCAATATTGTCGATCTTCTGATGCCGCCGCTATCGCATGGCGAAGTCGCCGCCGCAGTGATCCTTGGGGGCGTTAGCCGCGGCGTCGCTGTGGCGCTGGTCAATCTGCTGGCGCTGATGCCTTTTGTGACACCGGATATGCCGCATCCCTGGATCGCACTCTATTTTGGATTGATGGCGTCTGTCAGCCTGTCGGCAAGCGGGATGCTGGCGGGCATATGGGCGGAAAAATTTGACCATATGGCCTCTGTGACGAATTTTGTCATTCTGCCCTTGTCGTTTCTGTCCGGCAGTTTTTATTCAGTCGCCATGCTTCCGCCTGCATTTCAGGCGATCAATGCGTTCAATCCGTTTTTCTATCTGATAGATGGCATGCGTTACGGTTTCACCGGCGTTTCGGATAGCAATATCGCGTTTGGAATGCTGGTCGTTAGCTGTGTCGCCGCCGCCTTGTGGATCGCCTGTTACCAGATTGTCAAAACCGGCTGGCGGCTAAAGGCCTAGCTCCGCACATGCAATTGTAACGCGCTGGCCGCAGCGATCGGGCATAATGCGCAAGTGCCCAGCAGCAAAGCGAGCAGTACGCTCAGATGGGCCTCCGGCCCGGGGCCGAACAGTGACGCCTCCACGCTGCCCGCGCCAAAAATCAGCACCGGAATATAGAGCGGCAATAATAACAGGCTCAACAGCATGCCCCCGCGTCTTATCCCAACCGTAAGCGCCGCGCCCACGGCCCCCACCAGACTGAGCACGGGTGTGCCCAAAAGCATGGACAGCATCAGCGTCATCATGGACGAATATTCCAGACCATACGCCATCGAAACATAGGGCGCTGCAATGATAAGCGGTAAACCCGTTGTCAGCCAATGGCTGAAAACCCTGGTAAGAATGAGACCGGTCGGTGAAAATGAAGAGAGTAACAGCAGATCCAGTGTGCCGTCTTCCTCATCCGCCTGAAACATCCGATCCAGCGACAGCAGGCAGGACAGCAGTGCAGCGACCCACAAAATGCCCGGCGCAATGCGGCGCAGCAGGATGAGTTCCGGTCCAATCCCCAGCGGGTACAATGTCGCCGCCACCAGGAAAAAACCCACCGCCATGGCCCCACCGCCTCCGATACGGGTCGCCAGCACAAGATCGCGAATTACGAGAGAGCGAAATGTCATTGGGTCTTGTCCTGTCCAAAATGCAGACGGCGTGTTGCAACGACCCCCAGATCATTATGGCTTGCCGCAATGACCAGTCCGCCTGATGTGCGATGCTGCTGGATCAAACCCGTCAGCAAATCGCTGGAGGCCTGATCCAGTCCGACGGTCGGTTCATCCAGCAGCCACAAGGGCCGGGGGGTGGCCACCAGCCGCGCCAGGTTCAGCCGCCGCTTTTGCCCCGATGATAAAAAACGCGCCGGTATATCCGCCAGTCCGGCAAGGCCCAACGCCCGCAGGGCGCCCTCCGAGCCATCGGTCACCAACCCGCCGCCCCGCCCGCGCTTATAGTGCAGATCGCGCCCCATCAGCCCCATCCAGAAGGTCAGATTTTCAGCAACACTGAAAGCGGGTTTCACCGGATCAAGATGGCCGATATAGATCAGTTGCGCCTGCAGGATTTTCCAGTCCGGCGCAATGCCAACGCTGTCAATGGATAATGTCCCGGCGGCGGGACGCAACAGCCCGGCAATCAAACGCAGGAAGCTGGATTTCCCGCTGCCATTGGCGCCGCTCAGCAGCAACAGTTCTCCCGGGGCAAGCGAAAAATCGACACCCTGGAATATTGTGTTTTCCCCGCGCTCACAGGCTAGTCCCTCTCCGGCCAGATGCATTTTTTCTCCCAAAACTTACTCCGCAGTCATAACCCTGATGCAAACACTTGGCAAATAGACGCTAACAGCTATAGTGAAATTACGATCGCATTTCGATTCAACCCGTCATTATTGAGGGAGTTTCCCGCCGTGACCGAATTTGGCCAAGATACTCTGAAAACCCGCCGCAAACTGAAAGTCGGAACCAAAAGCTATGATTATTTCAGCCTGAAGGCGGCGGAAAAGGCCGGTATCGGCGCCATCTCCCGGCTGCCGTTTTCGCTCAAGGTATTGCTGGAAAATCTGCTGCGCTGGGAAGATGGGCGGACGGTTTCGGTTGATGATGTCAAGGCGCTGGGCAAATGGCTCAAGCAACGCCGCAGCGACCGCGAAATTTCCTATCGTCCCGCGCGTGTGCTGATGCAGGATTTCACCGGCGTCCCCGCCGTGGTGGATTTGGCGGCGATGCGCAACGCCATGGTCGCACTGGGTGGCGACGCCACCAAAATCAACCCGCTGACGCCCGTCGATCTGGTGATCGATCATTCGGTCATGGTGGATTATTCCGGCGACGCCAAGGCGTTCAAACAGAATGTGGCGCGCGAATATGAACGCAATATCGAGCGCTATGAATTTCTGCGCTGGGGCCAGGACGCCTTTGACAATTTCCGCGTGGTGCCGCCCGGAACCGGCATCTGCCATCAGGTCAATCTGGAATATCTGGCGCAGACCGTATGGACCAAGAAAGACAAGGTTGGCGGCAAAACTGTAGAAGTCGCCTATCCCGACACGCTGGTTGGCACCGACAGCCACACGACCATGGTCAATGGTCTGGCCGTATTGGGCTGGGGCGTGGGCGGCATCGAGGCCGAGGCGGCCATGCTGGGCCAGCCGGTATCCATGCTGATCCCCGAAGTGATCGGTTTCAAGCTGACCGGCAAGCTGCGCGAGGGCCTGACCGCCACCGATCTGGTGCTGACCATTACGCAGATGCTGCGCAAAAAAGGCGTGGTGGAAAAATTCGTCGAATTTTTTGGTCCCGGCCTGGACGAACTGAGCCTTGCGGACCGCGCCACCATTTCCAATATGGCGCCTGAATATGGCGCGACCTGCGGCTTTTTCCCGATTGATAGCGAAACCATCGCCTATCTGAAAGCAACTGGCCGCAAGGCGGCGCAGATTGCACTGGTGGAAAAATACGCCAAGGCGCAGGGCATGTGGCGCACCTCGCGCACACCCGACCCGCTGTTCACCGATACGCTGGAACTGGATATGTCCAGCGTCGAGCCGTCACTGGCGGGACCAAAGCGCCCGCAGGACCGGGTGACACTGGCCAATATCGCGCCGGAATTTCGTCAGTTGCTGGCCAGCGATTATGGCAAGCAGGGCCAGGAAGACAAGCGCGTACCCGTCGCCAAGACAAAATATGACATCGGCCATGGCGATGTGCTGATCGCCGCCATCACCAGTTGCACCAACACCTCCAATCCCGGTG
>CAYGDL010000070.1:0-11772 GCA_964348545.1 uncultured Alphaproteobacteria bacterium | reverse complement strand
CAAGGCATTACCGGTGGATCACGAACTGATCCCGACCGCCGTGTTCAGCCAACCCTCGATCGGAACCTGCGGCCTGACCGAGGAAGTGGCGCGCCAGCGGCATAAAAATATCGACATTTACAAAGCCGATTTCCGCCCGATGAAACACACATTATCGGGGCGCGATGAACGCATGCTGATGAAGCTGATTGTCGATGGCGATACGGACAAGGTGCTGGGCTGCCATATTCTGGGCGCGGATGCCGGCGAGATTATTCAGGCGCTTGGCGTCGCCATCAAAATGGGCGCGACCAAGGCCGATTTTGACGCCACCATGGCGGTGCATCCTACAGCGGCGGAAGAATTTGTCACCATGCGCGAAAAATGGACCCCGCCCGCGCAAGCCGCGGAATAAATTATCCCGTGCGGTTCTTGCGCGCGAAATATAATTCCGACATCAGGCCGAACAGTTCCAGCACCTTGGCGGGTGCCGTATCCCCGGAAAATTCGCGGTATAAGGACGCCACATTCACCACAATGCGTTCGGCATCGCCCCAGCTTTCATAATCGCCCAGCGCAATGTCGCGCGCCGCGTCGGCGGCGCTCAGGCCCGCGTCATATCTCTTGCGTGCCTCGCGGGTAATATATTCCAGATAGGATTTTACCGCCCGCACGCCGCGTTTGTCCGTGATCGGACCATGTCCCGGCACGATCACCTCCACATCCATTTCCAGCATCCGGCCGCACGCGCCGATCCAGTTGCCGACCGGGCCTTCCCACATGATCGGCGTGCCATCGATAAACAGAATATCGCCGGTAAACAGCAATTTATCGGCGGGCACATAGACCAGCGTATCGCCCGCCGTATGCGCGGGCCCGACATTGATCAGATCAACCTGCTTGCCGCCCACCATCAGCCGCAAATCCGTTTCGAATGTGCGGGTTGGCAATGTCAGGGTTAAGCCCGCAAAATCAAATGGTTCAAACACCTCCGCAAAAAATTTTCCCGGCAGGCCCATGGCGGCGGCGTTGGCCTTCATGGCGGCCAGACGGGCGGGCGGATCGGCGGCCATCTGTTCGGCGCAGGCGCGCGAGGCAATGATCTCGGCCCCTTCAACACATTCATTGCCATTATAATGATCGCCATTGGCGTGGGTGTTGACCAGCGCGCCGATTTTGGCCGCAGCCGGTTCGGCGCGGCGCATGGCGGCCAGCATTTCCTGCGTCAGCGGCACATCGAACAGCGTATCAACCAGCAGCGATTGGCCGCTATCGCTGATAAGCCCGGCATTGCTCCAGCCCCAGGAACCGTCCGGCTGCAGCCAGCCATAGGCCCCATTGCCAAGCGCATGCAGCCCCTTTGTATAAGAAAATCTTCCCAGACCCAGCGACATGGCGATCCTCCGTTTTTTATATTCTGATATAGCGCCCGCGCTTTGGCTAGCGTTAGTATAGGGAAAATCCAGAACAAGGGAGGGGGCCATGACCATGACCGGCAAAGCCAGAAAAGTAGACGCCGCATCCGCACCCGTTTCACCACGCCTGTTTGCCCATGCGGTGTTCGCCACGCCCAATTATCAGCAGATGATTGACTGGTATTGCACGGTGCTGAATGCGCGGGTGGTGGCGGGCGGGCCGATGCTCAGCTTCCTGACTTTTGACCAGGAGCATCACCGGCTGGCTTTCATCAACCGCCCAAAACTGGAGGCGCGCAATGGAAAACAGGCGGGCCTCGATCATCTGGCCTACACGCTTCAGGATATTGGCGAACTGCTCAATACTTATGCGCGCCTGAAGCAGGCCGGCATTCTGCCAGTCTGGCCGGTCAATCACGGACTGACCACATCGCTCTATTATCAGGATCCGGACGGTAACCGGCTTGAATTACAGGTGGATAATTTCGATACGCCGGAGGAATTGCAGGGCTGGTTCAAGCGCCCGGACTTTGCCGCCAACCCGGTTGGCGTGACATTTGATCCCGAAGCCCTGATTGCGCTGTATGAATCCGGCGCGCCGCGTTCGGAGCTGATCCGCATTGGCTGGCCAGACGCCTGAGCATGCCTGCCGCTGGAGGTGACGCCCGGAATCGAACCGGGATAGACGGATTTGCAATCCGCTGCGTAACCATTCCGCCACGTCACCAGCGCCAGACCGGCAATATAGCAGCCAGCTCAAAGGGGTGGTATCATAGTGCGTCTTCTGGCGCAAACATTGTCATATGACGCCAGTGAGATTATAAGCCAGAGGCAACCTACAGAACTGGGGGATACCTTGACAGATTTTACCATGGCCCGCCGCAATATGGTGGAAAACCAGCTTCGTCCCGCAGCCATACTTGATGCGCAGCTGCTTGCGGCCTTTGATGCCGTGCCACGCGAAGTCTTTGCGCCCAAAGAGGTCCAGGCCCTTGCCTATGTGGAAACTGCGCTACAGATTGCGGCGGACCGTTATCTGCTGGCCCCCCTCTGTCTGGCGGTATTGTTGCAGGCTGCTGAAATTGCCGCCGGGGATGTCGTTCTGATAATTGGGGCGGGTGATGGCTATCTGGCGGCATTGGCGGCAAGGCTTGCAGGCACGGTCATCGGTCTTGAGAGCGATCCGGCCCTGGCCGTGCGTGCCTCGGATAGGTTGAATGACGCCGGTATTGATAATTTTGCGATGGTCACGGGTGATCTGACGGCGGGTTGTGTGAAACAGGCCCCCTATGATGTGATCATTATGAATGGCGCTGCGCAAACGGGCCTTACGCCGCTGATCGGCCAGTTGCGTCAGGGCGGTCGTCTGGCCTGTGTGGAATATGAAAATGGCGTTGGCCGGGCGCGCCTGTATCGCGGCGATGACGCCAGCGCCGCCGGACGCACGGTGCGCGATCTTTCCGCCCCGATTTTACCAGGATTTGAAAAATCCGCCGCTTTCAGCTTCGGTTGATCGCTGCGGATAAAATTGCATTATCAGGACAAAGCGCCGTATGCCCTACGCTGTTTTGACGGCGGCGTGTTCGGATTTATTGTCCAGCACTTCCAATAGTAGATTGCGGATGCGCCGGAGTTTTTCTTCTGCGGTAATTTTCAGGCCGAACGCATCACGCACATAGAATGTGTCAATGGCTTCTTCGCCATAGGTCGTGATATGCGCCGAATTTATCGAAACGCCGTTTTCAAACAGCGCCCAGGTCAGATCATGCAACAGGCCCGGACGGTCACGCGCCGTGACCTCGATCATGGTCGTGGTGTTGGACGCATCATTGTCGAACATGATCTGACTGGAGACCGTAAAGGCTTCTTCGCGCTTTGGCAGTTTGCGTTTGCCCGCCAGCACGACATGCGGACGATGGCCGCCCTCCAGGGTTTTGCGCAAAATCTCGGAAAGCCGATCAAGTTTTTTCTCTTCCGCCAGCGCGCCGCCTTCAGTGTTTTGCACCAGGAACATATCCAGCGCCATGCCATCCGAGGTGGTGAATATTTTTGCATCCACAATATTGGCGCCAATCGACGAGAACGCCCCCGCGACCCGCGCAAAAAGCCCGGCATGATCAGCCGCGTACAAGGTTACTTCCGTGACGCCGCGCGCCTCATGCACTTCACATTTCATATGAAGGGGCGCGCCGCTATTGCCCCAGGACTCGACAATAAATCGGGCGTGCTTTTCATGCAGATCCACGTCGCCCGCCAGCCAATAGGGCGGATAATGCATGGCCATGATGCGTTCGCGCTGCGCTGGTTGCAAATCCGCCAGACGTTCAGACAATTTTTGTTTCGCAGCGGAAATCCGCTCGCCCCTTCCGGTGGTGCTGTGGCCGCCCGATAGCAGGCTTTCGGCCTCTTCGTTCAACTGGCGTAGCAATTGCCCTTTCCAGCTATTCCATATATTGGGCCCAACGGCGCGAATATCCACCACCGTCAACACCAGCATCAGGCGCAGTCGTTCCTGTGTTTTGATTTCCTCAACAAATTTTACAATGGTTCTGGGGTCGGAAATATCGCGCTTCTGCGCCACGTCGCTCATCAGCAGATGGTTTTCCACCAGCCACGCCACCAGCTCCGTATCGCTATCGGACAGTCCCAGGCGCGGGCATAATTGGCGCGCGATCGCCGCGCCCGCATGCGAATGATCATCGGGCCGCCCCTTGGCGATATCGTGCAGCAATACGCTCAGATACACCACCTCGCGTTTTTTAATGCGCCGCATGATTTCGCTGGCCAGCGGATGATCATCCGTCAGGGTGCCGGCCTCGATCTCAGACAGAATACCGATGGCGCGGATAAGGTGCTCATCCACGGTGTAATGATGATACATGTTGAACTGCATCATGGCGACAACGCGGCCGAAATCCGGCACAAAAAGGCCAAACACACCGGCTTCGTTTAGCCGTCGCAGCGTGGTTTCCGGATCCTTGCGCGAACACATCATTTCAAGAAACAGCCGATTGGCTTCTTTATTCGTACACAGATCATCATCTATCAGGTTCAGCGAACGGGTCACAAGGCGCAGCGCATTGGGGTGAATATCCAGATCATTATGCTGGGCCGTGTGAAACAGTCGCAACAGATTTACCGGATCGCTGGTAAAGACCGCGTCGTGCGCCACATTAAGGCGCCCGCCCTGGGCCTTGAAAGCATCAAAGGCCTTTTGTTTGCTGCGTCCAAACCGCGGCATAAAACGGCGCAACCCCACCGGCTTGCGGTGAATATCTTCCAGCAACGCGCAAAAAATGCGGGTCAGATCGCCAACTTCCTTGGCGGTATGGAAATAATCCTTCATGAACCACTCGACCGCCGACAGGCCATCATGATCGTGATAGCCCATCCGGGCTGCAATCGACTGCTGCACATCGAAAGACAGACGCTCCACCGGACGCCCGGTCACCAGATGCAAATGGCATCGCACCAGCGACAGAAAATCTTCCGCATGCAGAAAGCTGTCATATTCGGCCTGTGTCAGAACGCCCCTGGCGATCAGTTCGCGCGGATCTTCAGCGCCGTAAATATATTTGCCGATCCAGTACAGCGTGTGCAGATCACGCAGGCCGCCCTTGCCATCTTTAACATTGGGTTCCACCAGATAGCGCGTTTCACCCTGGCGCAGATGCCGCTGGTCACGCTCGGCAAGTTTGGCGTCGACAAAACTGGACGATGTGTCAGCAGCAACGTCTGCAGTATAGCGTTTCTTCAGATCACTGAACAATTCCCGGTCGCCGCAAATATAACGGCTTTCCAGCAGCGCGGTGCGAATGGTTGTGTCAGCTTTGGAAAGACGGATGCATTCATCGACCGAACGTGTGGCGTAACCGACCTTCAGCCCCAGATCCCACAGCACATACAGCATGAACTCCACCACGCTTTCGCCCCAGGGCGTCTGCTTGTAAGGCAGCAGGAACAGCAGATCGATATCCGATTGCGGGGCCAGGCCACTCCGACCGTAGCCGCCAACCGCCGCGACACTTAAACGTTCGCCACTTGTGGGATTGGTGGCCCGGCTGACCCAGCGAATGGCATAATCAAACAGCGCCGAGATAATATTATCCTGACAGTTGGACAGGGCCCGAAAGGCCTGCAGTCCCCCGCCGGTCGCCGCCAAAGCACTTTCCAGCGATTCCAGTGTGCGCGCCCGCGCATCCTTCAACAGCTCCACCAGGCGTCGGTTGCGATCCGCGTCACTGGCGTCTTCGTCCGCCCCAATGGCGCGCAGGCCCGCCGCCAGAACATCGTGCGGCGTAACCACGATTTGCGGGGCGGGTTTCAGAGCCTCTGGAACGATGTCATCAGGCATAATGGGCATTCTATACGGTAACCATTACATTATGTGTTTAATCTAAATGTGTTTAATCAAAAAGACCCTGTAATTGGTAAACCAATTGCAACGCTTCCTTTGGCGACAATAAGTCGGGATTTATGGCCCGCAAGGCCGCTAAAATTCTAGCGTCTGCGGTTTCTTCCATCATCACGGGCGGGGCGCTGAACAAAGGCAGCGTGTCGATCATCTGCGCGCCCCGGCCTATCGCCGCCTGGCTTTCCAGTTGCGCCAGCACCGCCTGCGCCCGGGCGATGACCGTGGCTGGCAGCCCGGCAAGCTTCGCCACCTGGATGCCATAGGACCGGTCCGCCGCCCCCGGCACGACCTCATGCAGGAAAATCACCTCACCTTGCCATTCGCGCACCTTCATGGTCACATTGGCCATGCCCGGCAAAACAGTGCTGAGCGCCGTCAATTCATGATAATGCGTGGCGAACAATGCCCGGCAGCGATTGGTCTCATGCAGATGTTCAAGCGCCGCCCAGGCGATGGACAACCCGTCATAGGTTGCCGTGCCGCGGCCGATTTCATCCAGAATAACCAGTGACCGCGTGCTCGCCTGATTGAGAATGGCCGCCGTTTCCACCATTTCCACCATGAAGGTGGAGCGCCCGCGCGCCAGATCGTCGGCGGCCCCCACGCGACTGAACAGCCGGTCAACAATGCCGATATGGGCCGCCTGCGCCGGCACAAACGCGCCCATCTGCGCTAAAATCGCAATCAGCGCATTCTGGCGCAAAAAAGTTGATTTGCCCGCCATATTCGGCCCGGTCACCAGCCACAGACGGCGGCTGTCTCCATCGGCGCCAAGATCACAATCATTGGCGACAAATGCGCCCACATTCTGCTGTAGCGCGGCCTCCACCACCGGGTGACGCCCGGCAATAATATGAAACGCCAGGCCGGCATCCAGCCTTGGGCGCACCTGACGCTCCCGATGCGCCAGATCGGCAAGCGCGCTGACGACATCCAGTTCCGCCAGCGCCAGCGCCACACGCAATACCGCCGCGCCACGCCCCATCACTTCGCCCAGTAAATCCTCCCACAGCGCCATTTCGATGCCCAGCGCCTGATTACCCGCCTGATCGATCTTGCGCTCCAGCTCGCCCAGTTCGACCGTGCTGAAACGCGCATTGCTCGCCATGGTCTGGCGATGAATGAAAGTTTCATTCAGTGGCGCGCGCAGCATTTTATCGCCCTGCGCCAGACCGGTTTCCAGAAAATAGCCCAGCACCCGGTTATATTTTACCTTCAGACGGTCAATGCCGCTCAGGCGACGGTATTTATCCTCAAGCAATGCGATCACCCGCTTGCTTTCGCTGGCCAGCCCGCGCAATTCATCCAGCCCCGGATGATAGCCCTGCGCAATAAATCCGCCGTCACTGGTCAGCAAAGGCGGTTCGGGTTTGATCGCTTCGCTCAGGCGCGCAATCAGAATTTCCTGATGGCCCAGATCGGGCAACAGCGCCGCAAGCTCATCAGGCAAACCGCCCAGCGGCTGCGACGCCTGATGCAGGTGCTGTTTCAGACTGGCTGCAATCATCAGCGCATCGCGCACCGCCAGCAGATCGCGCGGGCCGCCACGCCCCACCGACAACCGGGCCAGGGCGCGTTCCAGATCAGGCACGCGGCGCAGTTCAGCGCGCAATACATCGCCCAGATCGCGGTCATCATAAAAATATTGCACCATGTCCTGACGGCGTCGGATGGCGTGCACATCTGTCAGCGGCGCATTCAGCCGCGCCGCCAGCAAGCGCGCGCCTGCCCCCGTCACAGTGCGATCAATGGCGGACAACAGGCTGCCCTTGCGCGCGCCGTTCAGGGTTACATTCAGTTCCAGATTGCGCCGGGTCGCGGCGTCAATCGCCATAAAGCCCGCCTGTTGCTGGCGCGATGGCGGACGCAACAGCGGCAGCCGCCCTTTCTGGGTTAATTCCATATAGCCCGCCAGCGCCCCGCAGGTCGCCAGTTCAGCGCGGCTAAAGCCGCCAAAACCATCCAGCGCGCCTACCCTGAACAGCGCCATCAGACGCCGCTCGCCCGTCTGACTGTCAAAATAGCCGCGCGGCAGGGGGGTCTGAGACACACCCTCAATGGCGAAGCTGGCAAGCAGTTCCGGTTCATCCAGCAACTGTTCGGATAGCAATATTTCCTGCGGCGCGAGACGTGCAATCTCCGCCGCCACGCGATCAGGCGGTAGCGCCATAACCTCAAAACTTCCTGTGGAAATATCGCACCAGGCCAGCGCCCATTCGCGCGCCGCGCCGCTACCTGTCGCCCCCACCGCCAGCAGATAATTATGCGCGCGCACATCCAGCAGACTGTCTTCGGTCAGCGTGCCCGGCGTGACCAGGCGCACCACCTCGCGCGCCACCACGGATTTTGGCCCGCGCTTGCGCGCCTCGGCGGGGTCTTCGATCTGTTCGCACACCGCTACCTTGAAACCGCTGGCGGTAAGGCGCGCGAGGTACCCGTCTGAGGCATGCACCGGCACACCGCACATCGCAATATCCTCACCCAGATGCTTTCCGCGTTTGGTCAGCGCAATATCCAGCGCGGCTGAGGCCTTGAGCGCATCGTCAAAGAACAGTTCGTAAAAATCCCCCATGCGGTAAAACAGCAGATAGCCGGGATGCGCGGCCTTGATCGCCAGATATTGCGTCATCATCGGCGTCGTCACCGCCGCGAGCGGCGCAAGCGGAAACAAAGCCATTGCTGACAGGTCCTGGGCGGTTTCGGATGGGGCTAAGCTATCGGGCATAGCGGGAAATTAGCATGGAAAAACCGCAGCAAGTCAGAGAAAATCATCCACCGTGTTTCTCAAGGATAGAGGCGGCAAGTGCCTGGTTATAAATCCCTGATGGCGGGAAATTATTGCCTGCAACAATCATGACGGGTAAAGACAGACAGCCTGGGAACTGATCTGAAAGGTCTGATTTCTGCGCCCCCCGGCTGTCCGCCGTTGCCGACAAGGGTTGACCGGGTAAAATACGTCACTGAGATGGCCCAAAGCTATGCAGGAATGGCCGAGGGATTTACGTCAGAAATAAACCAGGCTATCGCAAGCTATAACCATTTCACAGATGACGCTCTTGAGAAGTATGTGGAAGAATCGCGTCAGAAATATGGTGATGCAGCGGCAGAAACAGCGAGACGTTTGGCGCGGGTCGGTAAGGATTTGGCAAAACGGACAATCGAGACAGCCGACCAGGGGTTAAGAGCGCACCTCAATGTCTCGGGATCAACCTATGCCTATGACCCGAAAACCGATACCTATGCGCGGGGCGCCTTCACCGCTTCTGTTGATCTTGGCGGTTCCGCCGTTCGTTTTGACAGCCGCAAGGGGCCTGAAGTCTCCATCAAGGGGGCCGCCTTTACTGCAAATTTTGCACGCCGTTCCATCCCCCAGATAGGGTCGCTGGACTATGAGGTCATAAACCTAGATGAACTGGAGGCCGTCAGAAAGCGCGAGGCGTGGCTGCTCGACCGGGAACAGCAGCTCGGCATGAACATAAAAGAGAGGCGCGATGCGTTAATGAAAATGAAGCTGCTCGATCTAAAAGTTTAGCCGTCAGCGGATGCGATCCGTCCGTCCACGGATTTGACGTCAGTCCCCGGATGCCGTGAATAACCCGGCCTGTCATGCTGAGCCGAAGGCGAAGCATCCCCCCGCGGCAAAGCGAGATGCTTCGCTGCGCCCAGAATGACAATGGATCAAAAAGGAACAGTAGTTGCCATGAATCAGATCTCCAGCCCTCAGACCAGCGCACCCGCAGCGCCGCTCGCTGCAAGCGGACAGGCGGTGGAAAGCTGCGCGGTCCGGGTACAGATTGGGGTCATAACCGCGATCCGGGGGGCCAATGTCACGGCGCTGCCCTCGCTGGCGCAACAAGAGGCGATCATTGTCGGTGATGGCGTGACCATTCCCATGCGTATGCGCTTTGATGATCTGGCGCTCGAACGGCGTCCTGCTTCCGACACGGCGGCATTTTCCCAGGCCTGGTGCGACGAGAATGCCGATATCGCCTTCATCGACGAAATCGTCGAACGCCGGCGTCTGCAAAAGCGGTGACGCAAGGCGTTGCGCGCCTACGCCTTACCCGTATCAATCGGCACACAATACAGCTCCAGCCGGTGGCCGACCAGCCGGTAGCCCAGGCGTTCGGCGATGACGCGTTGTAATTCCTCGATCTGTTTGTCGGTAAATTCGATTACTTCGCGGGTTTGAATATTGATCAGATGATCGTGATGGGTTTCGGGCGCCTGTTCATAGCGCGCGCGGCCATCGCCAAATTCATGGCGTTCCAGAATGCCCGCCTCTTCGAACAGGCGCACCGTGCGATAGACGGTGGCGATGCTGATATTGGGATCCTGCGCCGAGGCGCGGCGATAGACTTCCTCCACATCGGGATGATCGACAGACCGGGTCAGAACGCGGGCGATGATCCGGCGCTGATCGGTCATGCGCATGCCGCGCTGTTCACAAAGATCTTCTATGGGTGCAACCATGACCGCCTCATTACGGGTAAAATAGCGCCAGCTAATGCGCACACTATAGCAGAAATGATTGCTGGCGGCACCTGCTATAAATTACACCGCATGACCAGCGCGTCGGCGCCGCCAGCGCCGGGTTCGGGGGCGTAATAGGCTTTGCGCAAGCCAACATTGACAAAGCCCTGCCGTTTATACAGGGAGATCGCGGCGGCATTATTCACGGAAACTTCCAGGAACAGGGCTGTGGCGCCACGCGCCCGCATACGGGCGGCAAAGTCCGCCACCAATGCGCCGCCAATGCCGCGCGTGCGAAATTCCGGTACAACCCCGGTCGATAGAATTTCCGCCTCGCCGCCTGCTTCGCTACCCAGCAGAAAACCGGCCGGGACGGGATCGGCGTCATTTGGCGTGACCAGCGCCAGCGTTCCCGTGGCCCCCGGCAGCGCCAGCAGGCGCGCGATCGCCACGGCTTCCCACCCGGTCGCAAAGCAGGCGCCATGCAGCGTTTCGAGTATTTCCAGCGCCGCCGCGCCGGCCCGCACAATTTCCACCCCGCCCCAGATCATGCGGGCGGTCCCGGCAGTTTTGCATCCGGCGCGCGCAAATAAAGCGGCGTCACCTGATCTCCGGCACAGGCGTCACGGCGCGCCGCAAGTCCCGCCAGGATCGCAGCATCGGGCAGCAGATCAAAATCGCTGGCGCTTATTTTGTCTCCGATAAATGCTGCCAGCGCCCGCGCGCCACTGCCGACAAAATGCCGGATGGCCGGTGTTTCGCGGATATAGTCCGCCGCCGCCGCCAGCCCAAGCAAATCTGGCGGGCAAAGCGCACCGCCATCCGCAAAGGCCTGGAAATAAACCTGGTCATTGCGCGCATCCATGGCCACGGCCAGCGGCGCGTCACCGGGAATGGCTGCGGCCAGCAGTTCCAGCGTGTTCACCCCGACCAGCGGTAGCGCGCGCGCCACGCAAATGCCGCGCGCGGCGGCCAGCCCAACCCGGACGCCTGCAAAACTGCCCGGCCCGATGCTTACAGCCAGCCGGTCGAAATCAGCATATTCCAGCCCTGCCTGCTGGCGCGCGCGCTCCAGCATGGGGACCAGGGCTTCGGCATGGCCGCGCGGCATGGGCTGCCATTCATGCGCCAGCATCACGCCATCCTGCCATACCGCCACCGAGCAGGCCCCAAGGCAGGTATCCAGCGCCAATATGCGCATCAGAGTATCTTGCACACCTCCTCAAAGCGGAATTTGGGATGGCGCGGGAACAGCAGGCTTTCATCACCCTTGCCAATATTGCACAGAAAATTGGATTTGATCTTGCCGTCAGGAAAAAACTCCTTGTCCACGGCGGCATTGTCAAAACCGGACATGGCGCCAATATCCAGGCCAATGGCCCGTGCGGCCATCATCAGATAGGCCCCTTGCAGGGTGCCGTTGCGGAACGCCGTGGTTTCGGCATGCGCCGCACTCCAGTTGAACCAGGTCTTGGCGGTCAGATCATGCGG
>CAYGDL010000069.1:0-11981 GCA_964348545.1 uncultured Alphaproteobacteria bacterium | reverse complement strand
TGGCTGCGCGGGGTGGATGGCCCGCTGGTGCGCCAGCATGTGGCGCCCAATACGCCCGACGCCGCCGATGACTGGATCGTCGAACAAATTGTGCCGGGCGATATCTGCGTCACCGCCGATATTCCACTGGCCGCGCGCGTCATCAAAAAAGGTGCGGCCTGCATCGGCATGAACGGCAAAGCCTTTACCGAAGCCAGCATCGGCGATGTGCTCGCCACCCGCAACCTGCTGACGCAACTGCGCGAACAGGGCGCCATCAACAGCCAGAGCGCAGGTTTCGGAAAAAAAGAGCGCTCCAACTTCCTCAACGGCTTCGAGCAGATGATCCAGGCGGTGAAGCGGAAGGGGTAGCCCTCACCCCGCCTTGCGGGCGGGTTTTCCTGGCGGCTGCAACTGGATGGTGCGGGCTGGGCGGCCGCGCAGCAGATCACTGTCGATGCGGAACGGGTCACCAGTGATCCCCAGGCGCAGGCGGTAGACGCCGACGCTTTCCATCACGCGCTGCACATAGTTGCGGGTTTCACTGAATGGAATCATCTCGATCCAGTCGATTATATCGGTGGCGGGTTTGCGCGGGTCGCCATTCAGGCCGGACCATTTCGTCACCCGGCTGCCGCCCGCATTATAGGCCGCCAGCGCCATGACATAAGAGCCGTCATAATTGGCCAGCATCTGGTCCAGATAGGAGGTTCCAAGGCGCAGATTATAAACCGGGTCTTTGGTCAGTTTCTGGGGCGAATAGGGTATTTTCAGCCTGCGCGCGACGCCTTCGGCCGTGGCCGGCATCAATTGCATCAGCCCTTGCGCGCCCGCCGCGCTTACTGCACTGACGTTAAAGCCGCTTTCCTGGCGTGACAGTGACAGAATTAGCGCCACTTCCGGTCCGCTGCGCCAGGTTACGTCAGAGGGCAGATTGATAATCGGATAGCCCTCTTCGAACAGCCACACGGCGTCGCGGCTTGCCAGTTTGGCAGCGATCACGCCAAAATCCCGGCGTTGCAGTTCTGTCGCAAAAGCGGCCGCCAGACGGTAATCCTGTGGTTTGCGGGAAGCCTCCACCAGCGCTGTGAAAAATTGTTTTGCAAGGCCATCCTTGTTCATGGACAACAGAATTTGCGTTGCGCGGGCAAGTTCCAGTTGCGAATAGGTGTTTAGTTCCTGCTGTGTCGGACGTTTGGTGTTGTCCAGCGCGGCCCGCACAACCGTGCCGCCATTCCATTCGGCAGCCAATTGTCCATAGAAACTGACCGGATAGCGCGCAGCCTCGCCATACCAGAATTTTGCGGCCTTCTGATCGCCTTTGGCTTCGGCGGCGCGCCCGGCCCAATAGGCGCCCCGGCTACGGCTCATGGGGGATGTCACCGCATTATAGAGGCGCGTGAAATGTGGAAACGCCGTGGCGGGCTGTTTCAAAAACCGCAACGCGATCCAGCCGGCCAGGAACTCGGCTTCGGCAAAGGGGGCCGCTTCATCAGGGGGCTGAAAATTATGTGTGGCGGCCACGCGGTACGCCGTTTTGAAATCTTTCCTGTCGAGCGCCAACCGGGTCAGGGTTTCCTGATGTTTCCACCATTGATTGCCCAGCGCGGTTTGCGGCGCGCGCAGACTTCCACCGGCGTTATGCGCCAGTTCAAGGGCCAGTTCAGGTTTGCCAGCGTTTAACCGCCATAATACCCGTTCGTAAAACAGGCCGGGATCGGTGCGCAAAAGCTTCGGTACGCGCGCCAGCGCCGTTTCCACATTCGGCGCACGATAACGTAACGCCAGACGCGCCACGCCCAACAGTTCCATGTCACGGCCTACAAGTTTGACCATGCGCGCCGCCGCGTCACGCTGACCGCGCCACAACAAGCCATCAAAGCGGGCAATATGATCCTGCCGGTCCAGCAAATGGCCATGATTGCGCAATATCTGGCGCTCAATATCAATCTCGAAGCCGCCGTCACGCCACACTTCGCGCAAAAACCGTTGCCCCGATTTATGATCCCCAGCCTCCAGGAAGGTCTGCGCCGCCTGATATTTGCCTTTCGCCGTAAAGGGGGGGTAGCGCCGGAACCATTCCACGCGCTCGCGCAGCGGCATTGTTGGGATAAAACTATGTTCGGCGCGCACCACCAGTTCTTTTTGTCCGGGCCATTTGGGATTGGCGATCAGGAATTTTGCAATCTCGGCGAAACCCGGATCCGCACGGCCTGAGGTAAGATACAGATATTCGACCAGCTTGCGCGCCGCCGGATCACCGCTTTGCGCCGCCAGCCTGTGGGCATAGGACCAGCTTCCCTGATCCCCGGCCCCGATGGCCTGTTCGATCAGGCCGCCGCGTTTGGCCGCAGCCGACTGCGCGACCAAAGCCATCGAAACACCCAGAATGATGCCGATGCCGGATAGTACGCTCCTGACACGCCCGAATGAAAACCCTGCAAACTGCATTTCGAATCTCTTGATAACAACGGACGCCACCATATGCGGGGTATATTGTTCAACCAAGTCTTATAAAGGGACTAAGGGCGGAGAACATCAGTTTAGCCCTTATAAAGCAGGCCTTGCCACGGCATATGAGTATGGTAACTTCCAGATAAATCCTTAACACCGAAGCGCAGGCGGTCCATGCCCCCATCCAGGCCTTTGTTTTATGGCTCAATTCCAGCCCTGATCACCCCGTTTCGCAACGGCAAGGTGGACGATAAGGCGTATCAGGCATTTGTGGATTGGCAAATTACGCAGGGATCGCATGGTGTTGTGCCATGCGGGACCACGGGCGAATCGCCCACTCTTGATCATGACGAACATAAACGTGTCGTGGAATTGTGCATTGAGGCGGCGGCGGGGCGTGTGCCGGTGATCGCGGGCACCGGATCAAATTCGACCGCCGAAGCGATTGATCTGACCGTGCATGCCAAACGGGCCGGGGCGGCGGGGGCGCTGGTGGTGGTTCCCTATTATAACAAGCCAACACAGGAAGGCATGTACCAGCATTATAAGGCGCTGAATGACGAGGTGGACATTCCGATCCTGATTTACAACATACCGGGGCGCACCGGCGTCAATATGACGGTTGAGACCATGGCGCGGCTGGCCAGGCTGCCAAACATTGTTGGGGTCAAGGACGCCGCCAATGATATTACGCGCACCAGTCTGCAACGCGCGGCCATCGGACCGGATTTTATTCAGCTTTCCGGCGATGACGGGAATGCGCTGGGCCAGGCGGCGCATGGCGGGCATGGCTGTATCTCGGTCACCGCCAATGTCGCGCCATCTCAATGCGCCGCGTTTCAGAACGCCCTGATGGCGGGTGATTTCAAAACCGCGCTGGAATGGCAGGACAGGCTGATGCCATTGCATGATGCGCTGTTTGTGGAAACCAGTCCCGGCCCGATAAAATTTGCAGCCAGCCTGCGCGGCCTGTGCAACAACGAACTTCTATTACCCATGGTGCCGGTTGCGCCCGCGACCGAAAAACGGGTGCGTGCGGCGCTGGACGGGCTTGGCTTGCTCGATCGCCAAAAAGTCAGCAGCAACGTTTGAGAAGCCGTATATAAAGCTGATGGCAGGTAAAAACAAAGCGGCTAAAAAGCCGGTAAAAAAGTCTGATTCAGGACGGATACTGGCTGATAATCGCAAGGCGCGCTATAATTACGAAATCGGCGAGACGGTGGAAGCCGGGATTATTCTCAAAGGTTCCGAGGTCAAATCGTTGCGCGCGGGCCGCGCCAATATTGCTGAATCCTATGCCAGTGCGGAAGGCGACGAGATGTGGCTGATCAACGCCTATATCCCTCCTTATGACCCAGCCGGAAGATATGACAGCCACGATCCGCGCCGCAAACGCAAGCTGTTGTTACATCGCAAACAAATTAACCGCCTGTCGGGGTTGCGCAAACAACAGGGCATCACACTGATCCCGCTGCGGCTATATTTCAATGATCGCGGCCTGGCCAAGCTGGTCATTTCGCTGGCCAGCGGCAAGAAACAGCACGACAAACGCGCCAGCGAAAAAGACCGCGACTGGAAACGCGAACAGGGCCGCCTGATGCGCGAAAAGGGTTGAGAACTGATTTCTTTATGGAAAGCCGTTCGCAAATGTGATCATTCAAGCCGCGCCCTGATGCTTTCAAAAACCGCATGGAACATTTCAGGGGTCAGGCGGCGCGTGTTCGTGTTGTAGCGCGAGCAGTGATAGCTGTCGATGAGGGTGCGTCCGTCCGGCAGGGCATGGCTTGCCGCATGGGCAAATTTGGCCCTTGAAGGGCGCAGGCCAAACACCGCCGCTGTACTGTCATGGGCGATTTTCCCCAGGGCCAGAATGACTTTGACAGAGGCGCTTGCCGCAATGGTTGCTTCAAGGAAAGGGCGGCAGGTTAAAATCTCTGAAGGCTCCGGCTTGTTTTGCGGCGGCACGCAGCGCACTGAATTCGTGATCAGACAATCGCGCAGGCGAAGACCGTCCTGGGCATGTGCGCCATACGCGCCCTCGCTGAAACCATGCGCTGCCAGCGTGGCGTATAAAAGATCGCCGGCATAATCACCGGTAAAGGGGCGTCCCGTGCGATTTGCGCCCTGCAAGCCGGGGGCTAGACCCACAATCAAAAGCCGGGCGCCGGGATCCCCAAAGGAAGGCACCGGACGATTAAACCAGTCAGGCTGCTTTAATCTATTTGTTTGCCGCATCGCGGCCAGACGGGGGCAAAGCTGACAATCGGCCTCCGGTTCAATAGACACCGGCAACAATCAGACAGATCTTGCATTGTCATCGTCATCATCGTCGTCGTCGTCGTCATATTCCTCGCCCTCTTCATCCTCATAGTCATCATCGTCATCATCATAGTCGTCGGCGTCGGCGGCGACTGCATGCGCGGAAGTAGTGGGATCAAGGCGGCGGGTTCCGCCAAGCATTGGCTGGCCTTCGCGAAAATCATCATGGCGCCGGGTCGGTCGGTTGCCGGTATCACGGGAGATAACAGCGGCTATGTCGGTGAGGTCAATAAATTTATCGCATTGACGGCGCAGTTCATCCGCGATCATGGGGGGATTGGACTTCACAGTGGAAACCACCGTCACACGCAGACCTTTGCGTTGAATGGCTTCGACCAGCCGACGAAAATCACCATCGCCTGAAAATATAATGACATGGTCAAGATGCTCGGCCATTTCCATGACATCAATGGCCAGTTCAATGTCCATATTACCCTTGATCTTCTTGCGGCCAAAGGCGTCGGTAAATTCCTTGGTTGGCTTGGTGACCATTGTATAGCCATTATAATCCAGCCAATCCACGAGCGGCCTAATGGGCGAATACTCCTGGTCCTCGATCAGTGCGGTATAATAAAAGGCGCGCACAAGCAGGCTGTTTTCAGAAAAATGATCAAGTAACCGCTTGTAATCAATGTCGAAGTTTAATGCGCGCGCGGCGGCGTAAAGATTTGAGCCATCAATGAAAAGCGCGACACGTTCATTTTGATAAAATTTCATAAAATAACCTTTTTTGATAATATGAAAATGACAAGAACCAAATTGCCGCGAAGCGCATCAGGCCCTTACCAGATAGGAATTTATTCTTGCGGTTACAATTGCCTGCTGGCACGACCATGCTGCTGGCAGGTGCTCAAAAATCACACGGGAAGGAACCCACATGGAAAGCAAGATTGGCACAGAATACGTAGTAACGCTAACCTGTAATAGCCGCTGTAGTTTTCCGAAATTTGCGCCTCACTTTTCCAGGATTAACAATCGCGGCCACTATATTACATAAAACTGTAATCTGGCAAATTTAAGGATGCATATGATACTCATTGGTATTGGCGGAAATTTATCGAGCCGGTTCGGCTCCCCGCAACAGGGTCTGCCCTGTGCGCTTGAAATGCTGTGCGCCCAGGCGGCGACATTGAGTGCTTGTTCTCCCTGGTATGGTGCGCGCGCGGTGCCGGTGTCTGATCAGCCTGATTTCGTCAATGCCGTTGCCAGCATCGAGACAGATTTGCCGCCAGGTGACCTTTTGGACCTGATGCATCGGGTTGAGCGTCAATTTGGACGGGTGCGTGGGAGTGTTAATGCGGCCCGGACGCTGGATCTGGATTTGCTGGCTTACGATCATATTTGTCAGGAAGCCGCGCCGGAATTGCCGCACCCAAGGATGTATCAGCGGGCTTTTGTTCTGTTGCCGCTGTGCGATTTAGCCCCGGATTGGCGACATCCGGTGCTGAAACGAACGGCGCGTGAGCTTTTGCAGGCCTTGCCGACGCCCCATGGGGTATGGCGATTATAGCTTAAAGGTTGCACTGCAACGAACTATTGACTAGATAGAGGTACAAGTTTCCCAGTTTCAGCATTATCCGGAGGCCAGACCATGGCGCGCGTTACCATTGAAGATTGCGTAGACAAGATCGAAAACCGGTTTGAACTGGTGCTGCTGGCGGGGCAGCGGGCGCGCTCCATATCCTCTGGCGCGCCGCTTACGGTGGATCGCGACCGCGACAAAAATCCTGTCGTCTCCCTGCGAGAAATTGCCGAAGAGACCGTTAACCCGAACCGTTTGCGTGAAGAGTTGCTGGCCAGTCTGCAACGCTATAGCCGCAATGAAGAAGCCGAGGAAGGCGGGCTTCCACTGCTGGCCGGGGCTGAAAATGACGAGGCCACGGATACTATGAGCGAAGAGGAGCTGATTCGCGCCATGCGCAGCGAAGCAGAGGGTGGAAGTGGTGCGGCATCAAGTGGTGGCAGATAGACCAGACCAGATATTTCCCGAATGCGCTTTTTGCGCGCGCAGGTGCTTTGCGCGCGTCAATAACGGACCGCTTCGGTCCCGCGTTTTAGCGGGGCTGGCGTCATGCATATTTTGCGGATGCCGACAATGATCCGCCAATATGAATTGGTCGATATGGTGCGCGCCTATGATCCCAATCTGGACGAGGCGATGCTGAACCGCGCCTATGTGTTCGCCACCAAGGCGCATGGCAATCAAAAGCGCGCGTCCGGTGATCCTTATTATTCCCATCCGGTGGAAGTGGCAGGCATACTTGCGGGATTGGGGCTTGACACAGCGACGATCGCCACCGCATTGCTGCATGATACGCTGGAAGATACTGCAGCGACATATGCGGACATTGATCAAACCTTTGGTTCCGAAGTGGCGGGGCTTGTGGAAGGCGTCACCAAACTTTCAAAAATGTCCTTTACCTCCGCGCAAAGCCAGCAGGCGGAAAATTTTCGCAAGCTGCTGATTGCGATGTCCGTGGATATTCGGGTGCTGCTGGTGAAGCTGGCGGACCGGCTGCACAATATGCGGACCCTGCATTTTATCAAGAATCCCGAAAAGCGGGCGCGGATAGCCAAGGAAACCATGGATATTTACGCGCCTTTGGCCGGGCGCATTGGCATGCAGGAGATGCTGGAGGAATTACAGGACCTGGCGTTTTCCGAATTAAATGAGGAAGCGCGCGATTCCGTTATCGCCCGGCGTGATTTTCTGCGCCAGCGCACTGGCGAAAGCACGGCGCGGATCGCCCTGCTGTTGGAAGAAACGCTGGCGTCCAAAGGCATCAAGGCCACAGTGTCAGGCCGTGAAAAGCGCCCCTATTCGATCTGGAGCAAGATGCAGCGCAAGGCCATTTCCTTTGAGCAGCTTTCTGACATTTTCGCCTTTCGCGTGATCGTGGATGCGATTGACGAATGTTATCGGGCGCTGGGCGTCATTCATCAGAAATGGCCGGTCATGCCGGGCCGGTTCAAGGATTATATCTCGACGCCCAAACGCAATAATTACCAGTCCATACACACAACGGTTATCGGCCCGGACAAGCAGCGCGTGGAAATCCAGCTTCGCACGGCGGATATGCACCAAATGGCGGAGTATGGCGTTGCGGGGCATTGGCAATTCAAACAGAATAAGGGTGCGGACGCGCCAGCCTTGGGAGATGATCCCTATATCTGGTTGCGCGAGCTCGTGGATATGATTGAAGATGGTGAAAGTCCGGAGCAATTTCTGGAATATACCAAGCTGGGTCTTTTTGTAGACCAGGTGTTTTGCTTTACCCCCGCCGGTGATCTGATTGCCCTGCCGCGCGGCGCGACCCCCATTGATTTTGCCTATGCCGTGCATACCAGTATTGGCGACAGTTGCGTGGGGTGCCGGGTAAACGGGCGCCCGGTGCCGTTGCAGACCGAACTGAATAATGGCGATCAGGTGGAAATTATCCGGTCCGAGGCGCAAACCCCTTCGCCCGGATGGGAGGGGGTCGCCGTGACGGCCAAGGCGCGTTCGGCGGTGCGCAGATTTGTGCGTCAAAGCCAGCGTGGTGAATATATGGCCCTAGGCCGAGAGATTGCGGAAAAGGCGTTCCGTACTGAAGATTATCCGTTTACGGAGAAAGCGGTCGGACAGGCCCTGAAACCGCTAAAGCTGGCGTCAACGGATGATATCTATGAAAAGCTGGGGCGTGGACTGCTGACCGGGCTGCAACTGATGGAGGCAGCTTTTCCCGGCATCAAGATGAATGAGCCGCAACTGCCCATCGCGCTGCCGGTGTCGAAAGATAATCGCCGGACCCGTTCGGCCGCCATACCAATTCGCGGCATGACGGCGGGGCTGGCAATTCATTATGGCGATTGCTGTCATCCCCTGCCGGGTGATCGTATCGTCGGAATTCAGACCGTGGGGGGCGGCGCGACAATTCATACGATAGACTGCGAAATTCTGGAGCAGTTCGGCGACACGCCGGAACGCTGGCTGGATGTCAGTTGGGATGCGCGCGGTGATGCCCCGGGTTTTTTTGTGGGCCGCATTGAGACCACATTATCGAATGAACCCGGATCGCTGTCCGTGCTGTCAACGCTGATTGCTAAAAACCAGGGCAATATCAGTAATCTGAAAATTTCCGGGCGCACGCCGGATTTCTTTGACATGGTGGTGGACATTGAAGTGCGCGATGTGAAACATCTAAGCAATATTATCGCGGCGTTGCGCGGCTCTCCGCATGTCAGCAAGGTTGAGCGCACGCACGGCTAAAACAGCAAAGGTAAGGTAATAGGTGTTTAAACGCCGGATAGAACGCACGCCTCTACAAAAGCTGCGGGAATTTTTTTTCCCGGCATCAGGCTACCGTCGCGCGACACTTTATTTGTGGCACAGGCTGATGCGTCTGAATGCGTCCCCGCATACGGTGGCGTTCGGGTTTGCGATTGGAATTTTTATGTCATTTTCGCCATTTCTGGGGTTTCATCTGGGCCTGTCGGGACTGATTGCATGGTTGTTGCGGGCAAATATTGCGGCTTCGATGCTGGGTAATTTTCTTGGCAACCCGATCACCTATCCATTCATGTGGGCGGCGGTATATCAGGTGGGGGGATTAATGCTGGGTAATACACCTACGCTGAATGCTATTGATTTGGCCGCGTTAAACTTTGACGCGGCCAGTTTTTGGGATATTTTCATGCCCTTCCTTGTGGGCAGCATTCCGGTAGGCATCGTGGTGGGCATGATATTTTATTTTCCGGTCAGAAACGGCGTGGCGCGGTTTCAGGCGGGGCGGCGCGCGCGTTTTATCAATACGCACCCATCCCTTGCTGCGGGCGCAATGCCATCGCAAACAGGTGAGGCGCCTTGATGAGCGCCGCTGCTTATCTGCGGCTTGGCGTTAATATTGATCACGTCGCCACCATACGAAACGCGCGGGGCGGGTTGCACCCCGATCCGGTGCGCGCCGCAAAACTTGCTGCTGAAGCGGGCGCCGATGGAATCACCGCGCATTTGCGCGAAGACCGCCGACATATTTCGGATGACGATATATTGCGTCTTAGCCGCGAGATTAATTTGCCGCTTAATCTGGAATGCGCAGCGACAACGGAAATGCTGGACATTGCATTACGCCATCATCCCCACGCGGTGTGTCTGGTGCCGGAAAAACGCGAAGAAAAAACCACCGAGGGCGGTCTGGATGTCGCAGGTCAGAAAAATCATCTAATGCCATTTGCGCGTCGTTTGCGCGATGCGGGCATTCGCGTGTCGCTGTTTATCAACCCCGACCCCAGGCAGATTGTTGCAGCAAAGGAAGTCGGCGCAGACATTATCGAATTGCATGCAGGCGCTTACTGCGAAGAATTTATTGCGGGTGACAAAGCGGCGGCAGATAGAGAGCTTGCAAGCCATTGCAAGGCCGCTATTGATGCTGCGGCGTTGGGCCTGGAAGTGCATGCGGGCCACGGCATCAGCTTTGATACGGTTGCCGTGTTCGCGGCGATGCCGCAAGTGGTTGAATTGAATATCGGTCACTTCCTGATTGGCGAGGCGATTTTCAGTGGTCTGCATGCGACGATCACGCATATGCGCAAGCTGATGGATGAGGCGCGCCGCTAATGGTAATCGGCCTTGGCAACGATCTCATAGATATCCGCCGCATCGAGAAAACCCTGGAACGCTTCGGCGCGCGGTTTATCAACCGTCTGTTTACAGAAAAAGAACAGGCGCGATCTGAACGCAAACATAACCGCGCCGCCAGTTACGCCAAACGTTTCGCAGCCAAGGAGGCCTGCTCCAAGGCGCTGGGCACCGGCTTTCGCAAAGGCGTTTACTGGCGCGACATGGGGGTTAGCAATCTGTCTTCGGGCAAGCCAACCATGGAGCTGACGGGCGGCGCGTTACTGCGCTTGCAGGAAATCACGCCCAAAGGGTGCAGTGCACAGATCGATCTAACGTTAACAGATGATTTTCCACTGGCGCAGGCGATTGTGCTAATTACCGCCGTGCCGCTTGCCGTATCAAATAACCAGGGATTTTTTAATGTCTAAAGAGCACCCGAATGAACTGGTCGAAAATATCAAGACGATCGTCTATGCGCTGTTGATTGCCCTGGTTATCCGGGTGTTTTTGTTTCAGCCGTTCAATATCCCTTCCGGGTCGATGATCCCGACGCTGCTGGTAGGGGATTATCTTTTCGTTTCCAAATACAGTTATGGGTATAGCCGCCATTCGTTTCCATTTAGCCCGCCGCTGCTTAGCGGGCGCATATGGGAAACGGCGCCCGCGCGTGGGGATATCGCCGTATTCAAACTGCCTGCCGACGGCAGTACGGATTATATCAAGCGCGTAATTGGTCTGCCCGGTGACCGCGTTCAGATACGCGGCGGCGAATTATATATTAATGATCAGGTGGTGCCGCGTACGGCTGTCGATGACTATCTGGAAAAAGATGCTGATGGAAACGCCATGCAAGTCCGGCAGTTTCGTGAAACCATGCCGGACGGCGTGGCATATAATGTGCTGGATATGTTGATTAACGGCCCGGTTGACGACACCGGGGTGTTTGCCGTGCCGCAGGGGCATGTCTTCATGATGGGCGATAACCGCGATAATTCCAGTGACAGCCGGGTTGCGAGTAGCGGCGTTGGTTTTGTGCCAATGGAAAATCTTGTCGGGCGGGCGGAGTTTCTGTTTTTCTCGACGGATGGCAGTGCGCAGTGGTGGGAATTCTGGCGCTGGATACAGGCCGCCCGATTTGATCGCATGTTTCGCAGCATAGGCGCAGTACAAGGAAAATAAGTGCGTACAGACCGCCTGGAACGCCTTCAGCAAAGGCTTGGATATCAATTCAGGTCTGTTGATCTGCTGCGTCAGGCATTGACCCATTCCAGCAGCACGGCGGCAAGCAGTCGCAATAATGAGCGGTTGGAATTTCTGGGCGACAGGGTGTTGGCGTTTCTGATTGCGGATTTATTGCTGCAACATTATCCCGATGCGACGGAAGGGGATCTGGCGTTGCGGCTGAATGCGCTGGTGCGGCGTGAAACCTGTGCTGCGGTAGCGCTGGAGATTGAACTGGGCGCCTGCCTGATTCTTGCGCCAGCCGAGATGGCGAGTGGTGGTCAGGACAAGCCCGTCATTCTGGGCGATGCGTGTGAAGCGGTGATTGGCGCGCTGTATCAGGATGGTGGCGTGGCGGCGGCGCGCGCATTCGTGGAGGCCTGCTGGACGCCGCGACTGGTTGGCGTGG
>CAYGDL010000068.1:0-12095 GCA_964348545.1 uncultured Alphaproteobacteria bacterium | reverse complement strand
CGCGCGGCGCGGATTTTTTGCCGTGGTCGCGGATGACGATATCGACATCACAGCCTGGCCGGGTCAGCAGGCGCATCAGGCGTTCAACGGATATATCGCGGGATTGACCATTTAGGATGCGCGATATATCAGGCTGGCCGATCTTGGGATGTGTTGTCCCTGTCAGGCCGCTTCCAGTTCGCGAATGGCATCGAAAATGGCGACGGTACGTTTGGCCATTTCGGCATGCAGCAATTCGGTCATGCGTCCATCCACGGTGACGACGCCTTTGCCGGCATTTTCGGGTTTGGCGAATTCGGCGATGATCTTGCGCGCCAGTTCCACTTCCGCCTCTGTTGGGCTGAAGATTTCGTTGCAGGGTTCGACCTGGCTGGGATGGATCAAAGTTTTCCCGTCCATGCCCAGTTCCACGCCCTGGCGGCAGATGGCTGCAAAGCCCTCTTCATCCTTGAAGTCATTATAGACGCCATCAATAATTCCCACGCCGAAGGCCCGAGCCGCCAGCAGGCACAGGCCCAGGCTGGTGATCATCGGCAGGCGCATCGGCGTATGTGCGGCGCGCACTTCTTTGGCGATATCATTGGTGCCCATGATAAATACGGCCAGGCGCGGGGTGGCGGATGCAATGGCTTGCGCCTGCAAAATGCCCAGAGGCGTTTCCATCATCGCCCAGAGCGCCGTGCCATGCGCGCCATGCGCGTCCAGAATGGCTTCCGCCTGATGCAGAATGGCGGGGCTGCTGACTTTGGGAACCAGAATTGCATCCGGCCTGACAGCGGCGGCGGCAACAAGATCGGCAAGGCCCCAGGGCGTATCCAGCGCATTGACCCGCACCACCATTTCACGCTTGCCAAATCCGCCTTCGCGCAGCGCGGCGCACACCTGGTCACGCGCCGTCTGCTTGGCGTCGGGGGCGACCGCGTCCTCCAGATCCAGGATCAAAGCGTCTGCGGGAATGGAGCGCGCCTTTTCCAGCGCGCGCGCATTGGAACCGGGCATGTAAAGAACGCTGCGGCGGGGACGCGCAGTATTGGCCATAGGATCACCTGTAACAGAATGTTGAAATTACGAAGCCGGACTTTACAGCTTATCCGCCGCAAAATAAATCAGGTTAAGTCCTGGTTCACCAAAATCCCTTCAAATGCGGCGTCGGCGGATGCAGTCGCCAATTGATCTTGCAGATGGCTTTAAGGCGCCGGGCGCATCTATCACACTCAATTTCAGCCCATCGGCGCTGAACATCATTCATAATGGGCATACTATTCAGGTCAATGTTCAGCCCGGACTTTTCGCGCTGGCCCAATGCAGGGGCGCGGCGCATAATGTCGCGATTCATCCATTCACCCTGTGTTGGCTAACACGATTTTGGATTTTCGGGCACACCGCATGCAGACCGCCTCCGCCCTTCAAATTCTCAAAAAAACTTATGGGTATGACAGTTTCAGGGGCCAGCAGGCGGAAATCATTGATCATGTGATTGCGGGTAAACATGCCTTTGTGCTGATGCCGACAGGCAGCGGCAAATCGCTATGCTATCAGATCCCGGCTTTGTGCCGGGACGGCGTGGGCATTATCATTTCGCCGCTGATCGCGCTGATGCAGGATCAGGTGGCGGCGTTGCAACAGCTTGGCATCCGGGCAGCGGCGATCAATTCCAGCATGACGGCGGGGCATATTTCGCAAACCCTCACAGCCGTACGCAATGGCGCCGTCGATATGGTGTATGTAGCCCCCGAACGGCTGCTGATGGATGATTTTCTGGATATGCTGTCGCAATCGCCCATCGCGCTGTTTGCGATTGACGAGGCGCATTGCGTTTCGCAATGGGGGCATGATTTCAGGCCGCATTATGTACAGCTTTCACTGCTGGCCGAACGCTTTCCAAATGTGCCGCGCGTGGCGCTGACCGCCACCGCCGATGCGCCGACCCGCAAGGATATTATCGACCGGCTGCATTTGAAGGATGGCAGAACGTTTCTGGGCGGGTTCGACCGGCCGAATATTCATTACAGCATTGCAATCAAGGATAATCCAAAGCAGCAGCTCTTGCGGTTTATCCGGGAAAATCATCCGGGCGATAGCGGCATCGTCTATTGCCTGTCGCGCAAGGCTGTGGAGGAAACAGCGGAATGGCTGTGTACGGAGGGATTTCTCGCGCTGCCCTATCACGCGGGCATGACCGGTGAGGCGCGCGCCCGCAACCAGCAGAAGTTTCTGCGCGAAGACGCCATCATCATGGTGGCGACGATTGCCTTTGGCATGGGCATCGACAAGCCCGATGTACGCTTTGTGGCGCACATGACCATCCCCAAAAATATCGAGGCCTATTATCAGGAGACCGGGCGCGCCGGGCGCGATGGGCTGCCTGCGAATGCGATAATGTTTTACGGTATGAGCGACGCCGCCATGCAGCGCGGCTTTATTGACACCGGGAGCGCGCCGGAAATTCAGAAACGCATCGAGCATCAAAAACTCAGCGCGCTGCTGGGCCTGTGCGAGGCGGCGCGGTGCAGGCGGCAGGTCATGCTGGATTATTTCGGTGATGCGTCCGCGCCGTGTAATTATTGCGACACATGCGAGAGCCCGCCGGAGCGTTTCGATGGCACAATTGCCGCGCAAAAAGCCATTTCCTGCGTGTGGCGCACGGGCCAGCGTTTTGGGGTGAATTATCTGATTGATATATTGCTGGGTAAAAGCAATGCGCGCGTAGAAAGTTTTGGCCACGGCAAGGTCAGCACCTTTGGCATCGGGAGTGAATTTAGCAAAACGGACTGGCAGAGTATTTACAGGCAACTGGTTGCGCAGAATCTGTTATCGGTTGAAAGCTCCGAACATGGCGGCCTGAAGATCACGCCACAGGGACAGGTGTTTCTCGAAAACAGGGAGGCCCTGTGGCTGCGCAAACCGTCTGCGGCTATACGTAAATCTGCCCGTCAGCCTGTATCGGCGCCTGTCGCTGAATTGCCTGACCATGCCCGCACACTTCTGGACGCGCTAAAGGCCCGGCGCATGGCGCTTGCCCGCGCGCAGAATGTGCCGCCCTATGTGATTTTCCATGACCGGACGCTGGTCGAAATGGCCAGTCACAAACCCCGCTCGCCCGATACGCTGCGCCTGATCAGTGGCGTCGGGGAAATGAAACTGCAACGCTATGGCCAGCAATTTCTTGAGGTGATTGCAGAGCATGCGGTCCAGGGGATTGATAAAGGCCCAACCTGACGCCCCCTGAAGATCCAGATGCAACCAGGCTTTTCCCGAAATATCCGGCGGCGCCAATAAGGGCGGGGCAGGGAGACATGCATTGTGACGCCCGGCTTGCAAAAAGTGCGGGCGTCATATTGCATGAGCCGGTTACGCCGGAGGCGCGGTACTTTGCGATCTATGCGCCAAAGCCCAGCACATCGGCCATCGAATAAAGTCCGGGCCGCTTGCCCTGACCCCATTTGGCGGCGGCAACGGCACCGCGCGCAAAGATCGAGCGGTCAGATGCCTGGTGGCGCAGTTCGATAATTTCATCATCGGCGGCGAACAGCACACGATGTTCACCGACCACGCCGCCACCACGCAATACCGCAAAGCCAATATCGCCCGCCTTGCGCGCACCGGTTATGCCATCGCGCCCGCGCGCGGCCACATCGGTCAGTTTGACGCCGCGACCCTCGGCGGCGGCTTCGCCCAGCATCAGTGCTGTGCCGGATGGCGCATCGACCTTGTGACGGTGGTGCATTTCCAGAATTTCAATATCGAAGGCCGTGTCCAGCAGCTTCGCCACCTGTCTGGTCAGTTGCGCCAGAAGATTGACGCCCAGCGACATATTGCCCGCCTTGATGATGGTGGCGTGGCGCGCGGCGGCGGCAATGGCGGCTTCCTGTTCCGCCTCAAATCCGGTCGTACCGATCACATGTACAATGCGCGCCTGGGCGCACAGTGCGGCATGCGCCACGGCGGCGGCGGGCGAGGTGAAATCCAGTACGGCGTTGGCGCTGGCGATTAGCTCCAGCGCGTCATTGGTAATCGCAACGCCCAGCGGATCAAGCCCTGCCAGCGTTCCCGCATCGCGCCCCAGAAATTCTGAACCGGAAGGTTCTGTCGCCCCCGACACAATGCATCCCGGGGTTTGCAACACCTGGCGTATCAGGGTGCGCCCCATGCGCCCTGCGGCGCCCACAACTACTATTTTGATATCGGACATTGCGTTCATTCCATTGAGCAGGCTTGCACTTCACTAACATTTCGGCGCACCGCCCTCAAATTAATACGCCATCTCCCACCCCGGATACCAGTGCGCCATTGGGCGGTTAAACTGTCGGGACTGTATTGATCCCGGTCAAATTCTACCACCATAAGGCGGGTTATCTTATTGAAATGACACTGCAAGGCCATATCTGTTGAAATGGGTGGGCCAATTCTGATAGATACTGATCTAATCATAAAATTAGCCAGGGAAGATGAGGAAAAACCATGTCCACAACACCACAATATGACGCGATTATCATCGGGGCCGGCATTGCCGGCATGTACCAGCTTTACCGGCTGCGCGAGCTGGGGCTGAGCGTGCGCGTTTTCGAAGACGGCGGCGATGTCGGCGGCACCTGGTACTGGAACCGCTATCCGGGCGCGCGCTTTGATTCCGAAAGCTATACCTATGGCTATTCCTGGTCGAAGGAACTGCTGCAGGAATGGAACTGGAAAGAGCATTTCTCCGGGCAGCCGGATAATATGGAATATTACAGCTTCGTCGCCGACAAGTTCGATCTGCGCAAGGACATTACTTTCAACGCGCGTGTCAAGGCTGCGACCTATGACGAGAAAGCCAATGAGTGGGAAATCGAAACCGAAAAGGGCGAACGCGCCCGCGCGCGGTTTCTGATCACGGCCGTTGGCGTGCTGTCGGCAACCCAGATGCCCCGCATCCCGGGCGTTGACAAGTTCAAGGGTTTCTCCTGCCACACCTCGCGCTGGCCGAAAGATGAAAAAGGCTTTGGCGGCAAGGATATCGGCATGAAAGGCAAGCGCGTCGGCGTTATCGGCACGGGCGCGACCGGCGTTCAGCTGATCCAGGAAGCCGCCAAGGTTGCCGGGCATCTCACCGTGTTCCAGCTTGCGCCGGAATTTTGCGCGCCGTTGCGCAATGCTCCGATCACGGATGATGAGATGGCCCATATCAAGGCGACCTATCCGGAAATCTTCAAGAAATGCTGGGAATCCAGCGCCGGCTTCCTGCACAATTTCGTCATGAAGTCAGTTTTTGAAGTGTCAGACGAGGAACGCGAGGCGTTTTTTGAATATCTGTACAACAGGCCAGGATTTGAAAAATGGCTGGGCAATTATGTTGACACCATGATCGACCCCAAGGCCAATGCGCTGCTCACAGAGTTCATGGCGCGAAAAATCCGCGGACGGGTCAATGATCCCGTGCTTGCCGAAAAGCTCATTCCGAAAAATCATGGCTTTGGCATGCGCCGCGTTCCCATGGACACCAATTATTACGAAGTCTACAATCAGGATAATGTGACGCTGGTCGACCTGCGCGAAACGCCGATTGAAAGCATCACCGAAAAAGGCGTCAAGACCAGCGACAAGGAACATGAGCTGGATATCCTGATTTACGCCACCGGCTTTGACGCCGTCACCGGCTCGTTTACCCGGATTGATATTACCGGCGTAGGCGGCAAGAAGCTGAAGGACAAATGGGCCGATGGGCCGGTCACCTATCTGGGCATGGGGGGGCATGATTTCCCCAACTTCCTGACCCTGGTCGGCCCGCATAATGGCGCGACTTTCTGCAATATCCCGCGCTGCATTGAACAGAATGTGGAATGGGTGTCAGATCTGATGAAATATATGCGCGACAAAAAACTGACGCGCATCGAGCCGACAATAGCAGCCGAAAATGAGTGGACGGAGCATGTGGCCGAGTCCGCGCAGAATTCGCTTTTCACCAAGACCGATAGCTGGTTCATGGGCGTAAATATCAATATGCCGGAGAAAAAACGCAGCTTCCTGCTCTATGCAGCCGGCGCGCCGGCCTATAAGGCCAAATGCGACGAAGTCGCCGCCAAGGGCTATGAAGGCTTCGACGTTCGATAGGCATGGACGCAATGATTTTAGATTGAAACCTGTTTCAATCTAAAATCATAAAACTGCCCTGGCGTTATTAAGTCAGGGCAGTCTGGTCGCCTTATTTGGTGGCGGCCCTCAAATAGGGTTGGCGCTGCTCTTGCAAGCTGGTGCGCGCCTTGTGGATCGGGCCGTTCACGCCATTCAGCGCGCCGGGGACAAGTTCACGCGCCAGCAGCCGGACCTGATCGACCGGGCCTGGCATACGCATCGCGCGCGCCGATGCCGCGCAAAATCCGACTTTGGCATAATAGGGTTCGTCACCGACCAGTACGACAATTGTGTGGCCCATTTGGGCGGCCTTCTCCAGCGACAGCTCCATCAGCCGCAGCGCAATGCCCCGTCCCCGATGATCCGGATCAACAGCAAGCGGACCCAGCAACAGGGCAGGCGTGCGCGCCTCGCCAATTTCGATCGGCCAATAGCGCAACGAGCCACGCATGACGCCATCCTCCCACGCTACCAGCGACAGTTCGGGAACAAACGCCATCCCTTCGCGCAAGCGGTAGGCGGTCTTGGCAAAGCGCCCCGGCCCGAAGGCCATATCCAGCATATGTTCAATCTGGCCCGCATCTTCGGGCCGCTCGCAGCAATAATCGATCATGAAAAATTCCCCGGCGAAAAAAGCTCAAGAACACTTCAGCGCGCTACCGCGCCTTCCGCTTTAATGTCCGTTGGCAGATGGACGGGGGAGGGTGTGGCGCGCGCCTAACGTCGCGCCCGGGTTTCGAGCGCGATGAGCGTTCTTCGTCGTGAGGACACAGAAATCATATTCACCACAGCACCATTAGTTAGAGTCAGGCGTATAATACCCATTCTCTCCAACGTCCAGCCTATTTATTGGCTGGCATGGTTAATTCCGTGTTATTGGCCAATAACTGGGTGCGCACCGTGCGCCAATACAGTGCCGAACGGTTCTGGTCATACCGCTCGCCCGGCCGGATTGCCTGATGATAGGCCGACAAAGCAGGGTCATTTTTTTCGGCCACCAGATGATCGAGCTGGCTGATATTACAGCCTTCCAGCGCGATAGGGGCGGAACCATTGCGCACCACGCCGCCGGGCGCCAAATGCACGCATACCGTCCCGGCCTTGCGCGCGAGGCGGAGATGTTTTTGATCAAGCGCCCGCAGGCCCGCATCATCAAGGGGTATGTCTTTGACACTCGACACTGTTTCGGCATATGCCAAAGCGGGGTCAAGCAACAGGAAGACGGCTAAACCTGCAATATTGGCCAATGATCGGATATTCATGGATATCGTCCTCCGGGTTTCGATCATTTAAGTTTAAACATTCTGCCCCATAGATGGGGCTGAAATGTGTCGGTTTCCACCACAACTAAAAGTGAATGAGCGCGGTCATGCGAGCCAAGGAAGCGACACCTGAAATTCCCGATCCGCCCTATGCCTGCGCTTCGGCCCGCTCGGCCCGGTTCTGGTATCTGGCGGGCATGTGTCCCTATTTTTGCGCCATAGGGATTCAGAATGTGGTGTTCATCTGGTTGATGACGCAGGTGCTGCATGCCAGCCCCGCACAGGTTGGCCTTGCGCAAATGCTGACCATGCTGCCGATGCTCACAATAATATTGCTGGGGGGCGTTGTGGCGGATCGGCGTGAGCTTCGCCGCTATCTGGTCATTCTCCAGGCATTCATGGCGCTGTTGCCGCTGGCGCTGGCCATGGGCGTTGGGGCCGGGTATTTGAGCTATCAGGGGCTGGTGCTGGTCAGTGTCGCCATCGGCGTAATGGGCGCGTTCATTGTGCCCGCCCGCGACGCCATGCTGAGCCTTGTGGATGATGGTGAAATTCAGCGCACCGTCACCGCCATGACGGGCCTTCAATTCGCCAGCCAGATTGTTGGCCTGACGCTGGGCGGGTGCGCAAGCTGGCTGGCGGTGACGTTTGGCGCGGGCCTGTCCGACCCGGTCGGGGCCATCGGTTTACTGGTGGCGCAGGGGGCGCTGGTGCTTGCCTCTGCATTTTTCAGCAGCAGATTGCCCGCCGCCAAACCGCAGCAGGCGGGTCGAAAAGGGGCGCTGGTCAATATCGTGGAAGGCTTTGCCACAGCCCTGCGCGATGTGACCATCCGCCCCGTCCTGTTGCTGATGTTCAGTGTAGGGACATTATTTACCGGGGTGTTTCTGGTGCAGATACCCCTGATGGTGCGTGATGTGTATCAGGGCGGCTCTGCGGAACTGGCGTTGCTGAATATCAGTTTCATGGGCGGCACAACGGTAATGGTGCTGGCGCTTCGGCGCATGCATCCGGTTCGCAATCAGGGCCGCGCGGTGCTGCTGTCCAGTTGCGTCAGTTGCATCGTGATTGGCGCGATTGCGCTGGCGCCGTCATTTGCGTTTATGTGTGGGCTTGCCGCCATCTGGGGCGGGGCCGGTGGCGTCACCATGATCATGAGCCGGACCCTGGTGCAGGGCGCGGCGCCCGCAGCCATCCGGGGGCGCATACTGTCGATATTTCAGCTTGCCTATGTGGGCGGCGCACCATTGGGCAGCTATGCGATGGGCTTGCTGATCGGCTGGTTGGGGGTGACGGACGCCGCACTGGTTCCCGCAGCCGGATTGGCGCTGGTGCTCGTCACGGCCTATTTCATGTCCTCGATCTGGCAGTTGCGGCAATGAAGCATGCCTTGTGAGGGTAATTGCGATATTTCGGCTATCCGCCAACAAGACAATAGCTTTTCAACCCTGTATGAATTGTTTTAGGTTTGCTGAAACACGCGCAGCACACCCCAGCCAATTGAACCGCTCACAGGAGAACGGGCCGATCATGATTGATTTTTCACTGCCGCAGGAACTGGTTGATCTCAAGGAACGAACAGACACGTTCATTCGCGAGAAGGTCATTCCCTATGAGAACGACAAACGCCAGGGCGAACATGGGCCAAGCGATGAACTGCGCCGGGAGTTGAATGGCCTGGCCAAACAGGCGGGCCTGCTTGTTCCGCATGTGAGCAAGGAGTTTGGCGGCCTCGGCCTCGACCATCGGGGCAAGGCCATTGTCTTTGAGGCGGCGGGCTATTCCCCCCTTGGGCCGATCGCGCTGCATATTTTCGCCCCCGATGAAGGCAATATGCATATGCTCGAAGTTATCGCCAGCAAGGAGCACAAGGAACGCTGGCTGCGGCCCCTGGCGGCGGGGGATATTCGTTCTTCCTTCATGATGACAGAACCGGATGGCGCGGGATCGGACCCCGGCATGCTGGCGTCAACCGCTGTGCGCGATGGCCAGGATTATGTAATCAATGGCCGTAAATGGCTGATTACAGGGGCGCGCGGCGCGGGGCTTGGCATTATCATGGCGCGCACGGGCGCCACAGTGGAGCATGGGCGCGGCGCCACCATGTTCCTGACCGATATGAGCCGTAAAGGCATCGAAATTGTCCGCGATCTCGACACGCTGGATCGCGGCTTTACCGGCGGGCATAGCGAGGTGCTGCTCAATAATGTGCGCATTCCCGCCACCGATATTCTGGGCGAGGTCGATGAAGGTTATCGCTATGCCCAGGTGCGGCTGGGGCCTGCACGGCTGACCCACTGCATGCGCTGGCTTGGGGCGATGCAGCGCGCCCATGACGTGGCGGTGGCCTATGCCGCCCGCCGTCAGGCGTTTGGCAAACTGATCGGCCATCATGAGGGGGTGGGCTTTCAACTGGCTGATAATGAGATGGATATGCATACCAGCCGGTTGACTATCTGGCACGCCGCTTGGGCGCTTGATAATGGATCGGATGGACGCCAGGAAACCGCCATCGCCAAGGTGCTGTGTTCCGAAGCTGCGGGCCGCGTGGTTGACCGCAGCCTACAGGTGCTGGGCGGCATGGGCATCACCGGCGACACGGTTGTATCGCGCATCTATCGCGATGTGCGCCCGTTCCGCATTTATGATGGTCCATCGGAAGTTCATCGCTGGGCCATCGCCGAACGGATCATGCGCCAGGAGCGCAAGAAAAACATTTAGCACCAGCGCCAGCCTGGGCAGATATGGGGGTTGCGCCAGTACGCGTAAAGAGAACAAGAATGCTGACGAATGAAGAGATATCGATAAGTCTTGTGGCGGTCATCCTGCTGCTTGCGGCGAATGCATTTTTTGTTGCGGCGGAGTTTGCCCTGGTAAAGGCCCGCGGCTTCCGGATTGAAAATCAGGCCCAAGCCGGCGGATTTGCCGCGAAATTGACGCTCAAAATCCAAAAGGAACTGGAAGCCTATCTTGCCGCGTGCCAGCTAGGCATCACCATGGCCTCGCTGGGACTTGGCTGGGTGGGCGAGCCGGCGGTCGCCGCACTGATTGAGCCGCTGCTGCACCCCTTTGAACTTGGTCAACAGGCCCTGCATACAATCTCGTTTTTGCTGGGTTTCACGATATTTTCTTCGCTGCACATTGTGGTGGGCGAGCAGGCGCCCAAGACATTCGCAATCCGCAAACCGGAGGAATTATCACTGTTATGCGCCATCCCGCTGCGCATCTTTTACCTGGTGTTTTATCCGCTGATCTGGTCGCTTAATCTGGCGTCGCGCAGCCTGCTGAGCCTGTTCGGGGTTGCAGAAGCGACGCATGGCGATGTGCTGAGTAATGTGGAGTTTCGCGGGCTTGTGAACACCTCCGCTGAACATGGCGAACTGGGCCAGGAAACGGCGGAAATGATCCAGAATCTGTTCCGTTTCAATGAGCGCGCTGTGGGGCATGTCATGATCCCCCGGATGAAATGTGATCTGTTGCGGCTGGATCAGCCGCCTGAAAGCAATCTCGCAATGATGAAGGACACCCGTCATTCCCGGTTTCCGGTGGTGGATGGCAGCGGTGACAGGCTGGTTGGCATGATCCTGATGAAGGATATTGTGGATGAGATGCTGTCCGGCAACAGCGGGCCCTGGCGCTCGCTGCGCGATTATGTCCGGGAACCGCTGGTGGTGACGGAATCGCTGAAGGTTTCCGGATTGTTTGACATGATGCGCGCCAAAAAGGCGCATATGGCCTGCATCGTCGATGAATATGGGACCTTTGTCGGGCTGGTGACGATTGAAGATCTGCTGGAAGAAATTGTCGGCGAAATTGCCGATGAAACCGACGAAAATATTTCAGAATTTCCCATTGTTGAAACCGCGACCGGCTGGAAGGCCCATGGCCTGGCCTCGCTGGCGGATGTGGAACGCGAAACAGCTTTTGTGCCCACCGACCCGGTGAATGTGAATACGCTATCCGGTCTGTTCATGAGCCGCCTGGAACGTATTCCGGTTCAGGGGGATAGCATTACCGACGGCGCCTACCAGTTCACTGTCGAGGCCATGAAGGACCATCACGTCGAGACGGTCATTATCACCCAGATTTAGCGCGGGGGAACAATGCCTGCTTTTCTTTCTTCCAACTGCCAATAAGTTGCCCACATGCGTTGCGTCGCAGTGACAAGGGTGAAGACTGTCAGCACATAAATCGCCATTTCCAGAAAACCCGCCATCAGCGCGATGGAAATCAGCAGCAGCCGTTCGAAACGGGACGCAATTCCGCTTTTGCCAACCAGCCCTATCGCTTCTGCGCGGGCGCGGGTATAGCTGACCATGAAGGAGCCGAGCAGCGCCAGCACGACCACCGCCGCCGTAACTGCGTTGCCGCTGGCGGCGAACAGATAGGCGATGGCGGCGAAGATCAGGCCTTCGGCAATGCGGTCGAAACTTGAATCGAGAAAGCCGCCGAACTCTGTGCTCAGCCCGCCGCGCCGGGCTACGGTGCCGTCGAACAGATCGACAAGTCCTGCGAACAGATAGATAAACCCGCCAATGAACAAGCCGCCCCGCAGAATGCAGAATGCGGCCAGAAAATTCAGCAAAAGCCCAATAACCGAAAGCCGGTTGGGCGTCAGCCCGAAGCGGATCAGAAAATCCGCTATCGGGATCAGCGCAAAATCAAAGCTCGCATATAGTTTTTTGCGGAATTCCTCCATGCCTATGCAACAGCCTTTTCTTT
>CAYGDL010000067.1:11642-12134 GCA_964348545.1 uncultured Alphaproteobacteria bacterium | reverse complement strand
CAGAAAAGCCCGGAACAGTTTTCCCGAACCGCAATTGGGGCAGCGTCCGGTGAAACCGCGCAGCGTCGCCTTTAGGAATGAATTTTTACCGGTCATATTCATTGGTAGGGTATACCCCAGCGATCACTAAAAAACAATTCACGAACGGGTTTGCGGCTGATCGGGCCGTGCCCCTGCCCGGCCGGATAGCCCAGCGGGATCATGGCGGCGGTACCCCATCCGGCGGGAATATCCAGCAGTTTTTTGATCTCCGGCTCTTCAGCGCATAGCAGGGTTGTCAGCACACAGCCTAATCCTTCAGCGCGCGCGGCAAGCAGCAGGTTTTCAACAGCCGGATAGATGGAGCCGCCCCCAACCACAGATACCCGGTCCTGCTTCGCATCCGTTACCGCCAGCATGGGGGGGTTGAAACATACCACAACCAGCACCGGGGCCTCCTGCATGTGCGCCGCCAGATAATCCCCGGCGGCAATGGTGCGCGCATGTTTGGCG
>CAYGDL010000067.1:0-11632 GCA_964348545.1 uncultured Alphaproteobacteria bacterium | reverse complement strand
CCGCCAGGGCTGCCGGTTGCCGCCATTCGGGGCCCAGGTCGCCGCCTCGAATATCCGCTGCAACACCTCATCCGGTATCGGATCGGGACGCAGCCTGCGAACCGCGCGCAGGGTGCGCATCGCCTCATACAGGTTCATATCGACCGTTTCGCGCCTCCCTTTATTAATCTTCGCTTTAGTTTATAGGGTAAATTAATGGCTAAGATAAGCATATACTGTTGACACATACCGTTGCGCGTCTGCCACTATTATAAGGAAAGCGCTGTAATTTAGGCATATGCGCGTTCTAAAGCTGGAAATTCTTGTCAACGGCTTCTATGCTGACCTCAACTATAGCGTTGCAGACAGGCTTCGCTTGCCAGGTCTGGCCGCAGGAGGCCGGCAATTTTAACTTAACGGGTGGACACATCAAATGAAAATGCAACAGCTGACGATGAAACTAACGGTGGCTGCGATTGGCCTGGGCGCCATGGCGTATGCGCCGGCGGGACTTGCCGCGTCCAAAGGGCCGTTTGTAGGTATTATGGGCGGCGCCAATTTTACCAATGATCAGGACGTCAGCGGTACGGGCGTAGGCGTTAATCGCAATGTGGATACGGATACGGGCTGGGCGGTTATGCCGTCCATCGGTTACCGGTATGGCAATGGCGTCCGCACCGAATTCGAACTTGGTTATCGCACTAATGATGTTGACAGCGTGTCGGGATCGACCGCCGGCAATGGCGAAATCAAGGCAAAAAGCGCGATGCTGAACCTGTTATATGACGTGGATACCGGCAGCCGCATCATGCCCTATATCGGCGGCGGTATTGGCTATGCCCAGGTCGATTATGATGGCGTGGGACCGGTTGGCGTGGGCGTGAACCGCGTGAATGATGATGATAATGTCTTCGCCTATCAGGGCATTGCCGGTCTTTCCTACTGGGTGAACGATGCGGTGGAAGTGGCGGCGGAATATCGTTATTTCGCGACTCAGGATCCTGACTACCGCACCAGCGCCGGTGTGCCCGTCGAAGGCGAGTATGACAGCCATGCCGCGTTGATTGGCCTGCGCTGGAACTTCGGCGCGCCAAAAGCTGCGCCTGCCGCGGCAGAGCCCGCAGCAGTGGCGCCGCAACCCGAAGCCGTTGCTGAGCCGCCTGCACTGCCGCGCGCTTTCCTGGTCTTCTTTGATTGGGACCGTTCGGACGTGACCGCCGAAGCAGACGCCATCCTGAATGACGCCGCCGCCTACGCCAAGACCACAGGCGCAGTGCGAATCGCCGCGACAGGCCACGCCGACCGTTCCGGTTCGGACAAATACAATATGGCGCTGTCCATGCGCCGCGCTGAGGCGGTGAAAGCCCGCCTGCTGGCGCTTGGCGTGCCTGAAAGCGAAATTTCCATCACCGCCAAGGGTGAGGCCGAGCCACTCGTTCCCACCGAAGATGGCGTACGTGAGCCGCAAAACCGGCGCGTTGAAATCGTCCTGAACTAACAGGACAGCCATCCGGCCCATACAGAGCGGCATCCGGGCAACTGGATGCCGCTCCTTTTATTTGTGTGCAAGTCTGTTTCACCCAAGCTGAAACATGTGCCTCGTTTGATGTCCCGATCCCTTCCGCCCCTCCCCTCTACACTCCCCGCCTGGGCGAAGCGCTGAAGCAAGCTCTCGCCGGCACTGGCGCAGCGAGGGAGGGACAGAGAGATGCAAGGGGGCTGATTCAGTCCGAACAGAAAATGCTCTAATCCCCCAGAGGCAGATGCGCGGCGAACCATGCATGGAGTGGCGCGAAGGCGGGGTGCTGCAAGTCCTGGCGCAGATAGGCGCGCACCCGGGGAATTAATTTCAGATAGGCGGGTTTGTTATCGCGTTTGGCGAGGCGTGCGAAAATTCCCAGTATCTTGCAATTGCGCTGTGCGCCCGCCACCGCATAGGCGGTGCGGAACGCCGCGTCATCAAATGCGCGATCCATCGCTTTGGCTTTAGCGCAATAGCGGTCCAGCATTTGCGTCTGCAAAACGGGCGCCACATCGCGGCGCGCATCTTCCAGCAGGGACACAAGATCATAGGCGGGGCTGCCCAATAGCCCATCCTGAAAATCGATCAGCCCGACCCGCGCAATACCCGTGCGCTGCGGCAGCCAGAACAGGTTCTGCGCGTGATAATCGCGCAGAACCAGCACCGGGGTTGCTGGTTGCGTCAACGCAAAATAATGCCGCCAGTGCGCCACATATTCATCGCGCGCGGCGTCGCCCAGCGCCTTACCTGTCACCACCGGCGCATACCATTCGCTGAGCAGCAATATTTCCGCTTCCTGCGCCCCGGCGTCATAGCTGCTTAACAGATAGCCGCCGCCATCGCCCACCGTCAAACTGTGCGGGACCGGGGCCGCATGCAGGGCCAGCAGCACATCAATTGCCGCCGCATATAGTTGCATCTCGTCCGCGCCTTCGGGTATCGCCGTTGCGAACAGATCATCGCCCAGATCTTCAAGCAGCAGCAGACCGCGCGGCAAATCCGCCGCCAGAATTTCCGGCGCGCTCAGTCCCAATCCGCGCAGATGGTTTGCAACGCCCACAAAGGGGCGGCAATCGGTCGCCAGATGCGCCACCGCATTATAGGCCGCCGCCTGGGGCGAACGAAGCTGGTCACCACCGGGGGGCGCGTTCATCAGCATGGCTTTTCCCCGCGCCCCCACAAGACGCTGATAGGTGCGATAGCCCGCATCATCGGCCAGCGGCGTGCGCGTGGCGCCGCCCCATCCGGCGCGGTTCACAAATTCAATGATTTCCTGTTCGCGTTCAGACATTTTGCATCCGTTTTACCCAACTGCCATATCCCACCAGGCGCATCCGCCGCCTGGTATCCTCAAAGCCTGCATCGGCGGGGATTTCAAGATAAATCTCCAGCCGGTCCGCAGGCAGCAAGGACCCCAGCCGTTCGGGCCATTCAATCAGGCTGACGCCGGTGGCCAGGGCCTCTTCCAGCCCCAGTTCCCAGGTTTCCTCGGGCGCGGTCAGGCGGTACAGATCGAAATGCCACAGGCCTAGCTGCCCGATCTGGTAGTGCTGCACCAGCGAAAAGGTCGGGCTTGGCACTTCCTCCAATTTTCCCAGCGGAGCTTGCAGGGCATGGATCAGCGCCCGGGCAAAGGCGGTTTTGCCCGCGCCCAATCCGCCATACAGCGCCACCACATCACCCGCCCGCAATAGCGGCGCAAGTCGGGCAGCCCGCGCGGCGGTCGCCGCCATATCCGGCAGATCAAAGCTGCGCTGCGCCGCCACCGCATTTTTCTGAAAATCCGCCATATTAATACGTGTGCTTCTACTTGATTTGCAGGCCCGCATGGCCGATGTTGGGCAACCGATATTCAACAACATACATGGATTACATATGTCTACGACACCTGGCGCTACCCTGACTACCGACATTGCCATTATTGGCGCGGGCCCGGTGGGCCTGTTTGGCGTATTTGCGGCCGGCATGCTGAATATGAAAACCGTGCTGATTGATTCGCTGGAGATGACCGGCGGCCAGGTCACGGCGCTGTATCCGGAAAAGCCGGTCTTTGACATTCCCGGCTACCCCTCAATTGAAGCGCAGCAGTTGATCTTTAATCTGGAAAAGCAGGGCGCGCCTTTTAATCCCGTCCATCTGCTGGACCAGCAGGTGATGACCCTGGAAAAACTGCCAGAGGGCAGCAGCCATTACTGGAAACTGACCACCAGCAAGAACAGCATCGTCCACGCCAAGGCGATTATCATCGCGGCGGGCGTGGGCGCATTCGGCCCCAACCGCCCGCCCGTCGAAAAACTCGACATTTATGAAGCGGTCGGCAATGTGCATTATCTGGTGAAAAAGCGTGAAGCGTTTCGCGGCAAGAAGCTGGTGATCGCTGGCGGCGGCGACAGTGCGGTGGACTGGGTGATGTCGCTGAAGGAAATTGCAGCGCGCGTCGCCATTGTGCACCGGCGCGACGGGTTTCGCGCGGCCGACGCCAATGTGGACAAAATGCGCGCCTGGGCGGCGGCGGGCGAGATCGATTATGTCGTGCCCTATACGGTCAAATCACTGCATGGCGATGGGGCCAGGCTGAGCGGCGTCGAGGTGGAAAGCAAATCCGGCAACCGCATTCTGGAAGCCGATCATTTTCTGGCGTTTTATGGCCTGTCCAACAAGCTGGGGCCGATCGCCGAATGGGGTCTGGATCTGGACAAGAAACACATCCATGTCGATCCCGCCACCTGTGTCAGCAATATTCCCGGCATTTTCGCGGCGGGCGACATCGCGCTTTATCCCGGCAAGCTGCATCTTATTCTGGCGGGCTTTTGCGAAATTGAAATGGCCTGTCATGCGGCCTATAAAATCGTGCATCCGGATGTGGAGTTGAAGTTTGAATATTCGTCGGCTAAGGGCGTGCCCGGATCGCCCGGATCTCCAACGGCGGATTAATGGATGGCGCCTCCCCGGCTTCCGGCTCATAGGGCGGTAAATTGCAGGTTACTTTCGTGCCCCGGTTAAGTTCGGATTCGACGTCCACCCACCCGTCATGCAGGCCTATCAGGCTGCGTACGAGGGATAGGCCGATGCCGGCCCCCTGGTCCTTGCCCTTTGCGGGCCGGGACTCGAAGGCATTGAACATGTCTTCCTGAAAGGCGCGCTCAATACCGGCGCCCTTATCCCGCACCCATAGCTGAAGAATTTCACGGCCATCCGCAATGGCCGTGAAATTTGCGCCGATAGTAATTTCATCGCCGGCCGATGAAAACCGGATCGCGTTCGACATCAGGTTGAACATAACCTGTTTAACCCGGCGCGCGTCCGCGTAAAAAACACCAATATCGTCCGGGCAATCCAGGCTCAATATCATGTCGGATTCGCGGGCGCGCTGACGTGACAGTTCGCGCACGGACAATAACAGACCACGAATATCTATCTGTGACCGGGACAGGGCCATATGCCCCGCCTCAATGGTGGCCAGGTCGATCACATCATTCACCAGTGTGAGCAAATGATGTGAAGCTTCCAGCAGGCCCTGGGAATATTCATGCTGGCGTTCGTTCAGCGAGCCAAAAAACTCATGCTCCAGAATTTCGGCAAACCCGATGACGCTGTTAAGCGGCGTGCGGAACTGATAGGAAATATGCGTGATAAATTCAGATTTCAGGCGATCAGTTGTTTCCAGCGCTTCATTGCGCTCGCGCAGCGCGCGCTCCATCTGGACGGAATCCGTAACGTCGGCGAAGCTCAGCATGGTGCCGCCATCGGGCAGCGGCATGACCACGCAATCAAGAACCGAATTACCCATGCGATGAAGCCGCAACAAGCTCATTTCCCGGCTGGCGTGCATTCCGGAAATCTGCGCCTTCATCTCATCCCAGCCCTCCAGGCTGGGCACTAGCGCCTGATACAGGTGCGCCAGTTCCTCAATGTGCGGACGGCTTTCCAGGTCTGCTTCAGTCAGCTTCCAGATGCGCAATAATGACGGATTGAACAAACTCAACCTGCCATCGATGCCAAACACCGCAACACCTTCCTGAAGGCTGTTCAGTGTTTCCAGCTGCACTTTTGAGAGCGCGTTAAGGGATCGCTCCAGGCTTAGCAGTTCGGTCAGATCTTCATATAGAATGAACAGCCCGCCTTGTGGGCGAGCCTGGGTAACCACGCGCAGGGTTTTCTCATTCGGCAATTGCCAGATTTCTTCCTGGCTGTCGATCAGGCCGCTATAGTAACCAAGCTGCTTTTTCTTCCAGGCAGGGAAATCCGCCTGTTCCGGAAGGCGCCGGGATGCGCGCATGGCTTCCAGCACCTCGCTATGATCGGGCGTATTTGAAAGCCAGTCCGCCGGCAGATTCCAGAGATCAGCGAAGCTTTGATTAAAAAACTCCAAATTCCGGTCCGCAGAAAAAATCGCCACCGGCGTATTCAGCAAATTCAGGCTTGAACGCTGCGCCGCCAACTGTTTGCGAACTTCATTTTGCGCATCGTCAATTTCCGTCACATCAACCGCAATGCCAACGGCGCCTTTCGTGTTGATGACTTCGAACAGATCCAGAATTCGTCTTTGTCCGGCAATGACGGTGCGCAGGCGATGTAACTGTTCCGGCGGCCCCGCAGCAACCAGTTCGCGCCGGTCAAAAAGCTCGTCGCCGCGGCTGACGACACTTTCCACGGAAGGTGCGTCAACAGCGCGGCAATAGGCTTTATTGACCCATTCCAGCCTGCCATTCGTATCGCGCCGCCAGCTTGGATAGGGGATCCCGTCAATGGCGCCCCGCAAAAAGTCACGCTCTTCCAGAGTTTCCGTCAGGGCGTCGCGCAGAACGCATATTTCCTGGAAGGCCTCGCTGACATCGGAAACCGACAATATCGTGCTTGTGCCCGTCGGCTTGCCGCGACAGGCCAGGGTGCGTTGATCCGTGCAAAATAACGGGAAGGCAAAGGCGGCGCCATTTTCATGCAGCGCCTTTACCGCCGCCGACACTTCAGCTTGTGAAACAGTGGTCAGGGTGTCGAGGAAAGTCGCAAACAGGGTTTCGGCCTGCGTTGCGGAATGTACGGCCCCGTCAGTAAAAACCCGTAATGAACCGCCGCCATCCCAAACGAACAACATGCCAGAATCAGAAGCCAGAAAGGCCTCAAGGCTTTCGAGGCGGCCTTGTAATCGGCTTGCGCGCAATAGCTGGCTTTGCCATATGGCCTGCACCGTTCGCATGCGCCGCCATGCATACAGGCCCACGCCGCCGGCCATTGCGGCGGCAAGCAATGCTACGAAAAGATAAATTTGCAACTGCCCCATAATATCGCCAGCCTTGCCCGGCAATGGTTAATCGAGTGTTAAAATTTACAGGAATATGCCCGTCAATAGCGATATTGATCCGCCTTGAACGGACCTGTTTTGCTTAATCCAAGATAGGCGGACTGTTTGTCGGACAAGGTGGTCAATTGCGCGCCAAGCTTGCCCAGATGCAGACGGGCGACTTTTTCGTCCAGATGCTTGGGCAGCACATAGACGCGCTTTTCGTATTTGGCCGCATTGCGCCACAACTCGATCTGCGCCAGCACCTGATTGGTGAACGAGGCGCTCATGACAAAGCTGGGATGGCCGGTGGCGCAGCCCAGATTGACCAGGCGCCCTTCGGCCAGCAGTATCATCCGTTTGCCATCCGGAAACAGAACCTCATCAACCTGTGGCTTGACGTTTTCCCAGGTGTAATTGCGTAAGCTGGCCACCTGAATTTCGGAATCGAAATGGCCGATATTGCAGACAATTGCGCGGTCTTTCATCAGCCGCATATGTTCCAGTGTGATCACATCCACATTGCCCGTGGCGGTCACAAATATATCGCCCAAGGGTGCGGCCTGTTCCATGGTGACCACCTGATAGCCTTCCATGGCCGCCTGCAAGGCGCAGATCGGATCAATTTCGGTGATCAGCACCCGTGCGCCCTGTGTGCGCAGCGAAGCCGCCGATCCCTTGCCCACATCGCCAAAGCCCGCCACGACCGCAACCTTGCCCGCAATCATCACATCGGTGGCGCGCTTGATGCCATCCACCAGGCTTTCACGGCAGCCATAGAGATTGTCGAATTTTGATTTTGTGACGGAATCATTGACATTGATCGCCGGAATTTTCAGCGTTCCGGTCTTGGCCATATCATAAAGCCGCATAACGCCCGTGGTGGTTTCCTCTGACACGCCTTTTACATCGTCCAGCAGATCGGGATATTTATCGTGCATCAATTTGGTCAGATCACCGCCATCGTCCAGCAGCATATTTGGCTTCCAACCGCCCGGGCCGGTGATGGTCTGTTCCAGACACCATTCATATTCTTCTTCGGTTTCACCCTTCCAGGCAAACACCGGAATGCCCACCGCCGCTATGGCCGCCGCCGCCTGATCCTGTGTCGAGAAAATATTACACGATGACCAGCGAATGGTGGCGCCCAGATCTATCAGGGTTTCGATCAACACCGCTGTCTGGATGGTCATATGCAGGCTGCCAATAATGCGCGCACCCGCCAATGGCTTTTGCCCATGAAATTCCTGGCGCAACGCCATCAGTCCCGGCATTTCGGTTTCCGCGATCGTGATTTCCTTGCGCCCCCAGGCGGCCAGCGACATATCGGCGACTTTATAATCCTGTGCTGCGGCCATCTTGGCGGCTCCTATGTTCGATTTGAATGTTCTAATTGAAAAGGCTGCGAAGTGTATAAACCCAAGCTGTTAACACGGGCTTATAACAAGGCGGGCACTGCGCTGCAATAACAATATAAATAAATCTTTATATTGTTATGTATGGCGCTTACTCCTCCCCGAACCCCCCACGCACCAGGGCCTCCAGCGCGTCCAGCGCCGCCACCGCCTGTGGCCCTTCAGCCGATATCTCGATCTTGCTGTCCACGGCCGCCCCCAGCATCAACAGTCCCATGATCGAGCTACCGCTGACGGTTTGGCCGTCGCGACTGACTTTTACCTCGGCATCAAACTCGGCAACGCATTTGACGAATTTGGCGGAGCTGCGGGCATGCAGACCGCGGCGGTTGCAGATCGTTAAAATGCGTGATGACGGGGCAGTATTCAACTATCCTCGCCCGACAGGACTTTTGAAGCGACAGAGATATACTTACGCCCGGCGTCCCGGGCCTGCGCCACGGCCTGAGGCAGCGGCGTGTTTTGCCGAACCGAAGCCAGCTTGATCAACATGGGCAGATTTACCCCGGCTATCACTTCGACATTCGGCCGGTCCAAAAGTGAAATTGCAAGATTTGAGGGGGTGCCGCCAAACATGTCGGACAGAATAATCACACCGGCCCCCGTATCAACGCCCTCAACTGCACTGACAATATCCGCACGACGCAGTTCCATATCGTCATCCGGGGCGATGCTGACGGCCCGCGTTTGACTTTGTGCGCCGACCACATGTTCCATGGCCGCCAGGAACTCCTCAGCCAGACGGCCATGGGTAACAATCACCAAACCAATCATTGTGCGTCCACCACTTGCCCATTGCCCTTTTATGGTCCGGGGGGACATTAGGTCGCGCCTACCGGGGCTGTCAATTACCACCATGCGCCAGCCTATCGCTGCGGCGCCAGGTCCGCCCCGATGTCACGGTGACGCACTTCAGCGTCATGCCCGACATTACGTAAAAACCCACCAAGTCGTTCAGCAAAAAAGACGGATCGGTGCCTTCCGCCCGTACAGCCAATGGCAATCGTAAGATAGCTTTTTCCTTCGGAGGTATATCCCCCCATCAGGATATGAACCAGTTGGCCATAGGTTTGCAGGGTGGTCTCGAACAGCGCATCGCCTTTGATAAAGGCGCCAACATCTTCGTCCTGCCCGCTATGGGGACGCAATGTCGGCACATAATGCGGGTTTTTCAGGAAACGCACATCGAAAACCAGATCCGCTTCGCGCGGGATGCCACGCCGGTAGGAAAACGAAACGACCGATACCGTCAGGCCCGCCGCCGACAGCGCATAATATCCATTGATCAGCGCGCGCAGATCATGGGTGTTGAGCGCCGTTGTGTCGATGACCTGTTCCGCCTGATCGCGCAGGCTGATCATCGCGGCGCGTTCCGCCGCTATCGCGTCGTGCAGGCGCTGGCCTGCGGGCGCCATGGGATGGCGGCGGCGGGTTTCGGTAAAGCGGCGCAGCAGCAATTCATCATCACAATCCAGGAACAGCAGTTGCACCGCAATGTCTCCACGCGCCCTCAGCCAGGATAAAAATTCGCTTAACCGCTCCGGTGTAAAATCGCGGGTGCGGCTGTCCACCCCAATGGCCAGCCCCTGTGGACCTGTCTCAAGCGGGCGTTGCTGGGATGCCCAATCACCCGCCAGTTGCCAGGCCATATTCAGCGGTAAATTGTCCACCGCATCATATCCCAGATCTTCCAGCACTTTCATTGCGGAACTTTTACCGGCCCCGGAAAGCCCGCTGACAATTAACAGCCGATCCTGACGGTTAGGCGTGTCCACTATAATCCTTCTCCGGTGCATGTATCTGACGTATCGCCTGACGTAGCCTGGCGGGCGCGCTTGCCTCAAATGGCGCAAGCGCCATGCGCGGCAGGCGCACACCAAGTATTTCTTCAAACTCCGGCTCCGGCAAGCGCGGAATATTTTTTGCATCCACCAGATCAACCAGCAAATGCACGCACGCGGTATCCTGATATGCGACATGCGCGATGCCGACGCCGCGCACCTCCAGCATCCCGGCAATCATTGGTGGTGCGCTGACATGGACGATGCCTTCACGCACCACAACATCCACCCTGTCATCCGCCACCAGAATAGCATCCGCATACTGATCAATCAGACGCAATGCGAGATCGGACTTGCCGCTGCCCGATGGTCCGCGCAGCAGAATGCCATACCCCTCAATCGCTATACATGTGGCGTGCAGATTCATGGGGTGATGCAGCGCTTTCTCCTATGCCGCCTTGCTGGGCAACCGGACAATGGCGCTGCCGGGAACCGAAACCCCGTCGCGGTTGTTTTCAATCCAGACCTCGCAATCGACCAGATGCTCAGCCCCCTCGATGCGTTTCCCCGTCACCTTGCCGGCCACCTTGATGGTGTCGCCCAGCGCGTTGAAACGCCGCATCTGATGCTTGAGTTTTTTCAGCCAGCCGGTGTCGCCCATGAAATCAGTGAGTGAACGCGACAGCAGCGCCTCGATAAAGCCGGTGTTCACATAGGCGTCCGGCGCGCCCTGGCGGCGGGCAAAGGCGGTGTCGTGATGCATCAGATTATAATCCTGCGATCCCGACACCTGATCGACGATCAGGGTTGTGGTGATTTCCATGCTGTAGCTGGGCAGGGCGTCGCCCTCTTTGATATCTTCCCAATATACAATGCGGGTCATTACGGGCTTACTCCTGCGGCTTTGAGTTCATCGGCGGTGCGGAAATTCATCAGCGTGTTGCGGATCAGACAGACCACCTCGTCATTCTGATTGGTGATGATGTCTTCATTGACGATCCACAGCGATTCCGGATCAAGCCGGGTGGGTTTGATAAAAATATCCGCCGTGCGCGTCGCCGTGGACAGATGATCGCCCACATAAACCGGCAGCAGAAATTCCAGTTCCCGGCCCATATTGGTGAACTGGCTGCCGATCATCGGCATGCCCAGCGAAAAGGCCGCCTCGGAAGCCTTTTTGTCACCCGGTTTTGCTTTGCCAAGCTTTGGCCCCTGCGGCCCAAGCCGTTCGACCATCGAAAAAATCCACAGCGCCGTAGGCGGGCATGGCGTGCGGCCAGCGTAACCCGGCTCAATATAAAGCGGGTTTTCATTGCCCACCATCAGGCAATGGCGGCGGATCGGTTCATGCTCCACCGGATATTTGGCGCGCCGTTTGGACGAGGTGCGCCCAATCCATTCACGCCGCACGGCCTCGATATCATACATGGTAAATCTCCCTGCTTTTCTTGTTGAGGCAGCTTACCCCGAGAAATGTGCGGCGGCCAGCGCTATGCTTACAGTCAGCGGAAGGGATTAACGATGCGCAGCCCGCCCTCAAGAATCGCGCCATCCTGCATGTCTTCCGACCACAGCGTATCGCACTTCGCCTGAAGCGCTGCGGCGGCGATCATCGCGTCATAGACCGAAAGATTATAGCGCTCCGCCAGCGCAA
>CAYGDL010000066.1:0-12443 GCA_964348545.1 uncultured Alphaproteobacteria bacterium | reverse complement strand
GTTCAAGGTCTGCTCGCGCTCATCATTGCCGCCGCCAAGGCCCGCGCCACGATGGCGCCCGACCGCATCGATTTCGTCCATAAAGATGATACAGGGCGCATTCTTTTTCGCCTGCTCGAACATGTCGCGCACACGCGATGCGCCGACACCGACAAACATTTCCACAAAATCGGAACCCGAAATAGTGAAGAACGGCACATTGGCCTCGCCCGCCACGGCGCGCGCGATCAGCGTTTTACCTGTGCCGGGAGGTCCAACCAGCAACACGCCCTTGGGGATATGCCCGCCCAGACGCTGATATTTTTGTGGATCGCGCAGAAAATCGACAACTTCCTGCAATTCTTCCTTGGCTTCATCAACCCCCGCCACATCCTCGAACGTCACCCGGTTGGTGTCCTGGGTCAGCAGTTTGGCGCGCGACTTGCCAAAACCCATGGCGCCCCGGTTGCCGCCCTGCATCTGGCGCATAAAAAAGACATATACCACGACCAGCAGCAACATCGGGAACCAGGAAATCAGCAAACCGAGAAACGACCCTTCTTCGTCCGCTGAAGGCGTTGCTGAAATATTCACCCCGCGCGCGTCCAGGCGCTGCACCAGATCGGGATCATTCGGCGCAAAGGTCGAAAAAGTGCGGCCATCCCCATAATGGCCGATTATCGCGTCGCCACTAATCGTCACATCGCGCACAGAACCCGCTTCTGTTTCCGACAAAAACTGCGAATAGGATATGTTGTTCGCCGTCTGACGCTCAACCGGTCCCTGAAACAGATAGAACAGAAACACCAGCAGCATCGCAATGACCAGCCAGGGGACGATATTACGGTAGGGTTTCAACGTATTAATTTCCTTACACGAGGTCTGCGTAAAAGCACTCAAGTCACTGTGCGTCAGTCTAGATTAAAACATTCCAATGTACGATCAGATAATCCTCAGATAATCCATCGGCTCGATCATAGGCATAGGGGTGGTTAAGAGATAATGGCTATCGCGCCCCGCACAAGCGCCAAATGCAAATAACTGTCAAAACTACGCATTTCCATCTTCGACACGGTATTCTGACAACAGTGCATGTCGCGGCGAGAATATCGCCTCAAATCCCGCCGCGACAGCATATTCCGGGTCAACAAATCCCATTTGTGGCGCCGCAAGCAGCCGTTGGCCCAGCCACAGGCCTGGAACAGCCTGGCAGGCAATCCGGGGCGTCACGCAGCCACCCCCAATCTGCAACAACCCTTCACCGCCGATCGCGTGAACCGTTAAAACGGCTTCATTCTGTACCGGATCGCTGCGGCGTAAACTGACCATAAACCGGCTGTCCCAGCAACGCGCCTCACCGGGCGACAGGGAAATTTCCGGGCCTATTGCCGCTGGCTCCCGCACCAGCAGAATTTGTCCCTTGCGGGGTATAATCCGGCACCCTGCAAGGGTCCGCCCCCCCGTCACCGGGCCTGTGCGCAGCCAGCCATAAAGCCGCTCCAGGCGCACCAGTCGCGGCGGATATTCCTGCCCTCCCACCACCATTAGAATCCGCGCCAGCACCCGCAATCCGATTTCTTCCGGCGCAGCGAACAGCGCCTCCAGCCTGAGCGCCGCGAATCCCGCCGGATCTAACTGCACCGCATCGCGAAGCACCTGATCGGCGATCTGTTCAAGCGCCGTCCGAACACGGCGCATCCGCTGCGCCGTCGCCACGATCCGATCCGCGCTGATCCCCGCATTTTGCAGTTCCGGCAAAAGGCCGCGAGTGCGAACCCGCACAAATCGGGGATTTTCATTACTGGGATCCTCAATCCAGGGCTGCCCAAGCGCCACCAGCGTGGCCTGCAAACGCCGCCGGGGGAAAGCCAATAATGGCCGCAACAGGCGAACCCCGTCCCATTCCACACTGGGCGCCATGGCTGCAAGCCCATCCACTCCACTGCCACGGCCAAGTCGCATCAGGAAGGTTTCCGCCTGATCCTCGAACTGATGGCCCAGCAACAGACTGCAAATGCCCTGTTCCCGGCAATAGCCTGCCATAAGCGAATAACGGGCGCGCCGCGCCGCCGCCTGAATATCGCTGTGCGGCTTCTCGCCGCGCCAGGATAAAATCTGATGCTTTACGCCCAGCGATTGACACCAGGCCGCCACCTGGCGGACTTCCGCCAACGCGCCATCGCGCAGCCCATGATCCACCGTCAGAACCGACAGGCTTTGCCGCCTCGCCTTCGCCTTAACCCACGCGCTACTCAAATGCAGCAACGCCATACTGTCAGCGCCGCCAGAGACAGCGACCGCGATGGGGGTTTGCGGTGACAGCGCCGCCATGGCGCGTTCGAATTCCAGATCGCTCACCCGCGCCGGATTTGAAAGCTCAGCCATCCTGGAAAGCCTTATATACGGACTGGAGAATGCCCTAGCAGCTCAGGCGTTTGATCTCAGAAGTTGCGCGTTGTGCAATTTTTTCAGGGGCCTTTGGATACTTTTTAGAAACCTGGTTTAACGCCTGGCACGCCTCCGCCTTGTGATTTAATTCGGCCAGCGTCATGCCCAGTTTCAACAAATTATCCGGCCCCTTGCGGCTTTGCGGATATTTCTGAAAGCCGTCCAGGAAATAGGTCGCGGCGCGCGCATAATCCTTGCGGACATAATAGGTTTCACCCAGCCAATAAACCGCGTTACCCGCCAATTCATGGTCCGGATTGTTTTTGATAAACCGTTCCATGCCATCTGCAGCGGCGTCATATTCCCCGGCACGCAATAGGCCGAAGGCTGCGGCATATTGCTCGTCCGGCGACCCTTTCGGCGACGCCGCCGCCAGACCCGGCGGCGGCAGCGGCGTACGCGATCCCTCCAGCGTGGAAGAGATCGCTGGCGGCGGAAGCTCGCTCACCCCTGCATCAATATCCGCACCGCCCAAAGACGAAGCCGGGGCCTGCAAGCTGCCTTGGGGCTGCGGCTTACGTATAGGCGCACTGCCCGGAGCGCCCCCCAGGGGCGCGCCGCCGCCGCCCCGCTCCAGCGCCGTCAGCCGGAACTCCATATCCTCTATCAGCTTTTCAAGCCGGGTGTTCACCTGACCAACCTGAAAAGTCAGCTGTTCAATCTGCCCGGTCATGCCGCGCAATTCCTGGTCCATTTGATCGACCTGGACTTTAAGCTGCGCAGACATGGACTCATTACCAACCGGCGCAACGCGACTTGCGGCGGCGGGGGCGTTTCCCCTTCCCCCCCCCGCGATCTGCCGTTGTAAATCAGCAACATCATTTCGCAGACGATTAATCTCATTACGCATATCCGGCGAACTCTGCGCCGAAAGCGGATTCACAAACAAAGCAAGCCAGCAAAGCACAGCAACAGACTGCAACGCGCATATTGGCGCGCGACGCAGACCGGCGCTTCGCAATGTCGGAAAACAAGTGGAAATAATCATATCACTGCATGCCCTGAAAATGGGGCGGCAATAAGGCCGTTGCAGGCCCATATGCTGGCCATTCGGCCCAGCGCCACAGGATGCGCGGCTTTCATAAAAAGACTGCGCATCCCAGGCAACTTACCAGGACTGTCCTAGTTGACAGTTGTCGTGGCGTTCCGGTTTTGCGACCAGCTCGCTTCGTCAGAACCCAGAGCGATCGGGCGTTCCTTGCCGTAGCTGATGGTGGTAACGCGCGCGGCGTCCACACCCTGGCTGAGCAGGTAATCCTTGGCCGAATTGGCGCGACGTTCGCCTAGCGCAAGGTTGTATTCACGTGTGCCGCGTTCGTCACAATTACCGGCAACGGTAACGGCTACGGACGGATTTTTGGCCAACCACGCCGCCTGCGCCTGCAGGGTCGCGCGGCCTTCTTCGGTCAGATCGTGACGATCAAAACCAAACAGAACGCGATTGGAAGTTGTCGCTTCCAGATCCTGCTGTGAACCAGGAACGATTGCTGAGCTGCCGGCACCACCGCCGCCGCCGCCACCGCCAGCGCCGCCACCTTCCGGTGTGGATGAACAAGCGGCAAGCAAAAAGACCGCAGCCGCCATACTTGCAAGCTTGAGTCCCACAGAAACATTGCGCATCAAAAGATACTCCCCGTGATAGTTCTCGAGTGATAAGGCTCGACAAAATTGAAGAAATCGCATTTCCCCCCAGCGCAACGCAAATTTAGGCAGACTTTGCGATGAACACCGAATTGATTTGCGAGTTCAGATGAGTGACGACTCGGTCGATCAACCCTCCGAATCCGACGCAACTCTAACCACCTTCTGGCAAAGGAATCAAGGGAGACCATGCCGGGTCAGAGGCGTCACCTAATGTTGGAATCTCCCTTTCATTATATCCAGTGAGGTCGATCGAATGCAGTCTGCTTCCCCCGCCCAACCCTCGCTGGTCAGACGGCCGCTCCCTGAAGAACATCAGTACGCGGCCATTTGGCGACCAGGTGGGCCCCTCATCGAGGAAGCTTTCGGTCAACAACCGCTCACCACTGCCATCAGGGCGCATGACGCCTATATAGAACCTTCCCTTATAAATTTTAGTAAACGCGATCAAATCTCCGCGCGGCGACCATACCGGCGTTGCATAGCGCCCATCCCCAAAACTGATCCGTTTTACATCCGCGCCGGAGCCTCGCATAACGTAAATCTGCTGTGTGCCGCCGCGGTCCGAATTGAAGGTAACATATTGATTATCAGGGGAAAATGACGGCGACGTGTCAATCGACGGGCTGTCTGTCAGTCGCGCCACAGCCCGGCTTCGCAGGTTCATGACGTAAACATCCGAATTGCCATTACGCGCCAGACTCATCACCACGCTATCCCCGCTTGGCGAGAAACGCGGGGCGAAGGTCATGCCCGGAAAGTCCCCCAGAACCTCCTGCTGGCCGGTGTTTATGTCGTAAATATAGACCCGTGGCTTATCGTTAAAGTAGGAAAGATAGGTAATCTGATGGGTCGTGGGACTGAAGCGCGGGGTCAGAACCAGGTGCCGTCCACTGGTCAGGAAACGCTGATTGGCCCCATCCTGATCCATGATGGCGAGCCGTTTTACACGTGCGGCTTTTGTGCCACTCTCTGAAACAAAAACAATACGGGTGTCGAAATAGCCACTCTCGCCCGTCAGCCGTTCGTAAATTTTGTCTGAAATCAGATGCGCCACCCGCCGCCAATTATCCGACCGGGTGAAGAAGACGCGCCCCTCCATCTGTTGCTCTCCGAACACATCCCAGAGACGAAATTCAACCCGCAACCTGCCATCGGCCTCCGTCGTGACGGCGCCGGTCACCAAAGCCTGCGCATTGATCAACCGCCAGTCACCGAATCTGGGCAGGGCGCCGATGGCGTCCGGTTTCTGGATGAAGCTTTTCGGGTCAAGCGGGCGGAACAGGCCGGAACGGGAAAGATTGCCGCTGATTACCCCGACCATCTCGGTTCCAACGACACTTTCTTTTGGCCCGGCGCCATTGAACACCGGAATGGCGATCGGCATCGGATCGACATTTCCCTGTGTGATATCGATTCGCAACTGGGCCCGGGCGCTGTTCCCGCCAGACACTATCAGAATGGCCATAAGCCCAATCATCAACCGGATCAGAGGCCGGGTATATTTATCCATCATATCCATATCGGTCATCCGCCTAGCATACTGCGTGGGTCAAAATTGAGTTCGATCTCTTGCCAGCGGTCAAATTTGTCCACCGGCAAGTTCTGGAACGGTTCACATTTCATGATAGCTCTCACAGCGGATTCCGCCGCTGTCCGGTAGGCTTCTTCGCCTGGGGTATTCATCCGCAAACTGTTCACCACCTGCGGGGGCTGCGCAAGGCCGCCATCCGGGCGCAGGAAGATGCGCACCCGCACCACCAGATCTTCCGCGTAACGCGCTCCCGCCGGCACGATCCAGCACTGCTCGATCTGGGCGCGAATCGAATCGATCTCGCTCAGCGTCATTTGCGCCGAAGTTGTCGGTCGCGTCGCCTGAGTAGGCGGCAGATCCTGCGGCGCATCCTCCGGCTTTTCCTCCGAATCTTCGGTCTTGGGTGATGGGTCCTTGAGTTCCTTGTTGAGCAAGGCCGAAATCTTGTTGAGATCGAGCTTGTCTTCCGGCGTCTCCTGGATCCTGGGCTTTGGTTTCACTTTCGGGCGCGGTCCATCCAGCTTCACCACACGTTCTGGCGGCGCCTCGGGCTTGGGCTCGGGTTTTTCCTCCACTTTGTCCTTGGGCAACGGAATAGCTTCGTCTGGTAGGGGTTCCGGTTCCGGCGCTGGAGGTGGCGGCGGTGGCGGCGTCGGCTCGGGCTTTGGCGGCTCGGGCTTCGCTTCGGGCTTGGGTTCGGTTTTTTCGACGGGTTTTTTGGGTTCCGGCCGGACTGGAATATTGGTCAGTTCCGACACCGGCGCCAATTCGACAGGAATCGCCTCGGCTGGCGGCTCCCATTCGTTGTTGAACAATGGCAGGCCGAAGATCGTTATGAGGATAACGATAAAATGTAATGCCGCTGATAATAGCGCCCCCCTGCCCATCGCCAATCATTTCTTATCCGGTTTGGCGGCGCCCGGCGTCTCGGTTATCAAGGCGACTTTGCTAAACCCCGCCGACGTAATCAATCCCATCACCTCCATGACCCGTCCATAGTCCAAACTGTGATCACCCCGCACATAGATGCGGGTATCCGGCTTGTTTTCGGTAATCGCCTGCAAACGGGCCGCCAGTTCTTCTGCCGCCACCACGGTGTCCTGAATATAAACCTGCCCGTCAGCCTTGATGGTGATGGCCAGCGGTTCGGTCTTTTCATTCAGCGGCGCCGCTTTGGTTTGCGGCAGATTGACCGGCACGCCAACTGTCAGCAACGGTGCTGCAACCATGAAGATGATCAACAGCACCAGCATCACATCCACCATCGGCGTGACGTTGATTTCGCTCATCGGAGCCTTACGGGCGCCGCCTCTATGTTTGCGCGACGGCTGGCTGCCCATGCCCATTAATCCATTTCCTCTTCAATCCGCCGTGAAAGCACCGCCGAGAATTCTTCCGTGAAGCCTTCCAGGCGGTCTCCGTAACGTCCCACCTGACTGTTAAATCTGTTATACGCAATAACTGCGGGAATGGCGGCAAACAGGCCCAACGCCGTTGCAAACAGCGCCTCCGCGATGCCCGGCGCCACCACGGCCAACGAGGTGTTATGGCTTTGCGCGATTGCCTGAAAGCTGTTCATAATGCCCCAGACCGTACCGAACAGGCCAATAAAGGGGGCCGTCGATCCCACCGTCGCCAGAAAATCGAGATAGCGTTCCAGACCCGACATTTCGCGTGACAATGTCACCGACATGATCTTGTCAATGCGTTCGCGCAGGCCACCGCTCAGGCCGCCGCCCCCCGTTGATCGCCCATTGGCGCGCATCCATTCCCGCATTGCCGCCACAAAAAGCAGGGCCATCGGATGATTGGCGCGCGGCGCTACGCGCTCATAGAGTTCTTCCAGTGAATTGCCCGACCAGAAAACTTCTTCGAAGCGGTCCGCCAGGCCAATGACACGGCGAAAGCGCATGAATTTATCAAAAATAATTGCCCACGACCAAAATGACGCCAGCAATAAGGAAATCATGACGAGTTTGACCACCATATCGGCCCGCATAAACAGGCCCCACATGGAAAAATCGACCACCGAAACACCGGCGGCCTGCGATATAATCTCTTGCTCCATTCACCCTTCCTTTGTCAGAAGACAGAAGACGGGGGACAGAGGACGGATGCAGAATCTTTTGTATATATTTTGTCCTCTGCCCTCTGTCCTCTGTCCTCCATCTTCTGTCCTTCGTCCTCCAGCGCGCTATAGGAGGAGAACGTGGCGCAAATGTGGCGATTCGTGAACCCACTTTCAGAGGGCAGAACTTCTTATCTGTCCTCTGTCCTCTGTCCTCTGTCCTCTGCCAGTAGATCAAATTGTGCACCTGTCAGCCTGGGCATAAGGCCAATATGATGATATGCGGCCTCGGTCATTACCCGGCCTCGCGGCGTGCGTTGCAGTAATCCCTGCTGTATCAGATAGGGTTCAACAATATCCTCCAGCGCATCGCGCGGCTCGCTTAACGCCGCCGCAAGGGTTTCCACGCCAACCGGCCCACCGGAAAAGCTGGTGGCGATCAAATTCAGATAGCGCCTGTCCATGGCGTCCAGGCCACGGCCATCCACCTCCAGCCGGGTCAGCGCGGCATCGGCTTCTATCGCACCGATTGACGCATGACCCGCGACCGCAGCGAAATCACGCACCCGGCGCAACAGCCTGCCTGCGACACGCGGGGTGCCGCGGCTTCGCCGGGCGATTTCAAGCGCCCCTTCCGCCGTAACCGCCATGTTCAGCAACCGCGCCCCGCGCGCGACAATCTCCACCAGTTCGTCAATCTCATAAAAGTTAAGCCGCACCGGAATGCCAAATCTGTCCCGCAGCGGTGTCGTCAGCAGCCCTGACCGCGTGGTCGCCCCGATCAGCGTAAAGGGTGGCAGATCAATACGCAGGGACCGCGCCGAAGGCCCTTCGCCGATAATCAGATCGAGCTGAAAATCCTCCATCGCCGGATAGAGAATTTCTTCAACCGCAGGATTCAGGCGATGAATCTCATCAATAAACAAAATATCGCGTTCCTGAAGATTGGTCAGCAACGCCGCCAGATCGCCCGCCTTGGCAATCACCGGCCCCGAAGTCGTTTTGAAATTAACCCCCAGTTCGCGCGCCAGAATCTGGGCCAGTGTCGTCTTGCCCAGTCCTGGCGGCCCGAACAGCAGAACATGATCCAGCGCCTCGCTCCGGCTTCGGGCGGCCTCGATAAAAACCTGAAGATTTTCACGCGCCTGCCGCTGGCCGATAAATTCGCGCAGATTGCGCGGACGCAGATTGCCTGCCCCGGCATCCTCGTCTTGCGCCTCGGCCCCTACCAGGCGGCCCTCCTCTTCATTCCCACCCGGCTGACTCATGCGGATAAATCCCGCAGGCCATGGCGGATCAACTCCGCCACCCGCGCCTGGGGCGCAATCGCGCTATCCAGTCCAAGCAGCGCCCGTCGCAGCGCCGCAGCGGCATCGGGCTCCTTATATCCAAGATTAACCAGCGCCGACAGCGCATCGGTAAAATCAGAAGGCAGGGGATGCAGGACAGAAGACAGATCTTCAATTTGCTGTCCTGCGTCTTCTGTCTTGCGTCCGCCGGTCTCTGTCCTCATTGCCGGGGCCTTGTCCTTCAAATCATTGGCAATCCGCCCGGCCAGCTTGGGCCCCACGCCGGAAGTGCGCGCAAAGGCGTTCTTGTCCTGCATGACCGCTGCGCGCGCCACCCCGTCCACCCCCAAAGCACCCAGAATGGCCAGCGCCAATCTGGCCCCTACCCCCTGGACCGTGGTCAGCAGACGAAACCATTCGCGTTCCAGTTCCTGCTCGAAACCAAACAGCGTTATCGCATCTTCACGCACCTGGGTTTCAATATGCAGGCTAAGCGAACTGCCCAGTGGCGGCAGCCGTCCCAGATAATTACTGGCGCAATAAACCAGATAACCGACACCGTTAACATCCAGCACGAGGCTGTCGGCGCGTATCCCCTCCAGCACCCCGCGCAGCCGCGCGATCATGTACGCACCCCGGCGGTCTGTGTTGCGGATCTGATCTGCAAATTCGGAATGGAATGGGCATGGCAGATCGCAACCCCCAATGCATCCGCCGCATCCACCCCGGCAATGACACAGCCGGGCAGCAGACGCCCCACCATGGCGCGCATCTGGGCCTTGTCCGCATGCCCAACACCCACCAGCGCCTTTTTAACATGATTGGGGGCATATTCCGCGACAGGCAGATTACACAAGGCCGGAACCAGCAGCACCACTCCACGGGCCTGACCGAGTTTCAGGCTTGATCCCTGATCCTTGTTGACGAATACCGACTCAACAGCCGCCGCCACGGGTCGCCATTCCTCCATCACACGCATCAAACCCTCGAACAATTGCCGCAGTCGCACCGCCATGTCACCTTCGCTGTCCGCCTTTACCACCCCATTGGCGATATGGCCCAGGCGATTGCCGCTAAACTCGATGACGCCCCATCCGGTCGCGCGCAATCCAGGATCAAGACCGATCAAACGGCGCATTCGCCACGGGTCCTTCGCTATAAGTCAAACCGCAAGCCGCTCCATTACCGAATCATCGATTTCGTAATTGGCGTAGATATTCTGTACATCATCGCTCTCATCCAGCGCGCCCAGCATTTTCAGCAATCCCGGTGCGTCATCGGCGCTGACGGGTACGAGAATACGGGGCTTCCAGATCAGACTTGCCGATTGCGTGACGCCAAAGCGCGCTTCAAGGGCGGCCGCAACCTCATGCAGGGCCGTTGGCTCACAGCTAATCTGATGCCCGTCCGGCCCACTGACGCAATCTAGCGCACCTGCATCAATGGCCGCATCCAGCATTGAGTCCGCATCCGTGATTGCCGCCGGGAACTGAATACTGCCAATCCGGTCAAACTGATAGGCGACACTACCGGTTTCCCCCATATTCCCGCCGTTTTTCTGGAATGCCGAGCGCACTTCACCCGCCGTACGGTTGCGATTATCGGTCATCGCCTCAACAATGACGGATACGCCGCCCGGGCCAAAGCCCTCATAGCGGATTTCTTCCAGACTTGCCGCATCCGCGCCCTGAGATTTTTGTATCGCGCGTTCAATATTTTCTTTCGGCATATTCTCGGCCCGGGCCGCCGCAATGGCGTTGCGCAGGCGCGGATTGCTGTCCGGGTCCACCAGGCCTGACTTGGCCGCGACGGTTATTTCACGGCCCAGGCGCGAAAAGATTTTGGCGCGTTTTTTGTCCTGCGCTCCCTTGCGGAACATAATGTTTTTAAATTGGGAATGGCCCGCCATTTCCTGCTTCCACTTACCGTTAACTCCAAATTTTTGCAGATTATTAACCTGCCGCTAATACATACCTTGTATCAATAATCCCGGTAGAAAAATACTGCATCTGTGACAGCCGATCTCAAAAAAAAGCGCACATGCATATGTTTTCTGGGGATATCCAATTCAATCAGAGGGCGAAATGCTTAAATTTGGCAGCAGAAAAACATCGGCCCAGCAGGCTGCGGAAGCAACAAGTCTGGCTAACCAGGCCAATCTGGAACAGTTTACGGCGATTATAAACGCCCTTCCCGTAAGCATCCTGGTATTAAGCCCCACCGATGCGACGGTCAAATATGTGAACCCCTATGGCGTTGAAGCGATGCGGGTGATCCGCTCGAATCTTCCCTCAAATTTCAATCCTGACCAGATGTTGGGACAAAAAATTGATTTCTTGAAGACCAAGCCCCTATTGACGCCTTCTTTCCTGTCCGTCCCATCTAATTTACCTCTTGAAACAGAAGCCAGTCTGGGCACTGACATGGTGCGACTGAAACTTGCCGCAATGTACGACAGCGACGGAAAATACATTGGCGCCATTGTCACTTGGCGCATTGTCAGCCGCACCCTTCAGGCCATTGACGCCTTCAGGAAGAAATTGAATGATTCCCTCACAGAGGTCGCCGACGCCACGATGGATATTATGAGCGCCGCCGGTCAGGTCGGCGATCTGTCTCAAAAATCCACTTCTCAGGTTGATCACGCTCGCCACAGCGCCATGGAAACCTCAACCAATGTGCAGACCGTCGCCAGCGCCGCAGAAGAGCTGTCCAGTTCCATCATAGAAATTTCGCGCCAGGTGTCAGAATCTTCCCGTATTTCGCAGGAAGCCGTGGTCGAAGCAGACCGCACCAACGCCACCGTGCAGGGCCTTGCGCGAAGCTCTGATAAAATTGGCGAAGTGGTCAATCTTATTCAGGATATCGCCAGCCAGACCAATCTTCTGGCGCTGAACGCCACCATCGAAGCGGCGCGCGCGGGCGAGGCCGGCAAGGGCTTTGCGGTGGTTGCTTCGGAAGTGAAAAATCTGGCCAACCAGACCGCCAAGGCCACCGAGGAAATCGCCGCCCAGATCAATGAAATCCAGACCAGCACCACGGGCGCGGTCAAGGCCATTCAGGGTATTGGAAAAACCATCCACCAGATCAGCGAAATTACCTCCGCAATTGCCGCCGCAGTCGAAGAGCAGGGCGCCGCCACCGGCGAGATCAGCCGCAGCGCCCAACAGGCCGCCAGCGGCACCGACGCCCTGTCCCATGATGTGGAAACCATTTCAACCGCAGCCGCTGAAACAAACAAGGCCGCGACAGGCGTTTCTGATGCAGGCGAGGCCCTGAAGAACAGCACGCAAAAGACCCGCGACGAAATTGACAAGCTATTGGCTGAAATCGCCAAGGCCTGACAAGTCACTACCCTGCCCCACCTTGGCCGATCCGGTGACGCCACCGGATCGGTCGTTCCTTTCCAAAAAACAGTGAAGCCGCCATCGCGGTTGGAGTGTACAAACCCCCGGGCGCCTGTTGCTACAGGTGGGCGCCATAT
>CAYGDL010000065.1:0-12470 GCA_964348545.1 uncultured Alphaproteobacteria bacterium | reverse complement strand
TTTTCGCCTAAAAAGGCTTCGGCGGTTTCTTTCATCTTTTGCAGGATGAAGGCCGAGATCTGGCTGGGGGAATATTTCTGGCCGTGGGCTTCGACCCAGGCATCGCCATTATCAGCCTTGGCGATCTTATAGGGCACCATTTTAGCGTCTTTTTGCACCGTCGGATCGGTAAAGGAACGTCCGATCAGGCGCTTGATGGCAAACAGCGTGTTTTCCGGATTGGTCACCGCCTGGCGTTTGGCGGGCTGTCCGACCAGACGTTCGCCATCTTCGGTAAAGGCGACGATGGAGGGGGTGGTGCGCGATCCTTCCGCGTTTTCTATGACGCGCGGTGTCGCGCCGTCCATGATGGCAACGCATGAATTTGTCGTGCCAAGGTCAATTCCGATTACTTTTCCCATATTCTTTCACTCCTGCGGCAAGCCTGCCGGGCCACAATGGCGCCCGTAAAGGCCCCCATTAACAATTGGTTAGTGTTGATGACCCCGTGTCATACCACACATCCAGCCACCCCCGGACCGGAAGCGGACTGTGTGATGGGTATATAAGGGCCGCTGGTCTGGGCCGCAACCCACTCAGGGAGGCGGCTGACAAGAAAATTTGATATCCGGGACATCAGGCGGATGTATTAACCGTGCTGCCGGGCGCGCCCGCATTCTGGCCCCCCCCTTTGGCCACGCCGACCATGGCCGGGCGCAACAATCGGTCGCCAATGATATAGCCGGCCTGAAGGATCTGCACGACTGTCCCATCCGGCTGGCCGGTATCGGGGGCCTCGAACATGGCCTGATGGAAGTTCGGATCGAACTTTTCCCCCATTGGCTGGATCGGCTTGATGCCGTGGCGCTCAAAAATGCCCAATAATTGCCGCTGGGTCAGCTCCATGCCCTCGATCAGGTTCACGACACCGTCCTGGGCGCGCACCGCCTCGGGAATGCTGCTGATGGCGCGGTCGAGCGTATCGGGCACCGCCAGCAGGTCGCGCGCCAGGCTGGCGATGGCATATTGGCTGGCGTCCTGCTTTTCCTTGGCGGCGCGGCGGCGTATATTCTCACCTTCGGCCACTGCACGCAAAAGCTGATCCTTGAGCTCCGCCATTTCGGCAATCAGCCGCGCAATCAGCTCGTCCGGCGTGGGCTGGGGGGGCGCCTCGGTCAGAATTTCGATATTTTCTTCCTGGGGATGCCCCTCAGGCACGTTCTCGGCTTCGCTCATTATAAATCCATTAATTTTTGCAGCCGCACTCTATAGCAGAGCGCGCTCAGGACAACAATTGCCCAACAACCCTGGCAGTGTAATCAACCATAGGAATGATGCGGGCGTAATTCAACCGGGTCGGGCCGATAACCCCGATCACGCCGACAATTTGTTCGTTCTTGTTGCGATAGGGCGATAGCACCAGCGACGAACCGGACAGGCTGAACAGCTTGTTTTCCGATCCGATAAAAATGCGCACCCCATCGGCGTTGCGGGCCAGCTCCAGAAGCTGGATCAGGTCATTCTGGCCCTCCAGATCCTCGAACAGGGTGCGGATACGCTCCAGATCCTCGATCGCGTGCACATCCTCCAGCAGATTGGAATGGCCCCGCACAATCAGCGAGGCCCCTGAATTGCGATTATGCCCGCCGCCCCAGACCGCAAGCCCCGCTTCCACCACCTTGGCGCTCAGCTCATCCAGCTCCAGGCGCTTGCTCTCCAGTTCCACCAATATCTGCCTGCGCGCCTCTTCCAGTGTGCGGCCCAGAAGCCGCGCATTCAGATAATTGCTGGCCTGTTGCAGCGCGCCCGCCGTCATGCCCAGCGGCACCGTGATCAGCCGGTTTTCCACATGGCCATCCTGCCCGACAATCACCGTCAGCGCCTGACCGGGACCGATATTTACAAATTCGATATGCTTGAGCGGCGGTTCATGCTTGGGCGACAGCACCAGCCCCGCGCAACGCGCCAGACCCGAGAGGCGGCTGGTGGCGTCCGCCAGCACATCTTCCATCTTGGCGCCATGCGAGGAGGCCATGGCCTCGATTTCGCGCGCCTCTTTTTCGGTGACATTGCCGATTTCCAGCAGCGCGTCGACAAACATGCGCAGGCCGGTCTGCGTGGGAATACGGCCTGCACTGGTATGCGGCGCATAGAGCAGACCCATATCCTCCAGCTCTTTCATCACATTGCGGACCGTCGCGGAACTGAGCAGGGTCGGCAGTTGCGCCGCAATGCTTTTGGAGCCCATGGGAGTTCCCTCCGCCAGATAGGCCTCGACCAAAGCGCGAAAAATCTGCCGCGAGCGTTCATTCAGTTCCGTGATCATGGTGCCAATATAGCATATAGTCGGCGCAAACTGTACATTCCCTGTAAGGGCCGTTTTATGAGGAAATAATGACGCAATTCACTTTGGTTATCGGGGATAAAAACATTTCGTCCTGGTCTTTGCGGCCCTGGCTGGTTCTGCAAGCGGCCGGGATCGCCTTCGAAGAGGAGTGGGCGCCTTTACGCCTGCCTGACAGTAAGCAGAATATATTGCGCCATTCTCCCGCTGGTTTTGTCCCGGTGCTGAAGCATAACAGGCTGGTGATCTGGGACAGTCTGGCGATTGCCGAATATCTGGCCGAACAGTTTCCGCAACAGCATTTGTGGCCAACCGATTCTGCCGCACGGGCGCAGGCGCGATGCATCAGCGCCGAAATGCATTCAGGCTTTCAGGCCTTGCGCACGCATATGCCGATGGACATTCTGGGCAGCCATCCGGGTCAGGGCCATGACCAGGAAGGGGTCGCTGGTGATACTGCGCGGGTGCGGGAAATCTGGCGCGACGCCCGCACGAAAGGGGGCGCTGATGGCCCGTTTCTATTCGGCGCCTTCAGCATCGCTGATGCGATGTATGCGCCGGTGGTCAGCCGCTTTCGCACCTATGGGGTCGCATGTGACGCCATATGCAGCGCCTATATGGAAGCAGTGTGGAACCTGCCCGCCATGCAGGAATGGGTCGAAGGCGCGCGGCATGTTATTTAATGCCACTACTTTATCCGGCCCACCCCGGAAGAGGACGCAGCGATTATAGCGGGCGCGCTGCTCGACCCGGACACTAATCTGTACACGGATGAAGAGTGAGAGAAAGCCGTTGAACGGCGCACGCGCGCGAGAGGCCGCCCGCCTGTTGCCGCGCCCCGCAAAAACATAACGCTTCGTTTGTCTCAGGATGTTGTGGAGCGGTTCCACGCCAGCGGCAAGGGCTGGCAAACCCGCATTGACAGCGCCCTGAAAGACTGGCTCAAGGATCACAGCCCGTCACTGCGCCCCCTTTCCGGCGGCGGCAATTTGGCCGCTGCTCTAATTGGCGTATTTCAGTTCCAGATTCGGGCGCTGCGTCTGATATTGCTCCAGCCCCTGCTGCATACGGATCAGCGCATCATTGTAGGTGGTGGCGGCTGCCTCATCAGCAGATGATTTGGCTGTCGCCAGTGGCTGCGCGTCTTTGGCTTTCACATCCAGCGGTTGCGCCAGATGCGCCAGGGGTTCAGTGCTGCCAATGGTGCGGGCCAGCGCATCGAGCGTGGCGGCGTCAAGCGTCGTGGGAGCGATGACCCCTTTGGGGTGGACGGTCACCCTGCCGCGATACGCATCTGGTTGCGGCGTGGCGGCCAGCACATTATTTGCGCCATCATCATTCTCCGCGACCTCAAGAAGAGGGGCAGGGGCTTTGTCTTTTTCCCCCAGCATCGCGGTCATGACATGCTCGCCCGCATCCTTGCCGGTGACTTTTTCTATCACCGTATTGACCAGGGCGGAGGCCAGCCCAAACGCCCCAAAAAACAGGGTGTCGCCGGCAATGCGGCCAACTGGCGTAATTTCGTCGCCGGTGATGCGCCGGTACAGGCTGGACACAATCGGGATGTGTTGCAGCGGGTTGATCATGTCGAGGAAACCGGCGAACGAAAACCCGACTTTTTTCTCTGCTTTTTCGGCTGTTTTTGCCTCTCCCTCCGGGGTGGCGCCGGGCGCGGCGCTGAAAGTTCCGCCTTCATAGGGCGTCAAACGCCCCCGCAAGGGCAGGGCATAGTAGCTGCCGGTATAGCCGGTCTGGTTGCCGGGAAACTGGGGGTCTATAGACATGGTGTTACTTGTGCAAAGCCCAGGCCAGAAATACTATCAACTAAATCAATGGCTATACGCGATGATCGCACGGCTCAGGGGGGGCGGCGGCAATTATTACCGGGTTTCGACGCGTTAAAGCAGATGGCCGCTTTTGTCGCGCTTGGTGTTGAGATAGAACCAGTTATGTTCATTACTGGGGAAATGGTGTGGCACCCGCTCTACGACGCGCACGCCCAATTGCTCCAGCCCGGACACTTTTGAAGGATTGTTGCTCATCAGCCGAACCTCGCTGAAGCCCAGCAAGCGCAGCATCCGGGCGGCGGGCAGGAAAATCCGCTCATCGGCGGAAAAGCCCAGCCGTTCATTGGCCTGATTGGTGTCGAACCCCTGGTCCTGCAAACCATAGGCGCGCAGCTTGTTGATCAGGCCGATGCCCCGGCCTTCCTGCGCCAGATAGAGCAGAACGCCGCCGCCCGCTTCATTGATCTGCTTGATTGCGCCGCGCAACTGTTCCCCGCAATCGCATTTCAGCGAACCGATCAGATCGCCGGTAAAACATTCAGAATGCAGCCGCGCCAGCACCGGCTGATGCCGGTCCGGATCGCCGATAATAATGGCGAAATGCTCCAGCCCGCCATCCTTGGGACGAAAGGCAATCAGCCGCGCCTCTTCGGCCCCTGCCAGCGGCACCCGCGCGCCCGCCACCTGAACCAGTTCGGTGGCCGCGACACTGTCATAGGACAACAGGGCCTGCGTACTGACCTCCAGCAGATCGTTGCTGCGGGCAAAATCCATGACGGCCAAGTTCGCGGGCAAGGCCACCGCTATTGTTGCAGGCAGTAGATGCGCCAGCTTGGCCAGCTTTATCGCTGCCATCCAGGCATTCCCCTGTAATGTGCGCACAGCATTAAACGGACCGCGCAACGGCAATTCCAGATCGCGCGATGGATCCGCCAATGCTATGGCGCTTTCCACACTGTGCCAGCCGCCTTTTGCATCCTGGGGAAGCAGCGCCACATCGGGCGTATAGAGGCGGATCTTCAGAGTCGCCGCCCGTTGATGGGTCAGCACCAAAAAGGGGCTTGCTTCCGCCCATTGGGTTAGCGCCTGCACCGTGTCGGGACGGGCCAATTCCGCCGCCAGCGCCAGAATGGGGGGGCCATCCGCTTGCGTGACCATAACCGGAAGTCCCCGCCGGAAATCACCAATAGCGCGTTCCACGCCTACCAGAGCGGACGGGCCAAATTGCACGGATGTCATTTCGTCCCCTCGCAAATGCGGATTTTTCGAGAACTGGCCATATTGAGGGCTTGGGGGAAAACCTGGATCATGTGTGACAAAATGCACATGGCATGCTTCCAGACAAGGCTTAAATAAAGCGGTAACCATATTGCGTATGCCTGTACGGGATTGATAGACGCAACAGATGGCTGGATTATAGGCATAGAAAGGGATTACGATGCTCCAGGTTCAAGAACGAGTCCAATTACAGCCCATGCCCGCAAATTTGCACACACGCCTGCTTATCGTAGACGATGATGTCCTGCTTGGTGAGTCGCTATCCGAGCAATTCAGTTTGCATGGAAGTTTTTTGGTTCATCTGATGCACTCCGCTGGCGAGGGCCTGAAATGGCTGCAAAAAGAGACAGCGGATATTGTGCTTCTGGATGTCGGCCTGCCCGATATGGATGGGCGTGAAGCGTGCCGCAAAATGCGCGCCCAGGGCGTAAAATGCCCGATCATCATGCTGACTGGGGTCGATAGTGAGGCCGATACGATTTTGGGGCTCGAATCGGGCGCCAATGATTATGTCACCAAGCCGTTCCGCTATGGGGTGTTGCTGGCGCGTGTTCGGGCGCATTTACGGCAATTCGCGCAGAGCGAGGATGCGGTTTTCAATATTGGACCCTATAAATTCAAACCCGCCGCCAAACTGATGGTGCATGAAAAAACCGCAGGCAAGATCCGGCTGACGGAAAAGGAAACCGCGATCCTGAAATTTCTGTATCGCGCGGGCGATCGGATTACCGGGCGTGACGTGCTGCTGCATGAAGTATGGGGATATAATCCCGGCATCAGCACGCATACGCTGGAAACGCATATTTACCGGTTGCGCCAGAAGATCGAAGAAAACCCCACCCATGCCCGGTTGCTGGTCACCGATCAGGGGGGCTACAAGCTGTGCCCTTGAACGGCGCGCCGCCATGTGATTTAGGGCGTGATGCCTAGAGTGGCGCTCCCGTAAGCAGGCGGGGCAGGTTTCCCATATCCCCCGCCGCATGGCGCATAGCCATCCGGCGCAGTGGCCCGATCCGCCCAAACACACCCAGTCCAATATCGCGCGCCAGACGCAACAGGGGCGCGTCATTGGAAAACAGGCGATTGAGCATATCCGTCGCCGCCGCCATGCTGACCGTGTCAAATCGACGCCAGGCCTGATACCGATCCAGAACAATAGCCGTGCCGATATCCAGACCAAGGCGATGCGCGTCGCTTAGAACCTCCGCCAGTGCCGCCACATCGCGCAATCCCAGATTAAGCCCCTGCCCGGCAATCGGGTGAATGGTATGGGCCGCATCCCCCGCCAGCACCAGACGATCGGCTATAAAGTCGCGCGTGTGCTGAAAGTGCAGCGGATATATCCAGCGCGGACCATCGCAGGAAATATCGCCCCATTGGGTTCCAAAACGGGTGCGCAATTCACATTCAAATTCATGCTGATCAAGGGCCATCAGGGCCTGGGCGTGCGCAGTTGGTTCTGTCCATACCAGCGAGGACCGGTTCCCGGTCATGGGCAGGATTGCAAACGGACCGCCCGGCAGAAAATATTCATGCGCCAGGCCATGATGCGGATCGGCGTGATGGACTGTCGTCACAATTCCGGACTGGCCATAATCCCAGGCGACGGATTTTATGCCGGAGGCCTGACGCAAAGGCGATGCCCGTCCATCTGCGGCCACGCACAGGCGTCCGCGGACCATGCAATCCCCGGCAAGTTGCAGACTGATGCCATAGGGGTCGGGCTTTGCCGCCATGACGGTGGTCGATCCGCGCAGACTGACCATTGGATATTTTGCCAGCGCCTGATGCAGCGCCACCCGAATATGGCGGTTCTCAACAATATGGCCCAAAGCCTGCCCGGATGAGACTTCATCACCTTCAAGATGATCAAAATGCAGCGTCAGCGGCGAAGGCCCGGTTTTAAGACGCCCATCACTGACCAGAATATCCCCTATTGGTTGGGTGTCATCTGCGAGATGCGGCCAAACACCCAGCGCAGACATCATCCGTGTTGAAGCCCGGCCCAGTGCCGACACCCGCCCGTCAAACGCCGCGTCATGGCCTGCATCTACCGGGGCGGCGTCCAGAACCAGTACCGACAAGCCCGCCTGTCCCGCCGCCAGCGCCAGGCTCAGACCGACCATTCCGCCGCCAACCAGAACTATATCCGCATCAAATTGTGCTATGGGCATTTTGTCGCCTAAATATTACGCATATTGCTAAAAAATCAGGCGATCATCGCCGGGGCTATTGTATGCCGATCTCTGGTCGACCGAATTTTTCCATGCTACTATACTGAACTCCCATTCTATGAGATATCTGTCACAAATGGCCCAATTCTTGCTTTAACGAAATGGCAACCCGCAACCAGATGCGAGAGGACCAAGCCCATGAAACTCGTAATGGCAATTATTAAGCCTTTCAAGCTCGATGAAGTGCGCGAAGCGCTGACCCGTCTGGGCATTGAAGGCATGACAGTAACCGAAGTAAAGGGATATGGCAGGCAAAAGGGCCATACGGAAATTTATCGCGGCGCAGAATATGCGGTCAGTTTTCTGCCCAAGCTGAAGCTTGAAGTAGCCATCAACACAGATCAGGTGGATACGGTGATTGACGCCATCGTTGCCGCCGCGCGCACCGGGCAGATCGGCGACGGTAAAATCTTTGTTTCCCCCATTGATCAGGTAGTTCGTGTGCGCACCGGCGAAAAAAACGCTGATGCGCTGTAAACGATTTATGGAGAGCAACATGCAAACCCTTGCAAAATATCTATTTCTTGCGGCTGTCCTGGCGCTGACCGGATTGGCCTTTTTCGATCCAGCCATGGCCCAGGAAGCGGCGGAGGCCGCGCCTGCGCCGACCATTGATAGCGGCGATACGGCCTGGATGCTGACCTCGACGGCGCTGGTGTTGCTGATGACCATCCCTGGTCTGGCGCTGTTTTACGGCGGCATGGTGCGCAAGATGAATGTGCTGGCCACAGTGACGCAAAGCTTTGCGATCTGCTGCCTGGTGGCCATTTTATGGGTGTTGTTTGGCTATGGCCTCGCGTTCGGCAATGGCACACCCTATATCGGCGACATGAGCCGGCTATTGCTGCATGGCATGGATATGAACGCGCCCTTCCTGCTGGGCGCGGGCATGGAAACCGGATCGGTGCAGTTCACCATTCCCGAAAGCGTGTTCATGATGTTTCAGATGACCTTTGCGATCATTACGCCTGCGCTGATCACCGGGGCGTTTGTGGACCGAATGAAATTTTCGTCCCTGCTGGTCTTCACCGCTTTGTGGCTGTTGATTGTTTATGCGCCGATTGCGCATTGGGTCTGGCATCCAATAGGTGTGTTATGGGGCGCGGGCGTTCTGGATTTCGCGGGCGGCACGGTGGTGCACATCAATGCCGGCGTTGCCGGTCTTGTCACCGCACTGATCATAGGCAAGCGGGCCGGGTATGGCACGGGCGGCGGGCACAATTTCGCACCGCACAATCTGGTGCTGAGCATCATTGGCGCATCCCTGCTGTGGGTTGGATGGTTCGGCTTTAACGCCGGTTCGGCTGGCGCAGCAAACGGACGGGCTGGCATGGCCATGACGGTAACCATGATTGCGGCAGCGGCAGCGGCGCTGTCCTGGATGTTTACCGAATGGTCGCTACGGGGCAAACCCAGCGCCCTGGGCCTGATTTCGGGTGCTGTGGCGGGTCTTGTCGCCATTACCCCGGCATCCGGCTTCGTGGACCCTGCAGGCGCCATCATCATCGGCCTGGTTGCGGGGATCATGTGTTACTGGGGCGCCACCTGGCTAAAACGCGCCGGGGGATATGATGATAGTCTGGACGCCTTTGGCGTGCATGGCGTGGGCGGCATCGTTGGCGCCGTGCTTACGGGGGTTTTCGCCCTGAAAGGCATTGGCGGCGTCTCGGGCCTGATCGAGGGCAATCCCGGCCAGGTCATGACACAGATCATCGGCATTGGTTACACCATTGCCTGGTGCGCGCTGGCCACTGCGGGTATCCTGTATGCGATCAAGTTCACGATCGGGCTGCGGGTTGAGCCAGAGCATGAACGCGATGGACTGGATTTGTCCCTGCATGGTGAAGCCATCCTCTAACGACACGAACCCGGTCCGGCAATTGCCGGGCCGGGTTTCGCCCCGGAATAGTTTCCGCCATTCCCCAAATTGTTATACAGTTTTCCCAGAATAATAATCCGGGTGAGGATAAATGGCAGATGGCGCGAAATTTCCTGCACGGCAGGCTGGTTCCCGTAGCCAACGGGCGACCAAAAAGGTGTCCGCCGTAAAGCCCATCAATCTGGCCTTGCAGGGCGGCGGTTCGCACGGGGCGTTTACCTGGGGCGTGCTTGACCGGCTGTGTGAAGAACCCCGCATTTCGATCGAAGGCATCAGCGCCACCAGTGCAGGGGCCATGAATGCGGCGGTCTTTGTTTCAGGCCTGGCCAAAGATGGCCGCGATGGCGCGCGCGCCGCCCTTGAAAGCTATTGGCGCCGGGTCGCCAAAGCAGGCGAAGCAAGCCCGTTGCGCCCCAGCATCTTTGACAAATTATTTGGTTTTACCGCGCCCGATCAGTCGCCCGCATTTCTGGCGTTTGATCTGATGACGCGGATGCTGTCGCCCTATCAGTTCAACCCGCTTAATCTCAACCCGCTGCGCGCGGTGCTGCAACAGAGCGTGGATTTTGCAGCCTTGCAGGACAAAGCCTGCCCGGTCAAACTGTTTCTGTCGGCCACCAATGTGCGTACCGGCAAAGTGAAGATTTTCGAGAATAATGAAATAACCGCCGACGCCGTGCTGGCGTCAAGCTGTCTGCCATTTTTATTTCAGGCAATAGAAATTGGTGGCGAGGCCTATTGGGATGGCGGCTATATGGGTAACCCCGCAATCTTTCCGCTGATCTATGGCTGTGACAGCCATGATGTGGTGATTGTGCATATCAATCCGATCGAACGCAAAAAGCTGCCGCGCACCGCCAGCGAGATTATGAACCGCATCAATGAAATCAGTTTCAATTCGTCACTCATGCGCGAAATGCGCGCGGTCAGCTTTGTCACCAAGCTGATCGATGATGGCATGCTGAATGACCCGTCCTTCAGCCGCATGCTGATCCATGCCATCGCTGCGGATGAAATGATGAGCAGCCTGGGTGTAGCCAGCAAGATGAGCACCGAACTGGAATTTCTGACCGGGTTGCGTGATACGGGCCGTGCCTGCGCCGATGGCTGGATCGCGCAGAATTTCGATCAGTTGGGAAATCGTTCTACCGTTGATATTGGCGCGATGTATCTGTGAAGAAACGCTATTGATGCGTCCGCGCGCCGAAAATTGCGCTGCCGATGCGGATATGGGTTGATCCCTGCGCGATGGCCGTCTCGAAATCATCGCTCATTCCCATGCTGAGTTTTGCCAGCCCATTGCGCGCGGCAATTTCCGACAGTAATGCAAAATGCGGTGACGCATTTTCCAGCGCGGGTGGGATACACATCAGCCCGCAAATGTTCAGGCCGAATTCCGTGCGGCATTGCGCGATAAAACGATCTGCATCTTTGGGCGCCACGCCGGCCTTTTGCGGCTCTTCACCGGTATTCACCTGAACGAACAGAGCGGGCGATTTTCCACTGGCGGAGATTTCATCCGCCAAGCGACGCGCCAGTTTTTCCCGATCCAGCGTGTGGATCGCATCGAATAGCGCCACCGCCTCACGCACTTTATTGGTCTGCAACGGGCCGATCATATGCAGTCTGCACTGCGAAAATATCTGGCAAAGCGGTGGCCATTTGGCGGCGGCTTCCTGAACCCGGTTTTCACCGAAATCATACTGACCCGCCGCAAGGGCTGGCCGCACCGCTTCGGCATTGTGAAATTTGCTGACCGCAATCAGCGTAATTCTGGCCGGATCGCGCCCGGCCGCCTGCGCCGCAGCGACAATGCGCGCGCGCACAGCGGCCAGATTTGCGGTAATATCTGTTTGCCGGGATGAATCGGTCTGGGTCATGATTTGAATAATACACGTATTTTTCAGCTATGAGATATTGAATGACACTGGCAAAACTTGCTGCCCAACTCAAATGTGCTTCGCGGTTTGCACGTCGCGAACGCGCACTACCGGCATTGTGGTTGGTGAGTGATACGCAACGACTGCCAAATCCGCGTGACGCTATATTGCGTCTGCCCACAGGATCGGGTTTTATTTTTCGCCATTATGATCATGGCGATCGCGAGGCGATGGCGCGGACATTGCTACGGTTGTGCCGAAAACGCCGCATTGTGTTTCTGCTGGCCGGGGATTGGCGCATGGCGCTGCGCGTGGGTGCGGACGGTGCACATTTTCCCGAGCGGCTGGCGCATCAGGCGCGCGCGATGCGCGCCGTAAAACCGGACGCCATGGTGACGGTGGCCGCCCATGGTTTGCGCGGCATGCGCCGCGCCCATCAGTTTGGCGCAGACGCCATAATGTTATCGCCGCTATTTGCCACCCAAAGCCATCCGGGCGCAGCACCGCTGGGGCCGGTTCGATTTGCGAAACTAACCCGTGCTGCGCGCGCGCCGGTCATTGCGCTGGGAGGTATTGGCGCCGCAAACGCCCGCCGCCTGCAAGGCAGTGGGGCGACAGGCATCGCCGGAATCAGCGCGATTGTTTAGCCTGCCTTGCGATCTACCGAGCGCAGGGAAAAGTTCGCTTCGATATAGGCGATTAACTGGGTCATGCATTCCTCGATGGAATGTTTCGCTGTGTCCACCACCAGTTCCGCCGCCTCGGGTTCTTCATAGGGCGCGGAAATGCCTGTGAATTCCTTGATCTCGCCGCGCCGGGCTTTTTCATACAGGCCTTTGGGATCGCGGCTTTCGCAGGTTTGCACATCGGCCTGCACATAGATTTCGTGAAAACGATCCGGCATGGCGGCGCGCGCGCGGTCCCGGTCCGAACGGTAGGGCGAAATAAAAGCCGTCAGCGCAATCATGCCCGCACGCGCAAACAATGCCGCCACCTCACCCACCCGGCGGATATTTTCCGAACGGTCTTCGGGTGAAAAGCCCAGATTGGCGTTGAGGCCAAAACGGATATTGTCGCCATCCAGCACAT
>CAYGDL010000064.1:0-12639 GCA_964348545.1 uncultured Alphaproteobacteria bacterium | reverse complement strand
CGATTCGGTGCGCGCCGATGGCCCGGATCTGAGCGCGCGGCAAATGGCGATTTTGATGATCGTCTATAGCGATGAACCGCCGCATACGGTGCGCGGCCTGGCGGCAAAATTAAATATTTCCAAACCGGCGATTACCCGCGCGCTGGATACGATGGGGCGGCTGGACTTCACGCGCCGCAAACGCGATGAAACCGACCGGCGCAGCATATTGGTGCAACGCACGCTTAAGGGCGCGCTATATCTGAGTGACTTTGCCGATCTGATCAAGGCGCGGGCGGCCGCGCTGTGAACCCGCCGCACAAGCGTATCATTACTGGTTGCGCGGCCTTGCGCCGCGCGCCAGCTGGGGATGCGCCGCTGGAAACGCAAATGCTGTTCGGTGAATTATTTTCGATTGAAGAAGAACAGGGCGGCTGGGCCAAAGGTCATGCGATACTGGATCATTATCCGGGATATATAAAGCTGGACGCGCTTGGCCCCGTTGGCCCCCTGCCGACGCATCAGGTCAGTGTGCCGCGCACATTTATCTATCGCGACGCGGATTTGAAATCTCCGCCACTAATGTGCCTTAGCATGAACGCCAAACTGGCGTTGAATGCGTATGCGGAAGGTTTCAGTCAGATTGAAGAAACGGGCTGGATTTACGCACCCCATACCGCCCCGATTGGAGTCTTTGTGGCGGATTTTGTATCGGTCGCAGAAATGTTTCTCGGCGCGCCCTATCTATGGGGGGGCAGAGATGGCCATGGCCTGGATTGTTCCGGGCTGCTGCAAACCGCCCTGATGCGGGCCGGCATTGGGTGTCCACGGGACAGTTATCAGCAGGTGGAGTTGGGAAAAGCCCTGCCGATTGATCTGCATATGCTGCGACGCGGCGACCTGATTTTCTGGAAAGGCCATGTCGGCATGATGCGAAACGCCGACACATTGCTGCATGCCAATGCGCATCACATGCAGGTGGCCAGCGAACCACTCGTGGAAGCGGTGGCGCGTATTGCGCAATCGGCTAGCCAGATCAGCGCCATCCGCCGCCTGCCCAAAAATGGCGTTTAGTGAGTCAAGCCGGGCGCTGTAAGACACCGCGAATAAATTCTCCTCCCAATTGCAGGCCATCCGGCCCGATCCCATGTCCCACGCCGCGCGATATATGCGATTGCACGGTCAGTCCCGCCTTGACCAGCGCCTCAATGGCGGCATGCATGCGGCTGATGGGCAGCATTTCATCTTCATCGCCATGGATCATCAGAATGGGTGGCCTGACCCTGATTTCGGCCGGCAATTTTTCCGGTCCCGCCAGCGCCCCGGAATAGCCGATAATGCCAGCCGGAGATATTGCCCGGCGTAATCCAACCTGAAGCGACATCATTGTACCCTGACTGAAGCCAACCAGCACCAGACGGCTTTCATCCAGGCCATGACGCGCCAATTCCTGATCAATAAAGCGATCCAGAATGGGGGCCGCGCGGGTGACGCCGCGATGCATTTCTTCGGGATCCAGCCGGGTAATGCCGAACCATTGATATCCCATGGGCGACATTTCGCAGCGCTCTGGCGCGTTGGGCGAAACAAAGGCCGCACCCGGCAAAAGCTGTTGCCAATAGGGGGCAAGCCCGATCAGATCATTTCCGTCGGCGCCATAGCCATGGCACAAAATCACCAGGCTGTCCGCCTTGCCGCCATTGGCCGGATCAATTCTGGGGCCGTCAATCATTGTATTCGTCATGCGGTTTCCTTTGTCAGTCTGCATATCATTATGGTGTCATCATAGAGCCTTTCTGTTTCAGGTTGAAGCATGTCCAACATCCAAACTGTCATCTGGGATGTGTCTCGCCGCGCTGATGGTGACAAACTGCCGCGAAATAAAGAACATACCAGCAGGAGGGCCCGGCGCCATGAGTGATGCAATCACCCCTTTCACTTTGGCGGTTCCCCAGGCGGAGCTGGATGGTTTGGCGCGGCGGCTCGACGCCACGCGCTGGCCGCCACGGCGATGACGGTTGCGCTCATCTCTGTCCCGCCAACGCCAGCGCCGCGATGCCGCAGGTCACCAATATTGCCGCACTAATACGGCGTGCGCCAAAGCCTTCTTTCAACACCAGCGCGCCGATGACAGTTCCGAAAATCACGCTGCTTTCGCGCAGCGCCGTGACCGGCGCCAGCGGCAGCACCTTGGCGGCGGCGAGATAGGCCAGATAGCCGCCAATCGACAAGACGCCCGCGAACACACCGGTAAGACCGCTCGCCCGCACAAATGGCATAATCGCCTTGCGCCGCCGCGTCAGGGTAAATCCCAGCACGCCAATGCCGATCAGTATCTGCAGCCAGGCCATGAAGCCCAGCACACTGGCGCTGGCGCGTACGCCCAACCCGTCGACCAAGGAATAGGTGGCAATGCTAATGCTGGTGGCGACCGCAAATCCGATGGCGGGCAGATTTCCGCCCCTGCCGCCAACCAGCAACAAAATGCCTGATGACGTCAGCGCCACCGCCGCCATCTGTCCCAGGTTAAGGCGTTCACCGATAGTCAGATACGCAATCAGCGCCAGCAGGATCGGGGCCGTTCCGCGCATAATCGGATAGACCAGGCTCAGATCCCCGATGCGGTAGGATTCGATCAGCAGCGTAATTGAGGCGAAGTAAGCCGCCGCGCCGAGCGCCAGCCATATCCAGGCATCCGGTCCCGGCCAAGTCACGAACGGCAACAGCGCCAGGCCAAAGACCAGCCCCACCAGCCGGATCACCGCCATCATCAGCAGGCGATCGCCCGAATTCTTGACGAGCGAATTCCACACCGCATGCGCAACGGCGGCCAGCAGCACCAGAGCATAAAGGGTCGAAGGCGATAGTTCCATTCCCGCAGCGCCATCCGTTTATAAGGTAATCGGTCAGTATCCGGACTTTATGGCTTGCCGACGGTTTTTGCATAGCCACATTCGAGCAAACAGCCTAGCGCATTTCGTCCATCATCCTTCAAGCGCGCTACTGGTCGCTGGATAAATACACCCGCATTCCCGCTTGACAAGTCTTATTGAGCGGCGTCTCATTAGGAGAGCCGCGCAGTACGTTAAACAATATTGTCAATAGAAATCCGGCCTGCGCCAACCAGAGTTGATCATAAAAATATCCGGGAGGAAACGGCGCTATGGCTGACACACGCTTCGACATGGTAATCCGCAATGGCACGGTGGTGGATGGCACCCGCATGCCGCGCTTTAAGGCGGACATCGCCATCAAGGATGGCAAGATCGCCGAGATTGGCCGCGTGACCGGCAAAGGCAAAAAGGAAATTGACGCCACCAATCTGATCGTTGCGCCTGGCGCGATTGACGTGCACACGCATTATGACGCGCAGTTGCAATGGGATCCCTATGCCAGCCAGTCCTGCTGGCACGGCATTACCTCCATCGTTGTGAGCGCCTGTGGTTTTGGCTTTGCGCCCTGCCACCCACATGACCGCGAACGCGCCATGCAGCGCATGACGCGCGTTGAGGCCATTCCTTATTCCGCGATGAAGCTGGGCATGCGCTGGGATTGGGTGACGCAGGCCGAATATATGAACTCTCTCAAAAATGCCGGGCTTGGCGTCAATGTCGCCAGCTATATTCCGCAATCACCGGTGCGCGGATATGTTCTGGGTACGGATGACAGCAAACGCGAGCATGTGACGCCCGCCGAACTGGAGGCCATGAAAGAAGTGGTGCGCGACGGCTATCGCGCGGGCGCCATGGGGCTTTCCACCGATCTTAATCTGATCGACCGCGATTTTGACGGATCTGTGCTTCCCAGCCTGATCGCCCCGATGGCGGAAACCGAGGCGCTGATTGCGGTGGCGCGCGAATTCAATGTCGGCTCCATCGAAGTGACGCCCAAGCAGTTGAAAATCGGCCCCAATGAAGCGGAAATGCTGGAACGCTGGGCCAATATTTCCGGACGCCCGGTCTATTACAATGCGCTGATCCAGGAAGGCCACCGCCCCGGCGCCTATAAAGAGGCGCTGGCGCTGCTCGAAGATATGAACAAGCGGGTGCAGGTGAACGGGCTGGGTCTGACGCATGAACTGGAATCGCTGTTCAATCTGATCGAATATAATCTGTTCGATGAAATGCCCGCATGGAACAAGGCGCTGGCCTGCCCGCTGGAACAGCGCATCGCCAATCTGGCCAATCCGGCCGTGCGTAAAACCTTGCAGCATGATCTGGATACGCATGTAGAACGGCTCTGGTCGGGCAACTGGGCGCGGCTGATGGTGATGGAATCGAAAGATCCGAAAATTGTTGGCAAATATGTCTCGCAGATCGCGGCCGAGCGCGGGCAGAATCCGCTGGATGTATTCTGCGACATCAATGTGGCCGAACGCCTTGAGACCAATTTCATCATCGAAGATTTCGCCAATATGGATGATGACGCCAATCAGGAAATGCTGCTGCATCCCTATGTGATACCCGGCCTGTCCGATGGCGGCGCGCATACGCAATTCCTCAGCCTTGGTAAATATCCCACCATCCTGCTGGCAAAATGGGTGCGGGACAAAAAAGTGCTGTCACTGGAAGAAGCGCATTGGCGTCTGTCGCATATGGCAGCGGCCAGCATTGGCATGACCGGGCGCGGTATGCTGTTGCCGGGCCTGCCTGCCGATATCATGATCTATGATCTGGACAAGCTGGCGGTAACACCGGAAAAACCGGTGTACGAAACCATTATTGGCGGCGGTCGGCGTTTGATTCAAAAGGCCACGGGCTATCGCGCCATTCTGGTCAATGGCGTGGCGACATTCGAGCATGGCGAATGCACCAATGCGCGCCCCGGCGATATCTGGCGCACCAGTGTCGGCGAAAAATATAACGAGGCGCTGAAAAAAGCGGCCGAATAGGCTTACTGGGCCGCAATAGCGGGATCAGGACGGGGTTGGGCAATGCCGGCCAGCCGGGCGACCCCGTCCGCATTGCCAAGGACAGCGATCTTTTCGCGCGCGGAAAGAAATCGTATCGCGTCTTCGATAGTTTCCGCCTGTTGCAGCTTGGCCATGGCCACGACCAGATCCACATCCACATCGCCTTTCACACCGCCGCGCGGCTTTGCGAGCATGGCCAGATGCAGATCGCGCAATTCAGGATCATCGACAATACGCCGCAGCGGGTCCATCACCTGCATGCCTTGCTGGGCCAGTTCTTCCTGAATTATCCGGGAACGGATAATAATGGGATGCGGCTGCGATTCCTCCGGCGTCAGCAGTAGCCCCGCCCGCGCCAGCGCCTGGCCACAGCGATGGCTGGCTCCCAGGGCCGACAGAGGAATGGCCAGCACCAGGCCAAGCACCACCGGCGACATCCAGGCAAGCAATAATGGCGATACAACAAAGGCCGAAACGCCAAGCGCCACCCCAAGGAAAGTGTGCCCCCGGTGACGCAGCGCGATTTCCCTGAACGGCACCTTGTCATCGCCGCGCCGCTGGGTGCGCCAGCCCACGTCACGCCCGGCAAGCGCGCCAAACACGGCGGAGGTTTGAATAAGCATCATGACTGGCGCCGTCAGCGAAGACAGCAGCGTCTCGATAAACAGCCCGCCAATAATTTTCAGACGCCCGCCATACAGGTTGGCCAGAACACGCTCACGCATAATCAGCATGACGCCCAGAATTTTTGGCCCCAGCAGCACCGCCATGGTGCCAACATAAAGCCAGGCCGCCAGTTGCGGATTGATCACCGGCCAGGTCGGGAACAATTGGAATTCGTCGGTAAAATATTCCGGGCGAATATAATGCGCCTGCAAGGTCAGCAACACGCCAGCCAGCAAAAAACTCAGCCACAAGGGTGAGGCAAGATAGCCGAAAATGCCGAGCCCCAGATGCAACCGGCTTAGCCAGTGCAGGCCGCGCACCGGAAGCACCGCCATATGCTGCATATTGCCCTGGCACCAGCGCCGGTCGCGGGCGGCGTAATCAATCAGGCCGGGCGGGCTTTCTTCAAAGCTGCCTTCAATTTCCACCGCCATATAGATTTTCCAGCCGCTGCGCCGCATCAGGGCGGCTTCGACAAAATCATGGCTCAGTATATGGCCGCCAAAGGGTGGGCGCCCGGGCAGGGCAGGCAGCCCCGCACTTTCCAGAAAGGCCCGTGTACGGATGATCGCATTATGGCCCCAATAATTGCCATCCCCCATATGCCAATAGGCCAGGCCCGACGCCACCACGGATCCATAGGCGCGTCCGGCAAATTGCTGTAGCCGTGCAAACAGGGTGCCGCCATTGATAATCTGCGGCGCGGTCTGAATGATGCCCGCTTCGGGATGCAACTCCATGGTGGCGGCCAAACGCACCATCGCCTCACCTGTCATCAGGCTATCGGCGTCCAGCACGATCATATGATCGTAATTCATTCCCCAGCGGCGGCAGAAATCTTCCACATTGCCGGATTTGCGCGCAATGTTTTTTGGCCGTCGCCGGTAAAACAGGTTGGCGTCACCGCCGGTGCGGGCGCGCAGATCGCGAAAGCCCGCTTCTTCTTCCAGCCAGATCGCCGCCTCGGTCGTGTCGCTCAGAATAAAAAAATCAAATGAACGCATGGCCCCCATGTCGCGCAGGGCTTCATACATGGCTTGTATATTGGCATAGATGCGGTGGGGGGGTTCATTATAGGTCGGCACCAGCAAGGCTGTACGCCTGCCCAGCGTCATCGTGGCGCCAGCCGCCAGCCGGGGCACCCGCAACAAAGGGCGTGGCCGCAGCGCCAGAAAATATCCCATCAGCGCGCTGACAAACCAGAACGAAATCCAGGCGAAATTGGGCGCGAACAGGAACAAAATCAGGATCTGAACACTGGTCAGATTATTCACCGCCATCACTTCATACATGGCGTAGATGGCGGATAGCGAAAGCAGCAAAGTTCCCGAAAATAATATCCCGCGCCGCCATAGCGCCTGTAGTCGGCCCGTATCTGGATGCTCAGCGGCGGGGGGCGGCTGCCACTCCCAAAACGCCTGTGCGGGCATATCCGCAAGTGTTTCAGAAGGCAATGGCGGCGCCATCGTAAAATCAGAATTATGATCCGTAGGCGCGGTGGCGTGCGCCTTCAAATCGTCCATCGGTAAACCCAGACCTCCGAAAGCGGCATCTTTTCATACGCCAGATGGCAGCGCAATTCGACGGTTTGCGCGCCGCCCGTGTCCAACTCGAAACTTAAGCGCCAGCCTTTGGTTTCGGGGTTGGGTTGCACCACAGGGTTTAAAATTTTACCTTCCGAAGCGGCGATGATGGGTTCAGGCAGCTTGTCCGGGCCAAGGCTGTCCAACGATTCACCGGCAAAATCGATGACAAACAACCGCGTCGGCGCGTCCCATCCTGTGCCCGTGCGGGTTGCAATGACCAGGGCCATATCGGGCCCGGGTGACGGCGCGTTCGTCCATTGCATGCGATAATTCAGCGTATATTCCGAACCACCGGAAATCGGGTCAGAGGGCCGCCAATAGGCGACGATATTGTCGTTTATTTCCGATTTCGAAGGGATTTCAACCAGGTGCACGGCGCCGGGCCCCCAGTCTCCAATCGGCTCTATCCACAGGCTCGGGCGCCGTTCATAGCGCGCTTCGAGATCTTCGAAACTCTCAAAGCGCCGTTCACGCTGTAATAGCCCAAAACCGCGCGGGCTATGATCCATAAAGGCGCTGACTTGCAGAATATTAGGGTTGGCCAAAGGCCGCCACAGCCATTCGCCCCGACCATTGCGGATCGACAGGCCCGTGGAATCATGTACAGCGGGACGAAAATCATCAATGCCCGCACGGTCGGAAGCATCGAATAAAAACATGCTGGTCAGCGGCGCAAATCCCACGCGGGTCAGATTGGTGCGCGGATATAGCGTGACTTCCACATCCATCTCGGTGCTGACGCCCGGGCGCATGGTGAAGCGATAGGCCCCCGTGGTGCGCTTGCTGTCGAGCAGTGCGTGCACCACGATGGAGGCGGAATCGGATCGCGGCTTTTCGATCCAGAAGGCGCGGAACAGGGGAAATTCCTCGCCGCTGGGTTCGGCGGTGTCAATGGCCAGTCCGCGCGCCGAAAGGCCATAGGCCTGCCCTTTGGCTACGGCGCGAAAATAGCTTGCCCCCTGAAACACGGCCATTTCATCGAAATAATCCGGTCGATTGATGGGGGTATGCAGACGAAAGCCTGCAAAACCCAGATCATATTCCGGCGGCGGCGGTTGAACACTGGGCCCAAAAGAGAAGTAATCGCTGGAGTATAATAATTTGCGGGACTCATCGTGCTCCACCAGATGGATCGCCACCGGCTGCATAAAGAAAAACCCGCTATGGAACAGGTGCATCTGGAACGGCAGGCCTTCACTGCGCCAAATCGCCTGATCCGGACGAAATCGGATATCGCGATACTGGTCGTAGGTAAGGTTTTCCAGCTCCTTCGGCAGGGTCAGCGTCGGCGGTGAATATTGCTTCGACGCCAGCTTTTGCGCAAGTTTGCGCACCATTCCGGGGTTAAAGGGAATCGGGTCCGCCAGTTTGGCGCCGGCAACAGGCATATCGGCTTCCTGCCCGGTTACGGGAAGAACGCCAAACAAAGGGGAAAGGGCCATTCCGGCCAGGACGTCACGACGGCGCACTGCTGATACACTTCGCTCTGATGTTAAGTGGCTTATCCACACAAGCACATATATGATGCTTGCTATCTGGCATAGCTTTAATAGTTTAGCTAGAGCAATTTATCAGAATATGGGGAGAAGCAAGCATGCGGCAGATAACCGATCAGGGGGCATGGCTTGCCCAGGTGCAGGAAGCGGCACTGGAACCGGGGCTTCCAATCATCGATCCCCACCATCATTTATGGGATCACCCCGGCAGCCGGTATTTTCTTGATGAATTATGCGCCGACACCAATAGCGGCCATAATATTGTGGCCACGGTTTTCGTGGATTGCGGGGCCATGTATCGCGCTTCCGGGCCGGAACATCTGCGCCCCGTCGGGGAAACCGAATTTGTCAATGGGGTGGCGGCGCAGAGCGCCAGCGGCATTTACGGGCCGATGCGGGCCTGTTCCGCCATTGTCGGGCATGCCGATCTGACACTGGGTTCCGCTGTTGGCGAGGTGCTGGATGCGCATATGATCGCGGCGCCCGGCCGTTTTCGCGGCATCCGCCACATCACAGCCTGGGATCCCAACCCCCAATTACAGGGATCCTTTGCACATTTGACAAAGGGCATGCTGGGCGAGGCGAAATTTCGTCAGGGCGCGGCGGAACTGGTCAAACGCGGCATGTCATTTGATGCGTTTTTCTATCATCCGCAAATCCCCGACCTGACGGAATTTGCCCGCGCCTTGCCCGACCTGACCATCATCATGGATCATTTCGGCGGTCCGATCGCTATTGGCCCCTATGAGGGCAAAAAGGCGGAAATTTTCGTGCAGTGGAAAAAAGATATGGCCGAACTGGCGAAATGCCCGAACGTCAATGTGAAAATCGGCGGCATCAACATGCCGATGAACGGTTTTGGCTGGCACAAAAAGGCGCTGCCGCCTACATCGGAAGAACTGGCGGCGGCGACCCGCGACTATTATCTGCACACCATTGATGTATTTGGACCGGCGCGCTGCATGTTCGAAAGCAATTTCCCGGTGGATAAACGATCCGTCTCTTATGGCGTGCTATGGAATGCGTTCAAGCGCATCGCGTCGGGCTTTTCCGCCAGTGAAAAAGCCAGCCTTTTTGCGGGCTGCGCCAGCCGCGTCTACCGGATGGGATAATAGACGCCAGCATGGGACATTTTCTCGAAATATTGGTGCCAATCTCTATTGCTCTGGTTTTCATCGTGCTCTGCGTGGGCATCTTCGCCATGTTCCGGGGCGGTGAATTCAACCGCACCTGGAGCAATAAATTGATGCGCCTGCGCGTGGCGATGCAGTTCGTTGCCGTGCTTGTCATTATGAGCGCGGTTTATTTCGCCGGGGGCTGAGGCATTGGTAAAGCTGAATAAAATTTACACCCGCACCGGCGACAAGGGCGATACCGGCCTTGGCGACGGCAAACGGGTGCGTAAATATGACCTGAGGGTGGCCGCCTATGGCACTGTGGACGAGGCCAATGCCACCATCGGTCTGGCGCGCCTGCACACCGCAGGTGACGCTGACGCGGCGCTGGGGCGCATCCAGAACGATCTGTTCGATCTGGGGGCGGATCTTTGCACACCCGAAGCACCAGACGAAAAGCCCGGAGAGGCGTTGCGCATCGCCGATGCCCAGGTGGACCGTTTGGAGCGTGAAATTGACGCCCTGAACGCCCGGTTAAGCCCCCTGAATTCCTTCATATTGCCGGGGGGCAGCCCGGCGGCGGCCTATCTGCACCTGGCGCGCACAGTTAGCCGGCGCGCCGAGCGATTGATGGTGGAACTGGCGGATAGTGAAAAAGTTAACCCGGCGGCGCTACGCTATATCAACCGGTTGTCGGATTTTCTGTTTGTGATTGGCCGCCATGTGAACAATGACGGTAATACAGATGTTTTATGGCAGCCGGGCCAGAACCGGTAATTGTATTTTTTACCTAAAATCATGGATCTGAACGTTACGATTCGTTGACAGCGGCGGTTGCGAATACTAGTTTTCGCACCTGCGAGATAACCGGTTTTCCCAAACCGGGATGAATTAGCAAATATTTTGATTTGGAGAGTGTGGCAATGAAGGTTCTGGTACCCGTCAAACGGGTAATTGATTATAACGTAAAAGCGCGGGTCAAGGCCGATGGGTCGGGCGTCGATCTGGCGAATGTCAAAATGTCGATGAACCCGTTTGACGAAATCAGCGTCGAACAGGCCGTGCGCATGAAAGAAGCCGGAACCGCCACCGAGGTCATTATTGTCTCTATCGGACCGGCGGCGGCGCAGGAAACCATCCGCACCGCGCTGGCCATGGGCGGCGACCGCGGCATTCTGGTAAAAACCGACGCCACCGTTGAACCCCTTGCCGTCGCCAAAATCCTCAAGACCATTACCGAACAGGAAGGCGCCGATATCGTCATTCTGGGCAAGCAGGCGATTGATGATGACAGCAATCAGACCGGCCAGATGCTGGCCGCATTGCTGGGCCGTTCGCAGGCCACCTTTGCCAGTGAAGTGAAAATTGACGGCAACAAGGCCGAAGTAACCCGCGAAGTGGATGGCGGCCTGCAAACCATCCGCGTGAACCTGCCCACCATCATCACGGTTGATCTGCGGCTGAATGAGCCGCGTTATGCGTCGCTGCCCAACATTATGAAGGCGCGCAAGAAACCCATTGATGAAAAGACGCCGGAAGATTTCGGCGTAGACATCACGCCGCGCCTGAAAGTTCTGAAGACCACCGAGCCGCCCACGCGTTCCGCTGGTGTAAAAGTAGAATCCGTACAAGATCTTGTCGCCAAGCTGCGCAATGAAGCAGGAGTAATTTGAGTATGAGTGCGCTTGTAGTAGCTGACCACGACAATACAAACCTGTCCGACGCCACCGCCAAGGTCGTCAGCGCCGCCAAACAATTGGGCGGCGATGTGCATATTCTGGTGGCCGGACAAAATTGCGATGCGGTTGCGCAAGCCAGTGCGAAGCTGGACGGCGTGACAAAAGTTCTGCTGGCCGATGACGCGATTTATTCGGCGCGGCTTGCCGAAAATGTGGCGGAACTGGTGGTTGGCCTGATGGGTAATTACACATCGGTGCTGAGCAGCGCCACCACCGTGTCGAAAAATTTCATGCCGCGCGTCGCCGCCATGCTGGACGTCGCGCAGATTTCCGAAATCGTAAAAGTCGAAGCGCCGGATACATTTGTGCGCCCGATCTATGCGGGCAATGCGATGCAGACCGTGCAATCCTCGGACACCAAAAAGGTCATCACCGTGCGCACCACCACCTTCCAGGCTGTTGGTCAGGGCGGTTCGGCCACTGTCGAAAAAATCGCGGCGGCGAAAAATCCCGGCCTGTCGGAATATGTCGGCGATCGTCTGTCGGATTCGGCGCGGCCACAATTGACATCGGCCAAGATCATTATCTCTGGCGGCCGCGGTATGCAATCGGGCGATAATTTCAAAATGATTGAAGCGGTTGCGGACAAGCTCAAGGCCGCCGTCGGCGCATCGCGCGCGGCGGTCGATGCAGGCTATGCGGCGAACGACATGCAGGTCGGTCAGACCGGCAAGGTTGTGGCGCCCGATCTGTATATTGCCGTAGGTATTTCGGGCGCCATTCAGCATCTGGCCGGCATGAAAGATTCCAAGATCATCGTCGCCATCAACAAGGATGAAGAAGCGCCGATTTTCCAGGTGTCGGATTATGGCCTGGTGGCGGATTTGTTCAAGGCGGTGCCGGAACTGGAAGCGGAATTGGCAAAACTTGGCCTCTGAGAGCCGGGTGAAAAATGGACGGGAAACGTAGCAGGGATTGGGCCTGGTTCAACAAAGGATGATCCCCGAATGGCGACGATAAACAAGGTTGGCGTAATTGGCGCCGGCCAAATGGGCAACGGCATCGCGCATGTGTGCGCCGCCGCCGGCTTTGACGTGCTGCTGGAAGACGTCAACAAGGAGGCGCTGGACAAGGCGCTGGCGACAATTTCGTTCAACATGTCGCGCCAGATCCAGCGCGGTCTGATGACCGATGACGCCAAGCAGG
>CAYGDL010000063.1:0-12646 GCA_964348545.1 uncultured Alphaproteobacteria bacterium | reverse complement strand
AAACGGACTGGCTGCCATTTCCATTCACGATGAACTGGAAAATGACGGCGCCGGGCATAGTGTGTTTTGAAAAGGGAGAACCCTTTTGCACCATCATTCCAATCCAACATGATATGCTTGAATCCTTCCGGCCCGAGGTGCGCGTGATGGACGCGGAACCGGAGTTGAAAGCGGAGTATGACGCCTGGACGAAAAGCCGCACCGAGTTTCTCGCTAATCTGGGCAAGCATGACCCCGAGACGGTCAAGCAGGCCTGGCAGAAATATTATTTTCAGGGGCAGCGCCTGACCACGGATGAAAAGGTTGACACCCATAAAAGCAAATTGCGGCTTGCGGAACTGGATGATCCGGACAGAAAGAACTGAAATTCCAACTTACCTGACGCGGCGCAGTGTGCTACCGGTTCGGCCATGCCGATAATTTTCTGGATAATCATTACAGCAATGGCGGTGGGCGCGACGGGGTTGATCGCTCTGCCACTGTTGCGCGAACGCAAGGAAGGCGCGTCGCGGGGCGCGCACGCGCTTGAGGTCTATCGCCAGCAATTGGCCGAACTTGACGGCGAACTTGCCCGCAATGTGATTTCCGGGGAAGAAGCGAAGTCGGCCCGCCTGGAAATTGAACGCCGCATGCTGCGTGCGGATGACGAGGATCATGCTTCGGATGTGGCGGGCGCGGGAAGAGGCGTCGGGTTCCGGTCGAAAAATGGTCGGCTGGCGGGTGCGGCGGCTGTCGGGCTTTTGCTGCCCGCTATTGCGTTTGGCGTTTATCTGGCGATAGGCAGCCCCGATCTTGCGCCAAACCGCAATGCAGCACAGGTTGCCGCCGCAGATCCCGAGCATATGGATATGGTGGCGCTGACCGAAAAACTGGCCGCGCGTTTGGCCGCGACCCCCGATGATATTCAGGGCTGGATGTTACTGGGCCGTTCTTACGTGACATTGGGAAATTTTCCCAAAGCGATTGAGGCCTATGGCAAGGCGGTGGCCCTGGCGGGCGACAGGCCGACGCCCATGGTGCTGGCTGAATATGCCGAAGCCCTGGTGCAGGGCAATAATGGGCTGGTCGGTGAAGACGCGCAGCTTCAATTTCGCAAAGTGCTGGAAATTTTGCCGGCGGAGCCACGCTCCCGATTTTATCTTGGCCTGGCCAAAGCGCAGAGCGGTGATGCCAAAGGGGCGCTCGCAGATTGGGTGGCGCTGCTAAAACGGGCGGAACCCGGTGCGCCATGGGCGGGCGCCGTGCGCGAGCAGGCGCTGGAAGTGGCGAATATGTTGAAAGTTGATCTGGCCAGCCTGCTTCCGGCTCAGGTTCAGGAATCGCCGCCCAAAGCAGCCCCCAATGCCGAAGACATGGAAGCCGCCGCCGCCATGCCAGAGGGGGATCGCAAGGAAATGATCGAGACTATGGTGGCGCGTCTGGCTGCCCGCCAAGAATCCACGGACAAGGATAATGTCGATGGCTGGCTGAAACTGGCCCGCGCCTATGGGGTGCTGGGGCGCGGAGAGGATAGTCTCACGGCGTTGGGGCGCGCAGTGGAGGCCGGGCCAGGTCGCCTGGATGCACTGTCGGCCTATGGCGAGGCGCTACAGGCAGCAGGCGAAACGAAACCGGTCTCGGACCGCTTTGCCAGCACCATGTGGCAAATATTGGCGCTGGAGCCGGAAAACAACCAGGCGCTCTGGTTTTTGGGAGCTTTTTCGGCGCAAAATGGCAAAGTGGTTGAGGCGCGTGAGCTTTGGGAAAAATTGCGGGGGCGTCTGCCCCCTGACAGCAGTGAATATCGCTCGGTTTCCGCAGCATTGCAGGAACTTGGGAAACCTTGATCCTTGTCAAGGAGACGTAACCTGATTGCGCAATAAGTTACGCCATGGCCAGAATTGTATATTGCTTGCCCTTGCTAACTGTATGACTATGAATAATTGGTATAAATTTTGCTGGGCCTACGAATCGGCAGTGATAATCAGGACTGTATAGCAAGAGACACATATGGCGGAACGCGTGAAGGTTGCAATCGTTGGGTCAGGCCCGGCCGGTCTCAGCGCCGCGGGGCGCGCAGCGGCGGCTGGCGTTTCCCATGTTCTGCTGGAACAACGCGATCACGTCTCCGATACGATATACAAATATCAAAAGGGCAAGCTGGTCATGGCCACGCCCGATGTGTTGCCGCTGCGCAGTGAGCTGAGCTTCCAGATCGGTATTCGTGAGGATGTTCTGGGCACTTGGGAAAAGCAGATTGCCGATCTGAAAGCGAATGTCCGTTTTAACTCCGAAGTCACCGGCATCAGCGGCGCCAAAGGCGATTTCACACTGAAACTTTCGGATGGGGCCACGATCAATGCTGAATATATTGTGTTCGCCATTGGCTTGCAGGGCAATATCCGGTTGCTTGGCGTGCCGGGGCAGGATCGCGAATGGGTGCAGTATCAACTCAATGATCCGGATGAATATTCCGATGAAACCATTGTGGTGGTGGGGGCGGGCGACGCGGGCATCGAGAACGCCCTGGCGCTAACCAGGCAGAACAATGTTGTTATTTTGAACCGTGGCAGTGAATTTGCGCGTATCAAGCAGGGAAATCTGACGGCCATTACCACGGCCATCGAGAAGAACCATATTGAGTGCATTTATAACGCCGATACGGTGCGCGTTGAGGATGACGGCATCATCGTCAAGACGCCGCAGGGCGAAACCAAAGTGAAGTGTGACCGCATCATTGCGCGGCTTGGCGCCTCACCGCCACGCAAGTTTGTTGAGGCCTGCGGCATCAATTTTCCGAATTCCGATCCTTCATCATTGCCGGAGCTTTCCGGTCAATATGAATCGAACGTGCCCGGTCTGTATGTGATCGGGGCGCTGGCCGGATATCCGCTGATCAAGCAGGCGATGAATCAGGGTTATGAGGTCATCGAATATATTCAGGGCAATCAGCTCAAGCCAGCCGACGAACCGTTGCTGGAACAGAAATTCGCCAAAATTCCCGGCAACAGGACGGTTTCCGAAGTTCTGGAGATGATTCAGAAATCTGTTCCCCTGCTGGCCGGGTTGACGACCCTGCAATTGCGGGAGTTCCTGCTGGATAGCAATGTACATGCGCCGCGTGGCAGGGATGTGATCTTCGAGCGCAACGACTATACCAACAGCCTTTTTTCCATCGTCGATGGCGGCGTAAACATTCAGATTGACGCCGGGGATGAAAATAAGATCGTGGCTCTGGGCAAGGGCGCGTTTTTCGGGGAAATGGGTCTGTTGTCAGGGCGCCGACGCACGGCGACGGTGATGGCTAACACCGCCTCCCTGCTGATCGAAACCCCGCGTCGGTCCATGATCAAGCTGATCAATTCGGTTGAATCGGTGAAACGGGTTATGGACCAGGTCGCTGTCGGGCGGCAAATTCAAACCTATATTGCTCCTGGCATCCCACTGCCGGATCTTGAAGACCTGATCAGCACGGTGCGGGTGGAAAAATTTGATCAGGGCGCGGTGCTGTTTCGTGAAGGTGAAACAGGGGATTGCCTTTATCTTATCCAGCGCGGTTCGGTGACGGTTTCACGCGAAGTTGGCGGCAAGGAAACCGTCATCTCCTATGTTGCGGCGGGTAATTATGTCGGTGAGATGGCGCTGGTCAGTAACGCTCCGCGTTCGGCGACCATCCGCGCCGCTGTGGCCGTCGAGGCGCTTCGCCTGGATGGGGTGCCATTTCAGGCATTGATGGCGCGCAATGAGGCGGTTCGCCGGACCATTGAAGCGCGCTATCGCGGGCGCATGCTGGAAAATATTGAAACCACCGAACAGCCTGAGGCTGGCGGCATTATTCAGTTCCTGATCGATCAGGGACTGGGTGAGGCGACCGACGTATTGCTGATCGACGAGGCGCTGTGTGTACGCTGCGACAATTGTGAAAAGGCTTGCGCAGAAACCCACCAAGGCACATCCCGGCTGAATCGTGAAGCGGGACCAACCTTTGAGACAATCCATGTCCCCACCTCTTGTCGGCATTGTGAGCATCCGCATTGCATGGTCGATTGCCCCCCCGATGCCCTGCGTCGCAACGCCAATGGCGAAGTCTATATTACCGATAGCTGCATCGGCTGTGGCAATTGTGAACGCAATTGTCCCTATGGCGTTATTCATATGGCAGCGAAACCGCCAAAGAAGCCGGGCTTGCTGCAATGGTTATTGTTTGGACGTGGGCCCGGACCGGGTCAGGCCGTCAGCGGGAAATGGGGTCCCGACAGCAACAAGGAAACAGCGGGACCAAAGAAAGCGGTGAAATGCGATATGTGCAAGGATGTCATTGGTGGACCGGCCTGTGTGCGGGCGTGCCCGACAGGCGCCGCGTTGCGGGTTGAACCATCCGAGTTTTTCAAGGTTGTCTCCCAGGGGCTATAAACGTCAATATCCAGATATGCTTTTGAGGGGTGCGGGGAAGTAAATGCATCAGTCTGTTCTGGTTTTCAGGAACTATAGATATTTGAAATGGGCGCTTGCCATCGTCGCTATTGCAGTGGCGTTGTACTGGTTTCACGATCCCGATTATGGCAACGCCAATGGCGGCACCTGGCTGGGTTATACGCTGGGTGGCTTTGGCGCCTTACTTATCGTCTGGCTGATGTGGTTTGGTATTCGAAAGCGCCGCTATGGCGCCGGGGGCGCGCCGGTCGAGGACTGGCTGAGCGCCCATATTTATCTGGGACTGGCGCTTGTCATTATAGGAACGCTGCATACCGGATTCCAGTTTGGCTGGAATGTGCATACGCTCGCCTATGCGCTGATGATGATCGTGATTGTCAGTGGCGTGTTCGGACTGTTTGCCTATGTGCGCGTTCCTGAATTGATGACCCATAACCGGCGCGGCATGACATTGGTGCAGATGATGCACGAAATCTCTGATCTTGATTCGGAGTGCCGGGAGACGGCAATGACCCTAGGGGATGAGATCAATCAGATCGCATTGACAGCGGCGCAAAACACCCGGATCGGGGGGGGCGTTATTCGCCAACTATCTGGTAAAGACCCCGACTGTGCGACGGCGAAAGCAAGCCGTGCTGTCAGGCATCTGGCGGAAAATGCGCCTCCTGGACAGGCTGAGGGGTTCCGCCTGCTGCTGGGGCAGTTGGCGCGCAAGGAAGAATTGCTGGCGCGGGCGCGCCGCGATGTGCGCTATAAGGGGCTTCTGGATATCTGGCTTTATGTGCATGTGCCGCTGTCTTTCGCCCTGCTTGGCGCATTGATCGCGCATATTGTTTCTGTGTTTTTTTACTGGTAAGCGGCGGATGGAAATTCTCATTACATATTTGACGCGCCGCGCCAAAGGGGGCGTATCGCGCAGAAGCGAGGAGAAGTCTGCTGAGGCCGTGCATTTGGGCCGTAGCACCAATGCCGAAGTCTATCTGGCCGACCCGCGCATCCGCTTTGAACATGCGGCCATTCACCAGCGCCAGGGTGGCTTTTTTGTCGAGGTTGAAAAGCTTTCCGATCTGAGGGTCAATGGTCAGCCAGCCCGTAACAGACCTGTTATTGTTGGTGACATTATCGGCATCGGCCCCTTTGACGTGACGGTCGTTGCGCCACCCGATGGCATGGACTTTGCCGTTGAGGTGGAACTGGTTCGTCCATTAGGGGATGATTATGCCCAATTGGCGGCGCGCAGCACCCTTCGGCTCGTGGATTATGGGTTGAGTCGCCGAATTTGGTCCTGGGTAGGCGTGCTTGTCATATTGGGTGTGTTCCTGGTGCTGCCCATTGTTTTTTATATGGGGCATTCAGAAGAAGCCGCGAAAAAAACCGTGGGTGCGCGCCCCGATGCAGTGTGGGAAAGCGGTCCGCTGTCTTCGTCGCACAAATTTATTGCGGATCAATGCAATATTTGTCACCAGAAGCCGTTCGTTCAGGTTCTGGATGAAGCTTGCGGATCCTGTCATGAAAAAACAACCCATCATTTTGACGCCGCAAAGCCTGAACTGACGGGTGATCCAAAGTTCAAAAAAATCACGGCGAAAAGCTGCAACCAATGCCATCAGGAACATAATGGCGATCAGTCAATCACGATCAGCAAAGAAAGTTTCTGTACCGATTGCCACAAGGACATGGAAAAATCCGCGCCCGCGCTTAACATCAAGAATGCGGACAGCTTTGACAAGGGGCATCCTGAATTCCGGGCAAGTGTGGTTGCAAATTCCGTTTCCCGCGAAATCCAGAGAATAAGCCTTGATGATATAGCGGCGTTGATCGAAAAATCGGGCCTGAAATTTCCGCATGAACTGCATCTTAAAAAAGAAGGCGTCCGTGGTCCGAAGGGCAAGGAGACGCTAGATTGCAATGGCTGTCATCAGCTTACCAGAGGCGCCGCAACTTTTGATCCGATCAGCATGGAGGGCACATGTGAGCGTTGTCATCAACTGGTGTTCGATCCCAGGCGCCCGGACAGGACATTGCCGCATGGTCAGGTCCATAATGCGCAAATGCTAATTCGCGAGTTCTATAGCGATTATGGGCTGCGTGGCGGGATTAACGATGTGCAGGCCCCAGCGGCAGAGGCGGACCGCCGCCGCCCCGGTGAACGGATTGAGACGCCTGGCCAGCGCCTGACCAATCCGCGAGAGTGGGCGGACAGTCAGGCGCAACGTGTCGCGGACCAGACCTTTGGCAAAACCATGTGTGGCAAGTGCCACGAAGTATCAACCGGGCCTGGGCTGGGTCCTTTGAATTGGACAGTTGTTCCTGCGCTGGTGACCAAAAACTGGCTGCCAGGTGGACGCTTTGATCATTCGGCGCATTCGGATATGTTGAAATGCGAATCATGCCATGCGGCAAAGGACTCTAAAAAAGCGGCGGATATCCTGCTGCCCGGGGTGGCGGTTTGTAAAGATTGTCATGGTGGGGAAAGCGCCAGCAATAAAGTGCCCTCGACTTGTATCACCTGTCACGATTTCCATGTTCCGGGTTCGCCGAACATGCTTCCGGTGAAGAAAACCACCTGGAACGGCCTTGGGGATGAAGCGATGCGGTTTGGAACCACCATGCCACAGTTGGGGAAAAATTAAGTCATGTGGACAGGCAGGATGACGCAACAACTTTTCGCAGCCTGTTTCGGGATGCTGTTTCTGGTTCCGCAGGGTTCTGCGCTGGCTGCAACCGCTCTGAGTGTGCAGGGCGCACAATTAACGCCAGTAACCCTGACCGATGTGGCGTCCGGAATTGTCGAAAAGCAGATTGATGTTGGCGGCGACGCCATAGAGGCAAGCTATATTGTCGTGCAGATGGCGGGCAGCCAACCTTTGATGCGCAATCGTCTGGGCGTGTTTCAGCCATGGGATATTGATCCAGCGGGGCTTGCCGACAATGGCTTTACGCCTGAAAGCGGGCAGCTTCTTTTCAAGGTGTTCAATCAGGATCTTTCGGCGCAGAATTTTCCTATCCGGGTGACGATTTATTACCGCGCTTCGGGAACATTGAAATTCGGCTATTTTGATGTGATGCGGGCGAATTGACAGCATGAAAAATCAGATGGGATCAATCGCAAAAATCGTCGTTATCGGTGTTGTGGCACTATGCGCCATGGTTTTTTCATTCACCAGCGTCTGGGCACAACATCTATCGGCCGTGGATGTGCAGCGTGTGGTGGCGCAGGCGGCGCAGGAAGCTGGCGCGCGCGGCAGGCCGGCGACTATTGCTGTGACCGACCGGGTTGGCAATGTTCTGGCCGTGTATCAAATGCCCGGCGCGCCTCAAATGGTTACTGTGACATCGGGGCGCAATCCGCATACTGGCATCGACGGTCTGGCCAATGTCGTGCCGTCCACCATGGCGGCAATATCAAAAGCAGTGACAGGCGCTTATCTTTCGTCTGCGGGCAATGCCTTCAGCACCCGGACAGCCAGCCAGATTGTGCAACGCAATTTTAATCCGGGCGAATTATTTGGGCCGGGCGGGCCATTGTTTGGGGTTCAGTTCAGTCAGTTGCCCTGTTCTGATCTTAGCCGCCGCTTCTTTAACGGCGCGACGCCGACGCCGCCCGATCAGTTCCGTGGCCCCAAACGTTCGCCACTTGGCCTGTCCGCCGATCCGGGTGGTCTGCCACTTTATCTGGATACTCTGGTTGTTGGCGGCATTGGCGTGGTTGCCGACGGAATTTATGGCCTGGATGCAGATGTCAGGAATGTCGATACAGATATCGACGAAATTATCGCGCTGGCGGGCACTGCCGGATACGCCCCCAATATTGACATCGTCGCCAACAGGATAACGGTTGAAGGCAAAACGCTCCGGTTTACGGATGCCAGTATGCGCTCTTTGGTTTCCAACCCGGCTGCCGCACCTGCCCCGGCGCCCGGCAATTTCATTGCGGTTACGGGGTACACGGATGGCGTCCCGATAGTCGGGCAAACCTATGGCGCGACCGGCTCAGGGATTCGTCCATTTAATCCGGTCAATGACGGTCCGGGTTATGCGAGCGTTGCGGCGACGGCCGGATTTCCTCCCTATCTGCTCACCAGTGGCGCCGATGTTCCCTATTATCCGGTGGTTGCCGGGGCGACGAATAGTGGTCAAAGCCTTTCTGCGGGCGAGGTGCCGGTTATTCTGGGACATGCCTTGCGTGTAGCGGTTAATTCCCGGGCGCAAATTCGCCGTCCGTTGCAAAGTTTTGTACAGGTTACCGTATCCATTGTGGATGCTGAAGGCCAGGTGTTGGGACAGGCCAGAACGCCTGACGCACCGATTTTTGGCGTTGACGTGTCGTTGCAAAAGGCCCGCAGCGCGGTATTCATGTCAAGGCGCGATGCAGGCGCCAGTCTTGAAAACCCGAATGTGTTTCCATCTATTCGCGTGGTTGCGAATGCGCTGAATGGTTTAATCCCCGGTCATGCCTATACGGTGCCAAATTATGTGGCCAATATGCGCGCATTTCTGGGGGCAGCATCGCTGTCGGACGGTATCGCATTTTCGGACCGCGCCATTGGCAATCTGTCGCGGCCATATTTTCCGGACGGGGTCAACACTGCTGTCAATGGCCCGCTAAGTCGGCGTGTCGCTAGCTGGAGTCCATTTTCGACAGGGCTGCAACTGGATTTGGTGCTTGGCAATATCGTCACCCATGTACTGTTTGTGCGCAATCTGAATCTGGATGTTACCGGTGACGGGCTGGGGGATTTCGATCCCGATGGCGACGGCGCGGTAAATGACACCGGCCTTGGCTGCACGCCGGTTGTGTCAAACAGTTCCGGCATCAATCCGCTGGCGAATGGATTGCAGATATTTGCCGGAAGTTTTCCGATCTATAAAAACGGGACGGTGGTGGGTGCTATAGGCGTTTCCGGCGATGGCATCGATCAGGATGATATGGTGGCCTTTCTGGGGCTACATGATGCGAGCATTGGTCTTGGCACCGGCGTGTCACATGCGCCAGCAAGCATCCGCTCGGATCAATTGACGCCCGCCGGGACGCGCCTGCGCTATGTCAGTTGCCCCTATTCGCCATTCCTGAATTCCCGTGAACAGCGCGCCTGTGAGGGCAAATAAGGTGCGTAGGTTTATCGCTGCAATAATTTTGTCTCTTTGCGCCGCCCCAGGTTGGACGGCGGATGAAATCCGCAAGCCGCCGCCGATACCCGAGGTTGCCGCGGGTCCGCCATTAAACACGGCTGCATCTAAACCGGTGGCGGACATGGCCAGCGCCGATAGTTCGAACACGGAATATCAAAAAATCGCACAAGTGCTGCGCCGTCCGCGCCCTGGTGAGGAGCCGGTTGATGACACCATGCGTAATGATCCGCGCCCGCGCGAAGGCGCCCCCATTGCTACATCTCGCGCGCGCAGCTACGAAGATCTGCAAACCGTGGGCGACATTGTACCGGTTCCCGATCGCTGGCGTATTCTGGAAGGCCTGGGCATCAAGGGAAAATGGTACGACCCCTATAACAACAATGTTCTGAAAGGCGACAAGCCGGTCTATGGCAAAGACGTGTTTGTTCTGTTCAATGTCATTTCCGACACGGTGTATGAACCGCGCGCGTTCCCCGTTCCGGTTGGCGTCGCCACCACATCGCGTCCTGGAGCCAATGATGTCTTTGGCAAGCCTGATCAATATGTGTTCAGCCAGAATCTGATCACCAATCTGACGCTGATCAAGGGTGATACGGCGTTCAAACCGCCCGATCTTGAATTTCGAATTACCCCGGTATTCAACTATAACCATGTCAAGGTCAAGGAGCTTGGCCTGGTGCGGCGCAATCCGGAACGGGGTAAATCGCGTTCCGATAACCATGTCGGAATGCAGGAATTATTTCTGGATTACCATATCCGCAATGTGTCGGAGCGTTATGATTTTGACTCGATCCGCATTGGCATTCAGCCCTTCAACGCGGATTTTCGCGGCTTCATGTTTCTCGATAACCAGCCCGGAGTGCGCCTGTTTGGCACACGCAACAATAATATATTCCAGTATAATCTGGCCTGGTTCCGGCGGCTGGAAAAAGACACGAATAGCGGCCTGAACGATCTTGGAAAGAAAACCCGCGATGATGATATTTTCATCGGCAATCTTTTCTGGCAGGATTTTCCGGTTCTGGGCTTCACCAGCCAGGTAACCGCGATCTATAACCGCAACACGGAAAGGAAAAATTTCCTCGACAGTAACGGCTTTTTGCAACGTCCCGCATCCGCCGGGCTGGAGCGCCCGCGTGATTATAAGGTGGGCTATTTTGGCTATAATGGCGACGGCCATTTTGGGCGGCTGAACCTTACGGTATCGGGCTATTATGCCTATGGCCAGGAAGATGGCTCGCTGTTCACGGATGAAAAAAGCGACATTCGTGCTTATTTTTTGGCTGCCGAACCCTCGGTTGATTATAGCTGGACGCGCCTGCGCGGCTCGTTCCTGTACGCCAGCGGCGACAAAGACCCGTTTGACGAAAAATCCAAAGGCTTTTCATCCATCTTTGAAAACCCGCAATTCGCAGGCGCCGACACCAGCTTCTGGATACGCCAGAATATTCCGCTCATTGGCGGCGGAGGGGTGACGCTTTCACAGCGCAATGGGGTGCTGCCGGATTTGCGTTCCTCAAAAGAACATGGCCAGTCAAATTTTGTCAATCCGGGGCTGCGGCTGCTGGGCGGCGGCGCTGATTTTGATGTGTTGCCGCAACTGCGCCTGTCCACCAATATCAATCATCTGAATTTCAATCAGACAGATGTTCTGGAGGTGCTGCGCAACGAAGGTGAAATTCGCAGCAGTATTGGCTGGGACATGTCGGCATCGGCGATTTACCGGCCCTTGATGAGCCAGAATGTGGTGATGCGGCTTTCTTACGCGGCACTTCTGCCGGGCAAGGGCTTCAAGGATTTGTATCATACCGAAAACGAGCATTTCTATACGCTGCTCGCAAACATTACATTGGCTTATTGATGCGTGCTTTCCCGCGATTATTGCTGCTGCTTGCCCTGACCCTATCAGGCGTCGGTGTGGCCTATGCCTCTAGCGAAGAAAAGCCGCGCGAGATTATCTATCAGCCAGCGCCACCCGCGCCCGCATCGCAAAGCAAGGAAGAGGCGGCGGCGAAAAGTGCTGGCTGTCAAAGCTGCCACACTTCAAGCGATACAGCCAGTATGCATAGCAGCCCCGGCGTAATCCTTGGCTGTGTGGATTGCCATGGCGGCAGCGCCGAAGTTCGCAAACCCGATGGTGCGGAAAAAGGCAGTGCGATCTATTTCGCCGCTCAGGAAAAGGCCCATGTGCTTCCCACGCTGCCCAATAGCTGGCATTACCCCAGCAGCGCCAATCCCAAGGGCAGCTTCACCCTGCTGAACCGTGAAGCGCGCGAATATATCCGGTTCGTAAATCCCAGCGACTATCGCACGGCCGATCTTGCATGTGGCAACTGCCATGCGGATATCATCACCCGGGCCAAACGCTCGATCATGGCGACCGGTGCGCTGTTGTGGGGCGGGGCGTCCTACAATAACGGCATCCTGCCGTTCAAAAATTACTTTCTGGGCGAGGTCTATACCAACAATGGCGAAACGGCGAAACTTGAGGCGATTGGTGAAGTGACCCCGGAAATGGAGGCGCGCGGTGTGCGCCCCGCCATGTTGCCGCTTCCCGCCTGGGAGGTAATTCCGCCGGGCGATATTTTCCGGGTGTTTGAGCGTGGCGGACGCAATATCGTCACCCAGTTTCCCGAAGTCGGATTGCCCAATTCCACCGGGCTTATCCAGCGCCTCGAAGAACCAGGTCGTCCCGATCAGAAACAGTCGATGCGTGGCCCCGGCACGGGCCTGCGCATTGCGGTGCCGGTGATAAATATTCACAAGACGCGGCTGAATGATCCGTTCATGTGGTTTCTTGGCACCAATGACAATCCGGGAGATTTCCGCACCTCGGGCTGCGGCGCCTGCCATGTGCCCTATGCCAATGACCGTGATCCGTTTCACTCTGGCCCCTATGCCAAATTTGGCAATACCGGGCTGAGCCAAACCGACGATCCGGTGATACCCAAAGACGAACCCGGCCATCCGATCAAACATGCCTTCACCCAGGCGATCCAGACGGCGCAATGCATGAATTGCCACATGCATCAGCCGAATATTTTCGTGAATTCGTTCCTTGGCTACACCATGTGGGATTATGAATCCGACGCGCCCTTCA
>CAYGDL010000062.1:0-12670 GCA_964348545.1 uncultured Alphaproteobacteria bacterium | reverse complement strand
CGCCATCCGCATGTTCGAAGCCCCGCCGCCCAGAGAGCTGGACCCGCTCGACCAGCAGATGGCTCAGACCTATCCCAATATGGGGTTCGGCACGCTGCGCACCTTTAGCCAGACAGCGGCGCGCGTGGTGATCGGTGATTGGCTATACAGTGTTCCCCGCACCTATTTTTTTGACGCCCGTGATGGCCGCGATGGGCCGGCGGATCTGGTGCGCCTTAAAGTGTCGGTGGCGGATTTAGCGCCGGTCAGCAGCGAGAGGATCAGCGATTTTCTGGCGGCGGTTTCCCCCAATGTGCTGCGTATCACGCTGGCGGGCGCATTGCCCGATGCAGATCAGGCCGCAATGGATCAGGCTCGCGCTGTGCGCAAACCTGAATGGGATCAGACTGGATATCATGCATTTGCACCGGACGTAGCGGCCGCGTCCCCCTACCGGATTTATGAGACTTTGGCTGGCCCATTTCCAGGCCAGAAAATCCGCTGTACGGACCCAGCCTGGAATGCGCCACAGCGCATGCCCCATTGTATTTTGCGCTTTCGCCATGCGGGTGATCTGGAAGTGGAACTGTTTTTTGCTGCGGAGCATTTCAGCGACTGGCCACGGTTGCGGCGCGGCGCAGACTCGCTGCTGTTTTCTTTCCGTGGCCGCGGCCTTAACCAATAGGCGCACCCGCACGCAAGGCCATGCGGGGAAGAGAGGAAGTGGCGCCGCTGCCGGACTCGAACCGGCACAGCATCAAAGCATCGGTGTCCACGCCGCCTTCAACCAGAAGCCGCGATAGCCCAAGCCGCCCAGGATTTGCCATGCTTCGTCGGCACTGGTGTCAGCGTGCAGAAGATGTCCGTCAACGCCATGAACGCCGCATCGAGATTCGGGGCGAGAAATCCGATCTACCCAAGCGCGAGGCCGAACTTGGACTTGTAACGGTTTCGTACCGGTTGCTTGTCTCTCATTATGCTGCTTTCCTCTCGAAAGCCAGCGGACTGATTCCAACCAGATATGAATGGCGACGGCGCGAATTATAGAAGCCATTGATATACTGGAAGATGACGGTCTCAGCGTGGCGTCGTGTCAGCCAGCTTTTTCGCCAGATCAGCTCGGCCTTGATGGTGTTGAAGAAGGTTTCCACCGAGGCGTTGTCATAGCAGTTGCCCTTTATTGGTACCCCTGAAGGTTCATGTACCAATAATGGCTTCTATAATCCCCGGCGGCGGCATTTGTCACTGGGATATAAATCCCCGGTCACATTCGAGGCCATCATGGCAAGGGCAGGATAGAAAGTCTCTCCACTCTTTCAGGGCAAGTCCAGAGTCTCAAGCGCCCGCCCGCAATGGAGAATTTCCGAAAGCTATAAGTGGCGGAGAGGGTGGGATTCGAACCCACGGTACGCTCGCACGCACAACGGTTTTCGAGACCGCCCCGATCGGCCACTCTGGCACCTCTCCGTTACTGTAAACCCGACCACCGCGCCATTCACACAGCATGCGTGAAGCTGGATCTGCGAGAGAGCGCAAACTAGCCGAGTTGACGCAGCTTGCCAAGCGGCAAGCCGCATTTGCGACCGCGGATATCACACATCATTACATTATAGGGACGCTATTGGGTGCGACTGGCCCAATAGGCGCGGAAGGCCTGCTCCGCCAGGCGCTGCGCTGCTGCGAGGCTGCCTTCGGTCTGTGACGGTGCGAATCCGGCAATTCTTGGAGGCAGCGCAATTTCCCAGATTTGAGGCGTGTTTTGTACAATCAAGACGACCTGGCCGGACAAAGGATCGGTCCCCATGGTCAGGGAGCCATCGGGAGAGGCCCGGTAGCTCAGCGCGAAACCACACACCGCATCCCTGTCAACGCAGGCATAAGGCTGCGTAGCGTCCAGTGATTCCAGCAGCGTTTCAAAGGAAGGCACTGGTAAAATGGCGCGGGCATGGGCAGATGTCATTTCAATTCTCCTTTCGGGGGCCCCGCTGCCATTTTCCATCCCCCCGTTCGAGGGATCAAAAGAAGGCCGGTGGCTTTGCGTCCCGCAGTTTCCTGCAGTTTGCCATTTCGAGGAAAGGGCAGTCATTCCATACAGAAATATAGCCGCCCTTCAACGTCTGCACACTATGCCATCAAGGTCTTGCAAAATCCTTAACGCCACAAACAGGTAATAGCCAAGATCCGTCATCTACCATGATTACGCTTAGGCGTGATCATGGAATATTGTGTATCAACGCTGGAGCCGCTGGGCGCAAAGTGGCGTATGGGAGCATCTTTTATTGGTGCCTGCATCTTGCGGGCAAGCACTTGACTGGCGATGCCGATAACGAATATGCGATGATTCACCGTCGACGCCTTGGACAACCCTACAGGTTTTGTTCTGACGCCCGGGCAGGCTTGCGATCTGGACGGGCTGATGTTTTTCTGCCTCTCATCGAAGCGCATACGGTGATTGCCGATAAAGGCTTTGATGCGGATGAACGCGTCATATTGCCGCTCACGCAAGCGGGAAAGACTGTCATCATCCCGCCAAAACGCAATCGCAAGGTTCAGCGTGAGTATGATAAAGATCTGTACAAATCACGCCACTTGATTGAGAATTTGTTCTTCAAACTCAAACAATTACGGGGAAAGCTTGTCCTCTGGCCAGCCTTGGCTAGTCCCAGGGGGGGCACCCGGCTCACGACAAACTGGCCCGCAACTTCCTCGCGGCTGTTTATCTCGTTGCATCCACCATATGGCTTAACTGAGGACACGCCCTAAATTACGCCACGCGCACGAAACGCCTCGATCATGGTGGCGTCATATCCATGATCGGCCAGAATGGCATCCGTGTGCGCGCCTTGCGGCGGCACGGGGCCGGTGATCTGCGAAGGGGTGCGGCTCAAACTGACGCCCTGCCCAACAAGCTTTATCTCGCCCAATTCCGGATGCGTTACCGGCACCGCCATACCTAAATGCCGAACCTGAGGATCTTCAAATACCTGTTTGATATTATTGATAGGTCCGCTAGGCACGCCGGCATCATTGAACGCCTGTATCCATTGCGCGCTGGTGCGGTTGAGGACAATTTCCTGAATGATCGCATTAATGGCGTCGCGATTTTTTGAACGTGCGCGCGGTGTAGCATAATCCGGATCACTCAGCAGATCGGGCCGTTCAATCACCTCGCAAAACCGCCTATATATGGCGTCTCCCGTCGCTGCAATATTGATATACCCATCGCGTGTCTTGAAAACGCCGGTAGGGATACCGACCGGGTGGTTATTGCCAGCCTGGGGGGGCACCACGCCATCCATCAGCCAGCGCGTAGCCTGAAAATCCAGCATGGCGACTTGCGCCTGCAACAGCGAGGTCTGCACCCATTGCCCCTTGCCGGACTGTTCGCGCTCCAGCAGGGCGATTAAAATGCCCTGGGCGCAATACAGGCCCGCTGTCAGGTCCGCCACAGGAATCCCCGCCCGCACGGGACCCTGGCCGGGCAAACCTGTAATCGACATCAGCCCGCCCATGCCTTGCGCCACCTGATCAAAACCCGCCAGATCCCCATAGGGGCCGTCCTGGCCAAAGCCGGAAATACTGGCGTAAATCAGACGGGGATTAACTTTTTGAAGCGTTTCATAATCAACACCCAGACGGTGCTTAACCCCGGGGCGGTAGTTTTCCACAAGCACATCCGCAGATTGCGCCATATGTTTCAATATTGCCACACCGTCTGGATGTTTCAGATTAAGCGTCATGGCGCGCTTGTTGCGATGCAGGTTCTGAAAATCCGAGCTATTACGAGACCCGCCCAATCCATCATCTATATGCGCGGTGCGCGGCGCTTCGATCTTGATCACGTCCGCCCCCCAGTCGGCCAATTGCCGCACCGCCGTAGGCCCGGCCCGCACCCGCGTCAAATCCAGCACCTTGAAACGGGATAATGGCCCAGAGCGGAGGGGCGGCGATTCACGCATGAGTTTTCATCTTTCCCTTAATCTGCCGGGACGTTACCCCCAGGCAAATACAGATGGTGAACTAACGCGTCCAGGCTGGCCGGTGCTCACGCAGCCAGTTCATAGAGGGCCGTTCAACCCAGTTGGTCAAGGCCATTGCAGCGAGCAGGGCTACAACAAGCGCCAAGGCTATTTCAATCAATCTTGGCAATGCCAGCATATCCATTACGACAATCCCTAGAACCTGATGCACCAGATACAGCGCATATGAAATGCCGCCAAGATAAACCAGAATTGCGTTACGCAAAGGGGGCACAGATCGCGTGGCGGCAATATAGAAAACAACTTGCAGTAATGTCAGCATGACAGTGATCGTGGCCGGGTAACGTATCACATTTGAGGCAATGGAAAAGGCAATCAGCAGCAGAATAAACCAGTCGGTTTTCTTAACGCCCGCCATCCTTGCCCTTCGCAGTTCGTAAACGCAGATGCCAAAGACGAAACAATGCCCGTAATCCAGCGCCAGAATATACACGATGGGCCATGGAACAGGATTTGGGACAGAATAAAATCCATAAAGAAAAATCAGCACCGACCAAAACAGCATTACATATCTGTAATGCGGCATCAGACCCAATCGGATCATTGCCGCGATAAGAAAATAAAACGATAATTCGACGCTAAGACTCCAGAAGACGCCGGATATATGCGGGACATGGAAATATTCCTGAATCATGGTCAGATTTACCAGGAACTGGCCAATACCTACACCAGGTGCGCTGCTGTTCAGAAGCATCGTTATCGTCAGAACGATAATTGCGCCCCAATATACGGGGTACAGTCTTGAAAATCTGCGATAGCCGAACTCGGCAACCGTCTTGCACTTTTCGGCCGTGAAGAAAATCACGAAGCCGCTAATCATGAAGAACAGATATACCGGCATCAGGCCAAGATACCATTCCGGAATGGTGAAATAACCGAATAATTGAAAGAACAGCTTATCTTTGGGTAGATCCGGAACCGGGTATCTGCATAAAAAATGATAAAATAAGACTCCCAGTGCAGCCAGGCCACGCAAAGAGTCTAATTCAGACAGCCGATCTGTTGCTTTTTTCTCTGTCATTGCCCCATCTATCGTCATTTTTTCCAACCCTCTATATTCAATCTGTATGCAGATTGAATATAGCGTCGCACTATCAGTGCCCCTCTCCCATTGTACCGCAAGGGGAGATTGAAACTTTTGATAAGTTAAAGGCTTTGTTTGGGCGGGCATTAAGGCTCACGACATGCGCGCCAACATCGTGACGATGCATACAACGCGCGAGCGCAACAACAACTCTGGGGCATGATCCTAATATCAGAGCGGATGGTTTCATATTACGGGGCCCGTATAGTCAAATCATATTCTATGTCTGGAATTGTTAATGCTTATTCATAATATTGAGAAATTTCAATACATACCCTTGACCTCTTTAACTTAATACCGTCAGCTTCGTAAAGCTAAACTGGCGCCTTCCGATCTCACTATTGCTGACGTTCAGTAATATGGCATATTAATATCTGACTATTTCAATGTCTAATCGCAAAAACCAGAGAAATGACAATATCGGCATCCCTGCCACCAGAGCTTACCGTCATTGTGACCCCTTTGACCTACATGGAGTGGCGTGAAGAGGAATGGCGGGATCTTGAAAATAGGGCCGGGGACTATTCTTTCTTTCTTTCGCGGCATTGGATAGGCGCCTGGCTTCGCTGCCTGCCCGACGATACAAGTTTAAAGTTGATGCGCGTCACCCGTGCGGGGCAGCTTGTCGGCCTTGGCGTTCTGGTTCAGGGATATACGCCATTCCTGAGATTGTTCAAATTGCGGCAAATTGCGCTGCACGAAACGGGCAATCCCGCATTCGATACAATTACGATCGAGTATAATGGCTTTCTTGCAGCGGATCAGGAGGCGCAAGCCGTCAGTCAGGCTGCGATAGAATGGCTGCTAGCTGGCGACATCGCCAACAAGCTAATCCATTTCGGTGGCGTCGAAGAGGAACTCTTTCAGGCGTTGCAAAAATCGGCATCCCGGCACAGGCACAGCCTGAGAATATTGGGCGAAAGCGATGCGTCTTATGTAGACCTGTCATCTGTGCGCGAAAGCGGCAAAGAATATTTGGACAGCCTTAGCCGCAACACAAGGCAAAATCTGCGTCGTAAATTGCGCAGATATGAAGCGGTCGGACCTTTGCGCTATCATATTGCCAGCAGTCTTGAGGAGGCTTTGGAATATTTTACCGCACTTAGGCATTTACATCAGTCATACTGGGTGTCGCGAGGAAAGCCTGGCGCTTTCTCCAAGCCATTTTTTGTGAATTTTCATACAAATTTGATCAGGTCTGCGTTCGCTGGCGGCCATATAGAAATAGCTAAAGTGACGGTCGGCGATTCTCTAGTCGGATATTTATACAATTTTAACTGGCAAGGCGCCGTGCACGCTTATCAAAGTGGATTTTGCTATGAAATGGGTGATGGGTTCAAGCCCGGCTATGTTTCCCATTATCTCGCCATCGTCAATGCACTGGAAAGAGATCTGAGCATATATGATTTCATGTCAGGATTTGGACAACACAAATCCAGTTTGGGTAGCGGGAAAAAACGACTATTCTGGGTTCAATCGCGTCCGAACACTCTGTTGATCCGGCTGGAAGATTTCGCGAGATCGCTAAGAAATAATTCTGGCCAGGGCCGGGGGGGTTAACTTGCATTTGGTTTCCCAGAAACCACTCTATGATGACAAATGGCTGCCGGTCGGCGGGCTGGCGGACTTACCACCCCTGTTGATGATTATCGTGGACACGGAAGAGGAATTCGATTGGGGCGTCCCCTTCGACCGCAAGAACACCGGCGTGAATTCAATGGGATCGCAATACCAGGTTCACGAAATTTACGCCCGTTATGGCATCCGTCCAACCTATGTGATGGATTATCCCGTAGCTTCTCAAGTGAACGGATACATGCCCCTCAGGGATTTATTGGCGAAGGATCAGTGCCTGATTGGCGCGCACCTGCACCCCTGGGTTAATCCGCCACACGAAGAAGAAGTAAATGATCGCAATTCATATCCCGGAAATTTACCCCCCGATCTGGAACGCCGCAAACTGGAAATTCTAACTGCCACAATTACTGAAAATTTTGGGACACGACCCGTAATATATAAAGCCGGCCGCTATGGCCTTGGCCCCGAAACATTCCGTACACTAACAAATATGGGCTATCAGACAGATTTGAGCCCCGTTCCCTATTGTAACTATAGCGAAAAACATGGGCCGGATTTCAGTAACATCCGGCCACATCCCTACTGGATTGAAGCACCAGGCGGTGTTTTGTCAATTCCGGTCACACGTGGATTTTTTGGTCCACTCAGCGCCTTTGGCGCATCGATTGACCGTTTGCTGGACAAGCCCTTGCCGAAAACACTCATGATGCGCGGCATTATGTCGCGCGCGCGGCTACTGGAATGCAGCACCTTAACCCCGGAAGGTGTGCCGGTGGCCGAATATACCCGTCTGGTCGAAGCGATGATAATGCGCGGTCACCGTATATTCTGCCTCACCTATCACAGCCCATCGCTGGAGCCAGGTCATACCCCCTATGTTCGCACGGCGCAAGATTTGACATTGTTCAAAAACAGTATCGAGGCCTTTCTGGAGACCTTCATGAACCGGTTTGGCGGCCAGCCAACGGACCCGCTCAGTTTGCGCAAGCTTCTGCTGGAACGGGCCAATTCCCCGGCGCGAGATCCAGCTTCGCCGGGGCCAGATTAATCAGCCCGCTTGACCTGCCACGCCCTTTGCGCAAGGCTAGGCCTTCATAATAATCGCGGGTGCAAAAAAGCCCGCATCAACAGGGAGGCGCTGGGCTTAGCCCGCGTGAAATCAGCATGAAAGACGTAAAAGGCAAAGTAGCATTTATAACTGGCGGCGCCAGCGGCATGGGCCTGGGCATGGCGCGCGCCTTTGCGGCGGCGGGCATGAAGGTCATGATCGCCGATATTGAGGCAGGCCCCGCGCAAAAGGCCGTGGACGAATTAAAAGCCAAAGGCTATGAGGCCGCCTGTGTAAAAGTCGATGTCACCAAACTTGAGGACGTGCAGGCCGCCGCCAAAAAAACCATCGAGACGTTCGGCAAGGTGCATGTGCTGTGCAACAATGCGGGCATCGCCATAGGCGGTAAATCCGAGACCGCCAGCATGCGCAACTGGCACTGGGTGATGGACGTAAATCTGTGGGGCGTGGTGCATGGCTTGCAGGTGTTCATGCCGCTGATCAAGGAACATGGCGAGGGCGGGCATGTGCTCAATACCGCCTCCATGGCGGGCATGTATGGCATCCGCAATTCCGGCCCGTACAATGCTTCGAAGTTCGCCGTGGTCGGCATCACCGAAACCATGATGGGCGAAAACCGCAAGACCGGCATTGGCGTCTCGCTGATGTGCCCCGGCGTGGTGAACACCAATCTCGGCACTTCCGGGCGCAACCGTCAGGAAGATTATGGCGGCGCTGTGGGCGATAAAGAATCCGGTCTCGGCGCGCTGACCAATGGGCTGGATCCCAATATTGTCGGCAAGCTGGTGCTGGAGGCGATCCAGGACGACCAGCCCTATATCTTCACCGATCCCGCGCTGCGCAATCTGGTCGAGCTGCGCACCAAGCGCATTCTGGCGGGCTATGACTGGGCCGACAAGGCCAGGGCGCTAGAGGGCGCGGTGCAATCCAGCGCGCTGCCCGGCTAAAAACGAATAGAAAGGGAAACGCCATGAAAGACGTAAAGGGAAAAGTGGCCTTCATCACCGGCGGCGCGAGCGGCATGGGGCTTGGCATGGCGCGCGCCTTTGCGGCGGCGGGCATGAAAGTCATGATCGGCGATATTGAAGCAGGCCCGGCCCAGGCCGCCGTGGATGAACTCAAAGCCAAAGGCTATACAGCGGCCTGCGTAAAGGTCGATGTCACGAAGCTCGAAGACATGCACGCCGCCGCAAGGAAAACCATCGATGCATTCGGCAAGGTGCATGTGATCTGCAACAATGCCGGCGTCGGTTGCGGCGGGCGCAGCGAGACCGCCAAAATGCGCAACTGGCAATGGGTGGTGGATGTCAATCTGTGGGGCGTGGTGAATGGCTTGCAGGCCTTTGTGCCGCTGATCCAGTCCCATGGCGAGGGCGGCCATGTGGTCAGCACCGCGTCAGTGGCGGGCATGATCAGCATTCCCGGCACCGGCCCCTATAACGCCACCAAATACGCCGTGGTCGGCATCATGGAAACCATGATGGCGGAACAGAAAGACACTAATCTGGGCATATCGGTATTGTGCCCCGGCCTGGTGGCGACCAATCTCGGCACCTCGGCGCGCAACCGGCAGGATCAATATGGCGGCGCCGCCAAACCCAACCCGAAGGATGCAATTGCCGGATCGCTGTCGGATGGCCTCGACCCGGATATTGTCGGGCGTCTGGTTCTGGAAGCGATTCAGGACAACCAGCCCTATATTTTCACCAACCCCGCACTCGGCTTCATGATGGAAAACCGCTTCAAGAACATCGCGGCAGGCCATGCCTGGGCAGAAAAAAGCAAAGCGCTGGCGGGGGTGAAACAATCGGCGAAACTGCCGGGGTGATGTTAGCCCAATCACGAATCGAAAAGGAAGCGTCCAATGCGCTTCCTTTTCGTACTGCTGATGTGGACTGTTTGGCTGTAGTTTGCCTCAGACTGCATCACGAATCGAAAGCCGCCAATGGCCAGCAAATTTGAATCCTATTTACTGGCGCTGCGCAAAACGCAGATTGGCGACAAGAGAGATCGTGTACGGGAAGTACGGAGAGAAATCCGATGCTGGTAGAAATAATACCGCCAGAAGGTACGATGACGAGTGCTGGACAACCGAAAAAAGAAAAAACTATTGCTGCAAAAGCGGCAATTGTTGCACGCGAAATTATTGCCTTAATCTTCTGGCTCTACGCCTCCCTGAAACTCTTTATATTCGATGTGGATGTTTTTTTGGTTGATAAATTTGTCCCTGAGCATCGTTGGTTATTGGATTTGAAATTTTTTGTACTGATTGGGGGTGTAGCAATCATTTGGTTGCTGGCTGGCAGCAAGAAATTTTATTTATGGTTCGCATACATCTTCTTCTATCCATTAATAATTATCTTGTGGAAAATACCGTATTTTGTATTTAGGCAGCGAAGTTGGGTATTTGCTTTTGCGCTAATAAATACTGCAGTTTCTTTCTTTCAATCGGCTAAATATAATTTTATTGGGTCAGCAGTTTTCTTGATAGCTGTTGCTGCAATTTTTAATACCTCATCAACTCCACTAATTGGAATATCGGTATCAGCCATTTTCCTCTTATTTACGGCGGTATACATTCGTCGATTTATATTCGTTTTTAAACCAACCAGTATATTTCAACTTTATGAAAAGGGCTTCTCATGGCTTCGACAATATGGAGTCGGAGTACATGAAACCAAAGCTAAAGTAACTGTTTTTCCCTTTAAATTAGATCCACAAATTAAAGAATTACCTGTCGAAAGACTGGACTCTAAGCAACTCGAGTTATGGACAAACAATCTGCAAAATTCTGTGCTGTATAACCGTTTTTGTCTTTTCGTGGCTAAGAAGCTCAGAAATTATCATAATAGTGGTCTAAATATTATATCTTATGTTCTGGAAATAATTTTACTGTTAGCAGCAACTATTTTTTCATTTGCGGTTATGAATTACGGTCTATTTAAGACTGATCCGCAACATTTCCGTTTTCAAAGCGTCCCATCATTCTCCAGTTTTATCTATTACAGCTATAATAGCTTCTTATTTAATTCGATGGATGGCCTGACTAGCAACTCATTATGGTCTCAGATTCTGAATATGGCAGAATGGTCATTTTCTCTATTTCTGGGGGTAATTTTTGTCTCGTTGTTTTTTAGTGTCAGTCGTCAAAAATATTCCGAAGAATTGAACGAGGTTGTTAAAAATCTCGAATACAATGGATCTGAGATGGAAAAATTTATTCAAGATGAATATAGGATAAATAGCATTGAGGACGCAATTGCGGAGTTAGAAAAACTAAAGGCAGTCTTCATCAAATTTATCTTCAAAATAACCGAAGGTATTAAATGAACAAAAACATATGGTTCTACTTATTGGGTTAATGCCCATTAAACCAACCCCAATTGGTTGTTTGCGAAAACAAAGGCAGGAGAGTCAACAGTTCAGTCGTACAATTTTCCGCTTTTCATAATTGGTGGAGGTGGAGGTCACGCCGAAAACCTTTTCCCCGATTTCCGCGCCTTCCTCGACGCGCGCTATGATCTCCATTACACGCCGGAAGAAATTCTCGGCTTATATCTACGCCGTGCTTCATGCGCCCGCTTACCGAGCCCGCTATGCCGAATTTCTGCGTATCGACTTTCCGCGCGTTCCCTTTCCAGAAAGGAAGGCGCAATTCGACCGGCTTTCCGAACTCGGCTGGACGCTGGCGCAGGCGCATCTGCTGCGCGACCCGCCGCGCAACAAGCTCGCCGCCTATCCGGTCAAGGGCGATCACACGGTCGAGGCCGTGCGCTATTCGCCCGAGGAAACGGCAATATATATCAACAAGACCCAATGCTTCAAACCCGTGCCGCAGGCGGTGTGGGAGTTCCACATCGGCGGCTATCAGGTGATCAGCAAATATCTGAAATCGCGCAAGGGCCGGACATTATCGCTGGACGAGATCGATCATGTGTCCGCCATCGCCGGCAGCCTCGCCTTCACCATCGGACAGATGGCCGCAATTGATGCGGCCTACCGGGCGGCGCTTCCTGCGCTGTGATAAGGCCGCGCCGGAACAGGTTATGGCCAGATTGATTTTCCCCCCCCTCCCCGGCCCTCCCCACAAGGGGGAGGGAGGTTAGAGCGCGGCGGCGCCACACATTTAGCCCCTCCCCTTGATGGCAGGGCGATCGCATATGAGTGTTGTTCTTTTCCTTCTCCCCTTGTGGGAGAAGGCCAGGATGAGGGGTGCGCGCATTTATGCGCGTAAAAAAAGCTTTTACAAACTGCCCCCTCACCCCAACCCTCTCCCACAAGGGGAGAGGGAGCTACATACAATGAACGAAATTTCATATGCGATAGCCCTGCTGAAAGGGGGACGGGTTTGGGGTGGGGTGAGAAAAAACTGCTGGAGCTTCAGCCTGATTACAAATTGTCCAAAAACTCGCGCCGCGATGGCGGCTGGCGTATAATTGATCCAGTGATTCGTTTTTCAGGACGCATTCAGCCTATGTCCCGCACCGGCCAGCCTGATCTTTTCCGGTCCGAAGCGCAGCCCGACCTTTTCGGCGCGCAGGCCGCGCCCGCATACCGGCCCGATCCCCGCCATATCCGCAACCGGCTTGTGGATATGCTCGCGGTCATGCAGGCGGCCGAGAGCTGGCCGTGGGAGGCCGTCATGGTGAAGCTTTACCGAGGCACCGTCTGGCCCTATCTGTATGAGAGGCTCCCGGATCGCATTGAGGCCGATGGCTGGCGTCAGCGCATCGAGGCGGAAATCGCCCGGCTGGACGCCGCAACCGCCTGAGCCTGCTCCCCCTGCCTAATTATCCAGAAAGCTTCTGAGCTTGCGCGACCGGCTCGGGTGTTTGAGTTTGCACGAGCCGCCTTGGCCTTTATCTGGCGGCTGCGCTGCTTTATTGCGCCGCTACCAGTGTCAATTCACCCGCGGCGCTC
>CAYGDL010000061.1:0-13004 GCA_964348545.1 uncultured Alphaproteobacteria bacterium | reverse complement strand
TATTGTTTGCTCTTGATTACAGAGCCTGTGTCAGTTCCAGCACTTTCTCTGCATGGCCATTGACCTTCACTTTTCGCCAGATTTTACGAATCACGCCGTTTTTGTCGATCAGAAAAGTGGTGCGTTCAATGCCCATATATTCACGGCCATAATTCAGTTTTTTCACCCAGACCTGATAAGCGGCAACCATTTCGCCGGCTTCATCCGAGGCTAGCTGGATTTTGAGATCGTGTTTTTTCTTGAAAGAGTCATGCTTCTGAACGCTGTCTTTCGAAACGCCGATCAGAACGGCGCCGCATTTATCAAATTCGGGCTTAAGTCGGCTGAACGCAATAGCTTCGGTCGTGCATCCCGGCGTGTCGTCCTTTGGATAGAAATACACGACGGCAATTTTGCCCTTTAACCGGGCCAGGCTGGTTTTACCGCCGCCATCGGTTTCAAGATTAAAATCGGGGGCCTTGTGACCTTCTTCAAGCATGCTGAACCTGTGTGTCGTGTGATCTGCGGCTATTATGACGTAAAGGCCGGTTCCGCGTCCAGTCCCGCCGCGCCCAGAACGATCTTTTGATATTGCGTGAAAATGGTGCGCTCCACTTCTTTCAGCCGCTCCTCAAGAATCTCAAATGTCGCAGCATCCGACCTTAGCGCCATCATATTGCGCAACGCTGCGGGCGCGTTGTGAACATCCGCGCGATCCCCCAGGCATAATCGGGTGATTTGCTGCTGGTCGCATAAAAAAAGAAGCGAAGCACTGAGCGCCTGAACCACATCATCCGCGATGCGATATTGTTCCCCTAACAGGGACAGGGCCTTGATCGTCGTACCGTGCAACACTCGCGGCGTGCGCGCGGCGTCACGCAGCAGCAGGAACTGCACAATGAACTCCGCATCCATCATGCCGCCCCGGACATATTTGAAGTCCCAGACATTATCGCTGTGATATTCACGATCAACGCGCGCCCGGATTTGCGCAACTTCCAGCGCCAACAGTTTCGGCGCGCGCGACCGCGTCAGAAATTCATCAATGATCGCGTTTATGTCTGCCGCCACCTTCGGGGTCGCTGAAATGATGCGGGCCCGTGTCCAGGCCATATGCTCCCATGTCTGGGCCGATTCTGCGTGATATTTGCGAAACGCCTCCAGCGACACCGCAATAGGCCCCTGGCTTCCCGAAGGACGCAGCCGCATATCAACTTCGTATAGACGCCCTTCGCCGGTGGGGGCGGTCAGCGCGTTGATCAGGCGCTGGCTCAGGCGGCTAAAATATTGCGCGGCGCCAAGGGGCTTTGTTCCATTCGACAACGCGTTCGTATCCGGATAAATAAAGATCAGATCCAGATCAGAGGTAAAGGTAAGCTCCCGGCCGCCGAGCTTTCCCATGGCGATGACGGCCATATTTACGTCGGGGATAATGCCGTGTTTGGCGCTCAGTTCAGCCTCTACGCGCGGCAATAAACAACGCAGCAACGTATCCGCAATCGTGCTGAGCGCGAGGCCGGCTTCTTCGCCCGTGACCAGATTGCGCAGCATCTGCACCCCCACCTGAAACTTGCGATCATTCGCCCAGCGGCGGGTAATATCCAGCACGTCCTGCATGTCGCGCGCCGGATCGAGCGCATCCTCAAGATCGGCGGCGAGTTGCGCGGCATTTGGAAGTGTTTCCAGAAAATCGGGCGACAGCACTGCGTCCAGCAGGATCGGGTTGCGACCAAGTATTGTGGCCAGCCCTGGAGCGGTTCCCATGATTTCCGCAATCAGTTCCAGCAACCAGGGATTTGCATTGAACAGGGAAAGCAGTTGAACGCCGGTTGGCAGCGAGGCTAAAAATTCATCAAATCGCAATAACGCCCCTTCCGGGTCTGAGGTCGCCGCCATGGCCTGAAGGATTTTGGGGACGAGTAATTCCAGCAATTCACGCGCCCGTTGTGTACGCAGCGCCCGATACCGTGCGGCGCGCCAGGTTTCAATGATGGCGCTGGCGCGCCCGGTATCGGTGAAGCCCAATTGCTGGAGCGCCGTCAACGCCGTCATGTCTTGCGCCGGGACGGTTTCACTGCTTTCGCCCTGCCCCATCAGTTTTTGAAATTGTGTCGCCACATTTTCCAGATGCTGGCGCACGGCGGCGCTGAACGGCCCAATTCCGTCATATCCCATGAAGGACGCCAGATGCGCCAGGCCTGCATCGGTTTTTGGCAGGGTCTGGGTTTGTTCGTCCTCGATCATTTGCAGACGATGCTCCAGGGTTCGCAAAAATATATAGGCTGCGCGCAAATTCCCGGCGGCCCTATCATCAAGCTGGCCATTCTCCTGAAGCCGCGAGAGGATTCCCAATGTAGTGGGATCCCGCAGCTTCCGGTCCCGGCCACCCGCGATCAGTTGGTGGGTCTGGGCAAAAAACTCGATCTCCCGGATGCCTCCGATGCCGAGTTTGATATTGTGACCGGGAACCGTAATTTCCGCATGACCGTGATGCGACCGGATCAGCCCCACCATCTCATAAACATCGCGTATCGCCGCAAAATCGAGGTTCTTTCGCCACACAAACGGACTGATTGCGTTAAGAAAGTTTTGCCCCATTTCAATGTCACCCGCGACCGGACGAGCCTTGATCATTGCGGCCCGTTCCCAGTTTTTACCGGTGCTTTCGTAATAGCTTTCGGCCACCTCCACCGCCAAAACAATCGGCGTGGCGGCGGGATCAGGGCGCAGCCGCAAATCAACGCGAAACACATAGCCGTCTTCGGTAAAATCATGCAGCAACCTGACCAGGGATTTTGTGAACCTTACCTGGAAATCCAGTTGCTCCCGTTTACCGCAATAGCCCGAACGTTCCGGGTCAAACAGTATAATCAGGTCAATATCGCTCGAATAGTTCAACTCACCGGCCCCAAGCTTGCCCATTGCTATGATGGCATAGCCGCAATGCAATTCGGGCGACTGTGGGGCCGTCAGGCGCAGATCGCCTGCCTTCGCATGAAGGCGCAACAGGGCCTGCACCGTGCAGCGCAGCACATTCCGGGCAAATTCGGATAGCGCCTGGGTTACGGTCTGCAAGTCCCAAACGCCGGAAATATCCGCCAGGGCGATACATAGGGCCGCCTGCCCGCGCCGTACACGTAACAGCCGCGCCAGTTCGGATTCGGGCAAACCAGCCTGGGCCAACATCAGAAGGGCCTCATTTATCCGGGCCATTGTCTGGCTGGCCCCCTGCTGCATGAATGTGCACAAGAAATCCGGCGCGCGCAAAATCAGGCGGCTGAGAAATGGACTATGGCTGAATACCGCCGCAAGCAGGCGTTCCCCGCGTTGATCGGCCAGAAGCGCCGTAACAGCAGAGCGCACGGGATCACCGCACTGTTCCGCCGCCGCCAGAAGATCCGCCATTTTCGCTGCGGCCTGCCCCTGCTCAAAGGACTGGGGCATGTGGCGCGAATCTGTGATAGAATCCAGGAATGAAAAAACGTGCATTCGATAACCACCTGAATATGTGCCGTGACGGCATCTGACGCTGATACTGCCAGCAATTCAGGTTGTGTGTGAATGATTTTGCGGAAGCACTGAATTATCTGTGTTCATTCGTTCAACCCATATCCTGATGCGCGCCCTGGGCGCGGCATTGACGATCACCACTATCGTGCTGGCAGGTGCGCTGTGGCGGTTTGCCAGCGGTCCGGTGTCGCTTTCCTTTGTGGGCGCCTATCTGCAGGAAATGCTGGACGAGGCAACGCCGGGATATAAATGGGCGTTTGATGAACCCATTCTGGACTGGACTGATCTGCGCCCCTCGATGGACATAACCATTACCGGGGTGAAAATCAGCGAAACGAGCGGCCAATTGGTCGCCTATGCGCCGCGCCTGGTGCTGGGGCTTAGCGCACGCGGCCTGTTGCTGGCCAGAATTGCTCCGACCTCGGTCGAGTTGAATGGGGCCTCTCTGACTTTGGTGCGGTTGCAGGACGGCACGTTCAGATTGGGCATATCCGCCGGCCCCGAAGATTTGGAAAAAGGCCCACCGCCCGATATTTCCGGTCTGCTGTCACGCGCCTTTGCCGCCCTGCTGGAAGCGCCGGGACTTGAGGGCAATATGGGGGCGCTCAAAAAGCTCGCCATCCGCAATGCCGTGCTGATTTACCGCGATCTGCGCTTTAACAGCCTGTGGGAAGCCAGCGACGCCAATTTCTCGTTTGACCGGTCCGCCCAGGGGATTGTCGGAGAAGCCGCCATTGGCCTGAAAATTGATGAACAAACCTGGGCGCTATCCCTGTCCGGAAATTTTGACCGGGCGACCCAACTGAGCCAGATCGATATCAGCTTTAGCGGCATTGAGCCTTATCGTCTGGCGGATGAGGCCGGGGCCCTTGCTCAATTGGCGGCGATACGTTTGCCCATCAGCGGCCTGGTCGGCATGCAAATGACCGCAGATGGGAAATTGCTGAGCTTGCGCACTAATATGCGCACGGGTGCTGGCGAACTGGTATTGCCTGAATTGATACCCGAGCCGGTTCAGGTTGATAGTCTGGAGATTGAAGCCGAATACAGGTTTGATGAAGGCATGATCCGGCTTGGCCGCGCCTTGTTGCACCAGGGCGGTCTGGAAATTTCAGCACAGGGAAGCGCGGAATATGGCGTCGCCAGCCCCGCAATTCAACTGAGCGGCGACATCAAAAACGCCAGCATCGAGGCCGTGAAACGGCTGTGGCCAATTCCTGCGGCGCGGGGGTCGCGGGGATGGTTCATGGAGAATATGGATGCGGGTATGATCGACCTTGCCCATTTTCAGGCCACTATCGCGCGTGGCGAATTCGCCGCCGGCCCCCTGAGCGACGCCGCAATCACCGTGGATATGCAGTTTAACAATGTAACCGGACATTATCTGCGGCCCATGCCCCCGATCACCCAGGGACGTGGCAGTGCAAAGATTTCCGGGCGGCAATTTGAACTGACGCTGAATGAGGGCGTTATTCTGGATGAACTGCGCCTCAGTGATGCAAAATTTATTCTCGCCAATACCCATTTGCCGGAGAAGGATGGTGTGGTCACACTTCTATTGACCGGCAGCATGGCGAAAACGCTGGAGCTGATTGATTTTAAGCCGCTTGGCTATCCTTCCCGGTTCGGCATAGATCCGGCCAGCATCAGCGGGGCCGCGAAAACCCATGTGCAGCTTAAATTACCCATCAAGAATGATATGCACATGGATGAAATTCAGTACCAGGTTGCAAGCGATGTGGATGATCTGCGTTGGCCCAATCTGCTTAACAATGTGGCGCTGGAACAGGCCGATATGCATGTGGAGGTCGATAGTAAGGGCATACAGGTCAAGGGCGCCGGGCGTTTTCTTGATGCTGGTGTGGAACTGGGCTGGAGTGAAAAATTCAATGTCCAGGAAGGGCCTTCAAGCAGCTTCACCATCAGGATGAATGCGGACGAACATCAACTTGCGGCATTTGGTTTTCCAACCGCCGGATTGATTATCGGTGCGGTTGACTTGCAGGCGGAAGCGTGGGGGCGCGGCGTTAAAATTTCTGGCGGTCGTGTAACGGCGGATGCGAAGAATGCCGAGTTGGTTGCTAAACCCGTATCCTGGGTGAAGGCGAAGGCTGTGCCCGCCATGATCAACTTCGATTTTTCCATCCCCGATGGAGGACCGACTGGGGCCGTGCTGGATAATTTTACGGTCACGGGTAAAGATATTGATGTCGCGGGACGCCTGGTGTTTGAACCGCATGGCCCCCCCGGCGTGGTCCGTCTCGACAAGCTGAAACTGGGAGCGGCCAATGATCTGAGCGGGGAAGCCCGGCGCATGAAAAGCGGCGCCTATGCGATTTCAGCAACCGGCGCGCGCGCGGATTTGTCCGGATCCATTGCCGAATTACGAAGTTCCGGCGGCGTCAGGGATCCGAGCGAGAAAGGCCTGGCCTATGACATTGATGCACGCCTCAAGCAGGTTTTGCTGCGCGAGGGCAACAACCTGAACGACGTTATCGCCATTGGCAGTTATGACGGGGCTGATTTCAGCAGCCTGGCCGTCGATGGAAATTATGGCCCCGAACGCGGGCTGGCTTTGCGGCTTGAGCCTGGCCCTGACGCAAACCGCACTTTTTCCCTGATATCACGCGACGCCGGAAAAATATTGTTCGGGCTTGGATTATTTGACAGCGGCGTCAATGGCGATCTGGAAATGACGGGTGATTTTCTGGATAATGCGCCGCGCGGGCCACAGGACGAACCCCCCATGCAGGGAAATATTCGCATACGGAATATGCAGGTTGTCAATGCCCCGGCATTGACCCGTATACTGACGATCGCCTCGCTTACAGGCATTCGCGATCTGCTGACCGGCAGCGGTTTGACCTTTGAGCGCATCCTCGTGCCGTTCAAAATGCAAAATGGTGTTGTCACGGTAACCGATGCCTATGGATCGGGATCGGAACTGGGGCTTACATTGCATGGCACACGCGATGAGGCGGCAGGCACGGTAAAGATGAATGGCACTGTAATCCCCGCCTATACACTCAACACTGTCTTTGGCAAAGTGCCGCTGTTTGGAAAAATATTGCTGGGCGGAGAAAATGAAGGCGTCTTTGCAATCAATTACAGCGCCACCGGCTCCAGTGACAATCCGGACATATTCGTCAATCCACTATCGGCGCTAACGCCGGGTTTTTTGCGCCAGATATTTAATCTGGGAGATGTCGTGGCGCCCACCAGGGAAAATGCACCGTCTTCGCCAACGCCTGCGCAATAAAATCTTTGCTTGATTTAGGGCGCTGATTCCGGAATTCTCGCTGGAACCTGAACAATTTTACAAGGAGCATAAGCATGGATGAGGCTGCTAAAAAGACCGCGTTACGGATGATTCCTTACGGGATTTATATTTTAACTGCAAAATCCGGCAATGACATTGCCGCAGCAACAGTGAACTGGGTAACACAGACATCTTTTGAGCCGCCCCTGATTGTGGTGGCCATCAAGAGCGATAGCGGCGCCTATGCGCTGGTTAAAAAAACTCAGGCATTTGCGCTCAACATGCTGGGCAAAGGCCAGGCACCAATTGGTTTTACGTTCTTCAAGCCCGCCCAACTGGATGGGGATAAAATCAGTGGGGAACCGTTTAAGGTCGGGGCCAATGGCGCCCCAATCCTGAATAACGCCATCGCCAGTGTTGAATGCAAGGTTACCAATATTGTCGAACAGGGGGATCATCATATTTTCGTGGCCCAGATAATCAACGCCAACATCGCCAAACAGCCTGAGGCTCGCGCCGATGACGCTATTCTCTGGATGAAGGACCTGGGTGAAAAAGTTTTTTACGGGGGGTAGACGACCGATAAATACCAACTGCCCTATGCCAAGAACTGTCATTCTGCCTGAAGGTTCAGGTGCTAATATGCATCTTCAGGCAGAATGCCAACGACTATGTTCGTCAGACTGTTGGCATAAGACCTTGGAAAATTATTCGCGGACCCGCAGCAGAACATGTTTCTTTTTACCCGCGCTTAGCTTGACCGCGTCGTTTGAGAAATCGGCGGGGCTGAGCGAGGCCTGTTCGTTTTCCACCAGTTTATCATTGATCCGCACACCGCGATTTTTGATCAGACGCCGCGCTTCACCGCCACTGGCGCACAGGCCTGCGCGGCGCAGTAACTCTGACACGGCAATACCGGGTTCAAGCTCTGAACGCAAAATATCCAGTTCCGGCAGGCCTTGCGCCATTGCGCCTTCCTCAAAGGTCTGACGCGCCGTTTCCGCAGCCTCTTGCGACGCCTGTGCACCGTGCGCCATTGCGGTGGCTGCGTTCGCCAGAACTTTCTTGGCCTCGTTCAGTTCCTGGCCTTGCAATTTTTCCAGCCGGGCAATTTCGTCCAGCGGCAGTTCGGTAAACAGGCGCAGAAAGCGGCCAACATCCGCATCCTCCGAATTGCGCCAATATTGCCAATAATCATAAGGGCTGAGCATATCCGCATTCAGCCACACCGCGCCGCCCTCGGATTTTCCCATCTTTTTGCCGGACGCCAGTGTAAGCAGTGGCGTCGTCAAACCAAACAGATGCGCCCCATCGGCACGCCGTCCCAGTTCAACGCCATTGACAATATTGCCCCATTGATCCGAGCCGCCCATCTGCAAATGGCAGCCATGCTTGCGATGCAGTTCAAGAAAATCATAGGCCTGCAACAGCATGTAATTGAATTCGAGAAAAGTCAGCGGCAGTTCACGCTCCAGCCGCAGCTTGACACTATCCATTGTCAGCATACGGTTAATTGTAAAATGCGTCCCGAAGTCACGCAAAAACTCAATGTAGTTTAGCTTATCCAGCCAGTCCGCATTGTTCACCATAATCGCGTCGGTTGGTCCATCACCAAATTTGACGAAGCGTTCAAACACTTTGCGTATACCGGATATGTTGCCATCGATTTGCGCATCCGTGAGCACAGGGCGCGATTCATCCTTACCCGTCGGATCACCAATTCGTGTCGTTCCACCACCAAGCAGAATAATGGGTTTATGCCCGGATTGCTGCAACAGCCGCAACATCATGATCGAAATGAGGCTGCCCACATGCAGGCTGGGGGCCGTGCAATCATAGCCGACATAAGCGGTAATGGGCCGCACGGCCGCGAGGGCGTCCAGACCTTCGGGATCAGTGCATTGATGCAAATAACCGCGCGCGACAAAGGTTTGCAGAAACCGGGAATTTAATTGCATGGTGATGATTGTTCTGGCTATGAGTATTGTCTATGAAGCGGCCAAGCTATAACAGCTTTACACGCAACCGAAAAGATGTTGGACAGCTATGGAACCGGTAATTGCCCTGGGGCTGATGAGCGGAACCTCGCTGGACGGGATTGACGCCGCCCTGATCCGTACGGATGGCGAGCGCGTGGAGGCCTTTGGTGCCTGGGCCACCCAGCCTTATGATGCCGATATGCGCGCGCGCCTGCGTGACGCCATGGCCGTGGCGGCACAAATTGGCGAAGCAGCGCGCGAAGCGCCGGAAATTGTGGCCCTGAGCCGCGATCTGACCCGCCTGCATGGTCAGGTGGTGGACGCACTACTGGCCGAAGCGGAGATTGAACGCGAAGAAGTTACCGTTGTTGGTTTTCACGGGCAAACCCTGCTGCATCGCCCCGAAGCGCGCCTGACCCTGCAAATAGGCGATGGTGGCTGGCTGGCGCGCATGCTTGATATTGACGTGGTTTATGATTTTCGTAGCGCCGATGTCGCGGTTGGCGGCCAGGGCGCCCCATTGGTCCCACTTTATCATCAGGGGCTGGCCCGCGATCTTGATGGCGAGGATGCGTCAAATTCCGGGCCTTTGGCCATCCTGAACATCGGCGGCATTGCCAATATAACCTGGCTCGATCTGCGGCTTGACGCCATGGGCAACGGCATTCTGGCCTTTGACACCGGCCCTGGTAATGGCCTTATAGATGACTGGTGTGCACGAAAAATCGGCGTTCCCATGGATCGCAACGGGGCTTTGGCGGCGCGTGGGCAGGTAAATGCGGCTGCACTTGCCGCTTTGATGGCCGCGCCGCAAATCCATGCTGCCCCCCCCAAAAGCCTTGATCGTTTGGCGTTTGATCTATCGCTGGTGGAGCCGCTTTCTGCGGAAGATGGCGCCGCGACGCTTGCGGCATTTACCGCCGCATCCATTGGGGCTTGTGTGCCGCATCTTCCAGCGCGCCCTGCCAGATGGATTGTCTGCGGCGGGGGACGGCACAATCAGGCACTGATGAACATGCTGCGCGCTGAACTTGGCGGGGGCGTTTATACCGCAGAAGATGCAGGCTGGCGCGGCGATGCGCTGGAGGCGGAAGCATTCGCCTATCTGGCCGTGCGCCATTTGCGCGGATTGCCGCTTAGCCTTCCCTCCACGACAGGCGCGCCATCGCCCATGACCGGGGGCGTTCTGGCGCGCCGTCCATAGAGACCGGCCTAGGCCGTCATTCTGGATTCCAGCAAGGCAACCTGACGGCCCAGATAATCACTGACATGCTTGCTCATCTCAGGAATATTAGCCTCAAAAAAATGATTGGCCCCTTTGATCTTCAGATAGTCGATCAGGATATTTTTCTGAGACGACAGTTTACTTACCAGCTTGTCCACCGACTCAGTCGGCACCACCTGATCGGCCGTTCCATGAATGATCGCGCCCGACACCGGGCATGGCGCCAGAAACGCAAAATCATAATTATTGGCGGGTGGGGCAATACTGATGAAACCGGATATTTCTGGCCGACGCATCAGTAACTGCATCGCAATCCATGCCCCAAACGAAAAGCCGGCAATCCAGCATTGCGGCGCATTCGGATTAATCTGTTGCAGCCAGTCCAGCGCCGAGGCGGCATCCGACAATTCCCCCTGGCCATGGTCATATTCGCCCACGCTACGGCCCACACCGCGAAAATTGAAGCGCAGCACGGAAAATTCGTGTTTTTGAAAAATCTGGCCGACCTGATGCACCACCTTGTTTTGCATCGAACCGCCGTAAAGCGGATGTGGATGCAAAACCAACGCGATAGGCGCATTAGCGCGATTGGCCGGATAGTAGCGTCCTTCAATACGACCGGCTGGGCCATTGAAAAAGATTTCGGACATCTTTTCCGCTTTCCTTTCATCATGCCTGTCTCAGGCTAAGTCATAGTTTTCTAATTTGTAATTTAAACACTAAAAATCAATAAGTTATAAGAAACTAATACCTAATTCTTGACTTTTTTAGTGGGTTGTTTACACTTGCCCATTCAATGTCCGCAAGTTCTACGCCTATACGGTGCGCGGTCATATCATATGCGAAGCTGAAATTGGCAGTAAAATCTGCTTTGAGACGTAATCGCTCATTGAAGGAGCATTCTGGTGAGACTGAGCACACGCGGACGCTATGCAGTCATGGCTATGGTGGATTTAGCGGACGAAGCCAATGACAGGCCCGTCACTTTGGCTGACATTGCGACACGCCAGGATATATCACTGTCCTATCTGGAGCAGCTTTTTGCCAAACTGCGTCGTGGCGGCATTGTGCGTAGTGTTCGCGGTCCCGGCGGCGGTTATCGTTTGGCCAATCCAATGGATCAGATTCGCATCGCCGACATTATATTGGCGGTAGATGAGCCGATTAAAACCACGCGCTGCCAGACAGGATCCCCCAAAGGTTGCACGAAGCACAATGGCCGCTGCATGACACATGATCTTTGGGAGGAGCTGGGTCGGCAAATTCATATTTACCTGAGTTCGGTAACGCTGGCGGATGTTGTTCTAAAGCGGGTGTTGGGAACCAGCGCAGGCTTTCAGGCCAGAGTGGATTATGTGCAAAAACCGGACGCCACCGCGCTGGCAACGGTTGCCGAATAGGGATTCGGAGAGTTTAGAATGCCGCATCAGAATATCTATCTGGATAATAACGCCACGGCGCCTTTGCGACCGGAGGTGATGCGCGCCATGACTGAGGCCCTTCAGAATCATGGCAATGCGTCCAGCATTCACGCGCCGGGGCGTCAGGCGCGCGCCCGGATTGAGATGGCGCGGAACGCGGTGGCCGGCCTGGTTGGGGCAAAGGCGGAAGAAGTCATTTTCACCAGTGGCGGCACCGAGGCCAATAATCTAGCTTTGCGCGGCGTCACCGCCGACAGGGTTTTTGTCTCGGCGATTGAACATGATTCTGTGCTGCGCGCGGCCCCGGAGGATAGTGTCATTATCCCGGTGCTGGCGTCGGGCATTGTTGATCTTGCGGCCCTGGACGCCTTGCTGGGCGCTTGCACGGTCCCCGCTTTGGTCAGCCTTATGCTCGCCAACAATGAAACGGGTATTGTGCAGCCCGTCGCGCAGGCGGCACAGATTGCGCATGCGCATGGCGCGCGGCTGCATTGTGACGCGGCGCAGGCCGTTGGCAAAATTTTGGTGGATTGCGCGGCGCTGGATACTGATCTGCTGACTGTATCCGCCCATAAATTTGGCGGGCCACAAGGCGCCGGGGCGCTGATTATCCGTAATGGAATATACCTTGCCGCCCAGATGCGCGGCGGCGGGCAAGAGCGCGGACATCGCGGTGGCACCGAAAATATTGCAGCGATTGCCGGGTTTGGCTGCGCCGCCAAAGCAGCGGGGGACGCCCTTCCCGCCCTGACCCCTGAATTGTCCCGGTTGCGCGATGCGCTGGAGACAGGCGTCAAGTCCATTACACCGGATGCCATATTATTCGGCGATGTCGTCCAACGCCTGCCCAATACAAGTTGCTTCGCCCTTCCCGGCATGGCCGCCGTGACACAGGTGATGAATCTTGATCTGGCCGGAATTGCGGTCAGCCCAGGCGCTGCCTGTTCTTCGGGAAAAGTCACCCGTTCAAACGTACTGTCGGCGATGGGAATTATTGATGCGGTGGCGGATTGCGCGATCCGCGTCAGCCTGGGCTGGGCGACACAGGCCGCCGATATAGATGTATTCCTGTCAGCATGGGAAATGATAGCAGGGCGGATAAAATTGCGCCGCGCGAGTTGAGGTATAGAATATGAGCGTGCGTCCAGAAACCATCTCCACGGTCGAAGAGGTTGGCGAATCCTACAAGCATGGTTTCGTGAGCGATATCGAATCCGAATATGCCCCCAAGGGACTGAACCAAGATATTGTGCGCTTCATTTCCGCAAAAAAGAACGAGCCGGAATGGATGCTGGAATGGCGTTTGCGCGCCTATCGCCGCTGGCAGGGCATGAAAGAGCCAAAATGGGCCAAAGTGGATTTTCCGCAGATCGATTATCAGGACGCCTATTATTATGCCGCCCCCAAAGGCTTTGGTTCGCGCCCGAAAACCCTGGACGAAGTGGACCCTGAACTGCTGCGCACCTATGAGAAGCTGGGCATTCCACTGAATGAGCGCATGCTGCTGGCGGGCGTTGCCGTTGACGCCGTGTTTGACAGTGTTTCCGTGGTCACGACATTCAAGGAAAAGCTGCATGAAGCCGGGGTGATTTTCTGCTCCATTTCCGAGGCGGTGCAGGACCACCCGGAGA
>CAYGDL010000060.1:0-13083 GCA_964348545.1 uncultured Alphaproteobacteria bacterium | reverse complement strand
GCGCCAGCGCTCTGAGCAGGGTGGCGAAACTGTCGAAGGTTTCCTGAAACACTTGTGTGCTTAGCCGCTGCATGCGCGCAGCGCTTCCGTCCAGCAGTTCGCGGTGCAAAAGCCGTGAAAATATTTTGTCATTGGCCACGATGCCCGCGAAAGCCATCACAAAATCACGCAACATATCGGCGTTTGATTGACCGTCCGTTGCCAGCACCGCATGCAGGGCTTGGGTGCGGCTGCGATAGACATGCTCCAGAGCGGCCTCATACAGTGCGTCTTTGTCCGCAAAATGATGGTATAGCGCCGCCGGGGTCAGCGCCGCCGCTCTGGCGATCTCGCGCATGGAAACGGCGGCAAAGCCGATCTCGGCAAACAGCTCCGCCGTCAGTTCCAACAGACGTGTTCTGGTATCCATTTGTGTACGCGCCATACCTCACCTAACTAAACGTTCGTTTAGGTAAGGTTAACGCCCCATTGTGTCAAGGCGGATTACGGCTTCAGGGAAAATTTTAAAACGGGAAGAATCCGTGCTTTCAATGCGTGCTTTATGAAAGTAAGCTTGCAGACAATAATAATTCAGGCACAGGGAGAGGGGCGTATGCTCGATACTTTTAATCTTACGGGCAAGGTGGCCATTGTTACCGGCGGCAATGGCGGGTTGGGGCTTGGCATTGCGCGTGGGCTGGCCAATGCGGGCGCGGCGGTGGCGATTGTCGGCCGTAACCAGGACAAGCTGGATAGCGCCTATGAGAATCTCAAAAATATCGGCCCGAAAATTCTGAAAGTGAATGCTGACGTCTCCAAAGAAGATGAAGTGAAGCGCATGGTGAAGGAAACTGTGGCGGCACTTGGCCGGGTGGACATTCTATTTAATAATGCGGCGGTCAGCTATGGCCGTCCGGCGGACAAGATGACGCTGGAAGAATGGAACATGTTCATCGCCATCAATCTGACCTCGGTGTTTTTGTGCAGCCAGGCGGTCTATCCCGAAATGCTGAAAGTGGGCGGCGGCAAGATCATCAATATCGGCTCGATCATTACCCAGCAGATGGGCCATGCAAAACTGATCGCCTATGCAGCGGCCAAAGGCGGCATGGACCATATGACCCAAAGCCTCGCGGTTGCCTGGGGGCCGGACAATATTCAGGTGAACTGTGTCATACCGGGGCTGGTCGATAGCGAAATGATGCCATGTTCAGGACCAAACAAGCAGTCGAAAATTATCGATCATGTCGTGGAAAAATCGCCGGTGCGGCGCTATGGCGTTCCCGATGATTTTCAGGGGATTTCTGTGTTGCTGGCCAGTCCCGCGTCCAGCTTTATCACTGGCGCACTGATTGTTGCGGATGGAGGTTTGTCAATCGCGGGGGTCTGACATAATCATAAAAAAGGGGAAGCCATGCTGGAAGGTTTTGATCTGACGGGAAAGGTTGCGATTGTCACGGGTGGTAATGGCGGTTTGGGGCTTGGCATTGCGCGGGGCATGGCGAATGCCGGCGCCGCCGTGGCGCTTGTTGGCCGCAATCAGGACAAGCTGGATGCCGCCTATGAGAATCTGAAGGGCATCGGCCCCAAAATTTTACGGGTGCAGGCGGATGTCTCGAAAGAAGACGATGTCAAGCGCATGGTCAAGGAAACCGTGGCCGCACTTGGCCGCGTCGATATCCTGTTCAACAATGCGGCGATCAGCTATGCGCATAGCGCCTCGCATATGCCGCTGGAAGAATGGAATAATTTTCTGGCCATCGACTTAACCTCGGTCTTTCTATGCTGCCAGGCGGTGTATCCCGAAATGCTAAAGGTGGGCGGCGGCAAGATCATCAATATCGGCTCGGCGATCACCAAGCAGATGGGCCACCCCAAACTGATCGCCTATGCGGCCTCCAAGGGCGGCATGGACCATATGACCCAGAGCCTCGCCGTGGCCTGGGGCCCCGACAATATACAGGTGAACTGCATCTTGCCGGGACTGGTGGACAGCGAAATGATGCCGTGCGAAGGCCCCAATGTGCAATCACGGGTCGTTGCCTATGCGGTCAAGAACTCGCCCGTGCGCCGTTACGGCATACCCGACGATTTTCAGGGGCTCTCGATTTTTCTCGCCAGCCCTTTATCGAGCTTTGTCACAGGCGCCCTGATTGTGGCGGATGGCGGCATGACGCTGGTTTAGTGACGCCGCGAGCCGGAACCAAAGCCATTCTCTGCGGGGGGCTTTGACATATCACTGAGCAGCAGATTGATCGCGTGGGCGGTGCTGGCTTGTGTGGCGGAGCTTGCTGGAACCCGCATCTGCCCACTGGCCGCCAGATGGGTGCCGATGCAATAGGTCGCCATGACGCGGACATCCTGGCTGGCGCTGGCAGGGATTTCGTCCGCAGCTTCGCAAACCCTGTCGGGCAGCGTTTGAATATGCGGGCCAAACACCAGAACGATCCTGAAATTATGTCCGCCCGCGCCAATCATGCTTTGCACCCGGTCCTGAAAGATCGCAACAGGGGTAGGCGCGGCGCTTGCAGCGGGATCGATTGCTTTTTCTGAAATCAGACGCACCCCTTCGGCTCTGCCCGGCAGACGCACCATCCGGGCAATTTCATCCGCCGTCATGCCAGCAGGCAGGGCGCCATATATTTCAAGCGGCACGGCGCCATCGCGCGCCGCATAGCTGATCAGCGAAGGCTGAAATAGCGGGCGCTGATTAACATGGCTGATCACATTCTGCTGCGCACAGGCCCCCAGAAGCAGCACGGTTGCGACGGACAGAATTTTTAACATGCGCAAGCCATCCGATTTGTTTGTGAGGTCTCAGCCATTGGCCGTGGTCGGATCAATCATGAGCCTCTTCATGGGAAGCCTCCGCTGATTGTTTTCAACTACACGATCTACCATGTATTTTCAACGCAGCCTAAACCTAAATATCCAGACCGGTGGCGAAGGCGGCGCGTTCCTGAATAAAGGTAAAGCGGGATTCGGCTTTGCGTCCCATCAATTGCTCGACCAGCGTTGCGGTTTCAGTTTCGCCCGCCTGGCTTAAAACGACCCGTAACAGGTTGCGCTTTTTGCGGTCCATGGTGGTTTCACGCAATTGCGCGGGCATCATTTCGCCCAGCCCCTTGAAGCGGCCAACATCCACTTTGCCGCGCCCGCTAAACAGTGTGGCCAGTAATTCATCCTTATGCGCATCATCGCGCGCATAGGCGTTTTTGGCGCCCTGGGTCAGCCGGTACAAAGGCGGCATGGCAAGATACAGCCGCCCGCTCCTGATCAATTCCGGCATCTGCCGGTAGAAAAATGTGATCAGCAGAGACGCGATATGCGCGCCATCCACATCGGCATCGGTCATGATGATGACCTTGCCATAACGCAATTCGCTGTCGCGATATTTATCCCTGATCCCGCACCCCAGCGCCAGAGAAATATCGGCAATTTCCTGATTTCCGGAAAGCTTGTCGAGGGATGCGCTGGCGACATTCAGAATTTTTCCCCGCAACGGCAATATAGCCTGGGTTTTGCGGTCGCGCGCCTGCTTGGCCGATCCGCCGGCGCTGTCACCTTCGACCAGGAAGATTTCGGTTTCCTCGATGCGGTCGCTGGAGCAGTCCGAAAGTTTTCCGGGCAGGCGCAGTTTGCGGGTGGCGGTTTTGCGGCTGGTCTCGCGTTCCTGGCGGCGGCGCAGCCGTTCCTCGGCGCGCTCGATGCACCAGTCCAGAAGTTTGTTGGCGTCGCTGGGCGCACCCGAAAGCCAATGGTCGAAATGATCGCGCACGGCATTTTCAACCAGCCGCGCCGCATCCGCCGAAGACAGTTTTTCCTTGGTCTGGCCCTGAAACTCCGGTTCCCGGATAAACAGGGACAATATGACACCGGCCGTTCCCGTCACATCATCGGCGGTCAGCAGCGCCGCCTTTTTGTTGCCGGTCAGTTCGCCATAGCCGCGCAAAGCCCGATAAAGGGCAGTCTTCAATCCGGCTTCATGGGTGCCGCCGGCGGGTGTTGGGATCGTATTGCAATAGGATTCCATGAGCGCATCGCCATCTCCATACCAGGCAATGGCCCATTCCACCTTGCCACGATCCCTGGGAAGTTTTTCGCTGCCGGTAAAGCTGTTGGGCGTGACCAGCGCATATCCCTTGATGGCGGCGGCAAGATAATCGGAAAGCCCGCCGGAAAAATGCAGCACTTCGCTTTCGGGTGTATCGCCCGCACCCTTCAGCAATTCTGGCGCGCATTTCCAGCGGATTTCGACGCCTGCAAACAGATAGGCTTTTGAACGCGCCATCTTGTACAGAAGCGCTGGTTTGAAATGCGCCTGTGCGCCGAAAATCTGTTTGTCCGGGAAAAAGCTGATGGTGGTGCCGCGCCGGTTATTTGCAGGCCCGGTATTGCGCAGCTTTCCGGCAGGCGCGCCCCGGGCATATTCCTGCACATAATGCTGTTTGTCGCGGGCAACCTCGACGGTGAGGCGTTCCGACAATGCGTTTACGACAGACAGGCCCACCCCATGCAGACCGCCAGAGGTCGCATAGGCCTTGCCGCCAAACTTGCCGCCGGAATGCAGGGTGGTGAGAATAACTTCCAGCGCGGATTTGGATTTGAACTTCGGGTGCGGATCAACCGGAATGCCGCGCCCATTATCATGCACGGTCAGGCTGCCATCGGCCTCCAGCGTCATTTCTATGCGCGAAGCATGTTCGGCAACCGCTTCGTCCATGGCGTTGTCGAGAATTTCTGCGGCCAGGTGATGCAGCGCGCGCTCATCGGTGCCGCCAATATACATGCCGGGGCGACGGCGCACAGGCTCCAGCCCCTCCAGCACTTCAATGTCCTGGGCGGTGTAGCTTTGATCGGATGAAGAGGCAGATTTTTTGAACAGGTCGGCCATATAAATCCACGGAAAGTTGACGCCGAATCGCGCTATTTTCCCAATTTATCAGGTCCGCACCAGAATGCCTTCAACATTACCACCGGCGGCTTCGATCTGATCAAACGTGTCGGCGGTCACGATGGCTTGTTTGAGGTTGACATCGGCCAGTATGACTTGCGCCATGTTCGCACCCTCCAGGTTGCAGCCGGTCATATCTGCGCCGGTAAAGTTACAGGCGTTGAAATCGGCCAGCTGGAACTGACCGTTCTGTAAATTGGCGGGGATTTTTTTCCGGCCACTGATTTCGATGAGCACGGATGCAAAAGTGGCCCCCGAAAATACCGCCTGACGGCAGAACGCCTCTCTCAATATTGCCGCCCGCATATCGGCTGACGTGAATATGGCGTGTTGCAGGTTGGAAAAGGAAAGGTCAATTAGCTGCAGCTTGCACCGGGTCAGATTGGCGCGCGATAAGTCGCAGTTAATCAGTTTTGCTCCCGATAAATCCGCCTCGCTCAGATCGATTCCGGATAAATCTGCATCGCGTAATTCAAGTCTCGTCCCGTTGCGGCCATCAGAGGCAATCCAGGCGCTATGCATAGCCAGAAAGTCAAGTAGCACGTCGCGATGGGGTTTATTTCGCAAAACCAGGTTTTTTGCGCCTGAATCAGCAGCCAGGGCTGTCTGATCGATAATCGCCCCCTGCAAATCCGCTCCATTAAAATTGACGTCAGATAAGATCGCCTTTTCAAGAAGCGCGCCGCGCAGAGAGGCGTCGGATAAGTCGGCCCCAGCCAGGTCAGCCTCCCCCAGATCCGCGCCATCAAGTTTCGCGCCACGGAAATTGGCCCTGCTTAGCGTTGCCTTGCAAAGTTTGGCCTCGCTCAGATTGGCCTGCATGACCAAACCATTGGTGATATTGGTTTCTGACAGATCAGCCCGGGAAAGGTTTGCGGCAATCAGTTCAGCGGGTTCGATAATATCGGGCTGAAAGGTAAAACTTCTTTTTTCGGAAAGTACAATGCGGGGGCCTTCACTCAGATCAGCGCCCCGCAATGTGGCCCGTCCCATTTGCGCGCCGTGTAACGAGCATCCCCGCATATCCGCATGGCTTAGATCAGCGCCGTCCATAAGGGCCAGCCGTAATGTTGACGACGACAGGATGGCGCAAACGAGCCTGGTTCCCGGCATGGCGGCATCGGCCAGATTGGCGCCGGACAAATTGGCGTAGGAAAGATCGCGTCCGCCCAAATTCATGCCGGAAAGGTCGTGAAACGCCAGATTGGCGCGGCTGCCCCGGCGTCCGTTTTCTGCAATATATTCTGCATTTTTTGCTGCAATAATATCCAGGGAGTTCTGATCTATACGGATTAATTTTTCGGGAATTGCCGCAGTCGTCATGCTAGAATATCCCAGGGCATGACATTTCCCGGGGCACTGGAAAGTCGTTTGACGGGCAAAGTGAAGATGGCCGTCGTGCCAACGCCGACTTCACTCTTGAGTAACAGGTCTCCCCCATGCAGTTGCGCCAGTTTGCGGGATATGACAAGCCCCAGACCCGCCCCTTCTTCGGTTGGCTTGGTGCTTCCGTTGCCCCGGCTGAAGGGTTGAAACAGCTTTGAAAGCTGATCCGGGGCGATACCGTTTCCTGTATCACAGACGCTTATATATATTGAGTCAGAAAGCGAAACCGCAACTGTGATGGCCCCGGTTGGCGGTGTGAACTTAATTGCGTTTGAGAGGAGGTTGACCAGAATCTGCTTGATCGCGCGCGCTTCCGCAAACAGGAAAAGGCCGATCTCCCCGACAATATTCAATTCATGGTTTTTTGCGCAGGCCTGTTGGCGCACAAAACGTATTGCAGCCTGAATAAGTTCATCCAGCCCTACAGTTTCTTCCTGCAATTGATGGCGTCCACTTTCAACTCGCGATAAATCCAGAATGTCATTTATCAACGAAAGAAGATGCTGGCCGCTAAGCAAAACATCCTGCGCATATTCTTTATATTGCGGGGTGCTGTGGGCGCCGAAATATTCCTGCGCCAGAATTTCAGAAAAACCTATGATGGCGTTGAGAGGGGTGCGCAATTCATGGCTCATATTGGCCAGAAACTCGGTTTTGGATCGGTTGGCGATCTCGGCTAATATTTTGGCGCTATTCAGGCTGTCGATCGTACCCAGCAAATGCGCTGTGGTTACGGCATTGCCCAGCACCGTGACATATGCACTGGTCAGTGCGCGCTCTTCCGCGCTCCAGCTTCGACCAGGAGGCATGATCAGGCGCAAGATCATTTTTGGCATATCGGCTTGTGCCGCGACATGGCAATCCAAAGTGCGCGCGGCCAGTTCACGGTCCAGGCTTTCTCTGGGTGATGGGTAGCTGGTTGCGTCTTGCGTCCAGCGCCGCTGCTCCGCAAGACAGCACCACTGGTTATTTTCCTGCCATATCTGGGCGGCGGCTAGGTCAAAAGCCTTCAATGTTCTACTGGTAAATTCGAGAATAAATTCATCAATCGCGCCGACTCCAAAATTCTGGGCAGCGATTAACGCCAGTAAAGCCTCCCGGTGTTGATCGGAAGCTAATCGGGTCTTGGGCGCGTCCTCCGGCAAGGTCATAATCCTGGTCATTGCATTGGCTTGCATAGTTTCACGGGTATCGCTGATAGCAACCCTGTGTGATGGCACACGTTATGCGTTTCTAATTAAATTTTGGTTTACAGCCAAAATTTTTGGGCGCACCGGGCCATGCCCCCCATTATGGGCGGAAGATTTTCCATGCGGGATGTGGGTGGGAAAAATTAATGAATGGCGTGCCCGGCAGGATTCGAACCTGCGACCCCAAGCTTAGAAGGCTTGCGCTCTATCCAACTGAGCTACGGGCACTGATCACTGGATCAGTTAATTAATGTGTCCAGGGCGCGGTGCGATCGAAACGGAAATTATCCGCATAGGCCTTGAGTATCCGTTTCGGTGCGCGCGATTCGACAAGCTGATACGCCAAACCATGCTTTTGCGCAAATGCGATTGCGGCTTCGCGGCTGTCAAAACGCAATCTAAGCTGACCACTGCGCATATCTGACGCGCCGGTCCATCCCATCAGGGGTTCAATTTTTTTGGCGGCGTCCGCTTCATATTCAAGCGCCCAGCCCTGGCTGTTTGACTTGCCAGATTGCATCGCGGTCCTGGACGGCTGAAAAATTCTGGCCAGCATTGCTATCCTGTCCTTATTACGGGTGAACTGTTATTCCGCCACTTTCTGGCTGCTGATTAACGCCATCTGGCTCTGGAACTGCCCCAGGTCGAAATAATCGCGCCATTTGGTGATCTTGCCATCTTTCATTTCAAACACACCCATGACAGGCAGCGACAGCCATTGGCCATTGATATGGAATTTATCGGTACGCTCGGTCATCACCGCGCCGCTGCTGGATTCCGCAATATGATGCGTCTCAAACACCAGCTTGTCGCCGATGCCGATAAAGCCCTGAATCGTATTGCGGATATCAGTCAGCCCACTTACCACGGGCATAGGGATATTGTGATAGACGGCGTCCTCCGCGAAAAAACGCATGACCCGGTTGATATCCTGAGCTTCCCACGCAGCAATAAAATCCTTCACGATAGCGATATTGTCCATTGCCTATTCCCCCTGGCGCTAGTTCGAGCCTCAGGGGGCAGTCTATCATGCTGTGCCATATATTAAAACTGATTGCGATCACTCAGGAAAACAAGTCAAACCCGGTCACTGTCACCGGCAGGCCCAGATGTGCCGGACCGCTGCTGGCCAGGTTGACATTGGCGGCATTTGCCGTGACGGCGTTCTGTCCCGTGAACTGAAGACTATTTGCAGCGCGGAGTAACCCATTTTCAAGTCACCCATTACTGCTCCATTCCGAATTCTTCGGGAGCAGTAATAATAGTATTCAGGAGTTTATATTAGGTTAAATACATGATTTATTCTTGATGAATATATAGTTCACCATTTCTATAAAAGCGCCGTCCCAAGGCCGCCCAGCGCGGCAAGGCATGCTGGAGACTATGAATTGAAAGAATTTTGTAGGCGGCGACTATACTAGCCCGCCCGCGCCAAGCACGGATATCGGTACGCCAACATCCTGCAGAATGGCGATATGCAGCGGCTCGACCAGCTTTTCCTGCCCGGTTGAGATGCTCGCGGACATCAGATCCGTTGTATCGGCCAGATGTGAGGTGCTGTTAGGATCGAGCAGGATCGAGAGACCGGCATTCGCAGCGACGGCGTTGGGGCCGGTAAAAGCCGGATTGGTGGTTCCGGTGATATAGCGTTCAAACGAACCTACAAAACCACCCAACAGGGAGGTGCTGGCGCTAAATCCCAATATATGCCCGATTTCATGGGCGAACACCGATATTGCGTCGAACTTGTTCTGCGGAATTGGCTCATTTATCGCGGACCGAAAAACAAATCGGGATAGATCCGAACCCAGGCTGATCTCTGCATCGGGGGCGGCGCCATTTGGGTCCGTGCCCGTCGCAAGTTCAAACGCCGCGCCAACCTGTAATATACGTTTGCCCTGAAAGAACTCGTTAGTGCTCTGTGTCACCAGCGAACGCGCCGACGCCAGTATTGTGGGGGCACTGGGTATCATGTTGATTTCCAGCTCAATCGGCGCAGTGCGCGTAAAATGCACCGCCCATAAATTCCAGGCCGCATTCACGCTCTGACTGATCGCCGCCTGAAACGGGGCCAGTGTTCCGCCTGGATCATTGAAACTCAGTGTCAGATTATTGGCCGGAACAGTAATGCTGGTTGCTCCCACCTTGTTGCCGGCGGCGTCTTGCAAGGCATCACCCGTGTCTGGCGGCGTATAACTCACCCTGGCAACATTTACAGGTGGTGCGGCCAGCGTAAGCGTCACCTGCGAACCATTAATCGTCACGGCGTTGACAGCGATATTGGCGTTATTGGCGTCCTGGACCGTAAAGGCGGAAGTTCTTACGCCAGCGGGCTTTAGAACTTCATCAAAATTCAGCACGATGGAGACATTGTTTGCAGATGCATCCTTGAACAATGGCGCTGTGTCATCCGTGTTTGTAACACTCAATATGATCGAAGCTGTTGCCCCCCTGTTGCCCGCGAAATCAATCGCCGACACGCCCAGAGTGAAAATGTTGGGCATAAGTTCAAAGTCATTCGAGGCGGCGGTGGTGCGCCCGCCCGCCTGTGTCAGTGTAATCGCCCCATTCGAATCAATTGCAAAAAAGCCATCTGAATTGCCGGACACAATGCTGAAACCGGCCACGCCGCTGCCGCCAGAATTGTCGGTGGCCTGGACGGTTGCCAGCGTTTCGCCCGCTGCCCGGTTCTCTATATACTGGAAAATTTGCGTGGCGGTCATGACCGGCGCAATGACGTCAGAAATAATCAGATTGTTTCTGGAGATTGTGCTGGCAACGCTGGCTGTGTCTGCGGAGACGCCGGCAAAGGCGGATTGCGCCACGGTTATGTCGAAGACATCTCTGGTTTTGATGAGTTCCTGGACGAAGGCCACGCCCACGGAGGTTTTGTTGTTGATCACCAACAAATCATTATCCCGCGCACCAGAACGGATATCAAGAAGCACCCGTCCCACGCTGATTGCCGGATTGGCCAGTTGCGTGGTCCAATAAGCGAAGCCCTCGGCATCCGTCGCCGGTGTGGCGATGCGTCCAAACAGATTTTGATAGACACTGCTCAGAAAAGAGACCGGAGAGCTGACCGAAGGGGCCGCAAGAAATGCATAGAGACGGGTGGCCTCTGGTTGCACAGCGAAACTATTGGCGATTTCCACGAGCGACATGGCCGGGCCGCCAACGCCATTCGCCCGGCTAACCCAAAAATTCAGGCCATCCGGGTCTGGTGCGCGGTTAAAATAGGCCACATACAGCGCCGAAATATCGTCAATGACCGCCAAGTTTCACGCCTCGAAAAAACCAGATATAAGCATGATATCCGTCAAGCGGCAACCGCGCACGCGTCACACTTGTGTGACAATTCAAAAAATGCAGGCAACAGACCATGAAACTTTCCACCCGCAGCAACATCTCCCCCTTCATCGTCATGGAAGTCATGGCGGCAGCGGCTGTGCGGGAGGCGGCGGGGGGCGATGTGCTGCATCTGGAGGTGGGGCAGCCATCGACCGGCGCGCCAGCAGGCGTGATTGAGGCGGCGCAGCGCGCGCTCGGCAATGACCGCATCGGTTACACGCTGGCGCTTGGATTGCCGGAATTGCGCCAGCGCATTGCCCGGCATTACGCCGATCAGTACGCCCAGAGCGTCAATCCCGAATGCGTGGTGGTGACGACGGGTTCATCGGCAGGATTTCTGCTGTCATTCCTGGCGCTGTTTGATCCGGGCAGCCGCGTCGCCATTGCCTCGCCCGGCTATCCGGCCTATCGCAATATCATGCAGGTGCTGAACATCGAACCGGTGCTTGTTGCGTGTACAGCGCAAACCGGGTTTCAGCCAACGCCGGAACTGCTTGCAGAGGCTGCAAAAGATGGCCCGCTGGATGGGCTGCTGGTGGCCAGCCCCGCCAATCCCACCGGATCCATGATTGATGGGGGGGCGTTTCAGGCGCTTGCGGAGCATTGCAGCAAACATAATATGGCGCTGATTTCGGATGAAATCTATCATGGCGTCACCTATGGCAAACGGGCGCGCACGGCGCTGGAATTTGCGCCCGATGCGATCATCATCAACAGCTTTTCCAAATATTTTTCGATGACCGGATGGCGGCTGGGCTGGATGATCGTGCCGGAGCCGATGCTGCGCGCGGTGGAACGTATCAGCCAGAACCTGTTCATCTCGCCGCCCACACTGTCGCAGCACGCCGCATTGGCCGCATTTGACTGTCACGATGAATTAAAACGCAATGTAGAGGTCTATGCCGCCAACCGGGAATTGCTGCTGCGCGAGTTGCCAAAGGCTGGCATAACCGGTTTTGCGCCCGCCGACGGCGCATTTTATCTGTATGCGGATATTTCACAGCTGACCCAGGATAGCGAACAGTTCTGCCGTCGCATGCTGGCTGAGACAGGTGTGGCGGCAACACCGGGCGTGGATTTTGATCCGGCAAACGGGCACAAATTCATCCGCTTTTCCTTCGCCGGATCAACTGAAATAATGGCCGATGCCGCCACACGCCTGAAGCGTTGGCTTGATTCATAGGACAGAGGACAGAGGACAGATAAGAAGTCTCTGTTCTCTGATTTCCGTCCTCTGAATCACGCCAGCACGATGCGATCGCGCCCCAATATTACATCTTTAGTGGCGTTGCGTGTGTCGATAACCAGATCAATTGCACCCACAAGCCCCGCATAATCGACGCCATCATGATCGGTGCAGATCAGCGCCAAATCATAGCGGCCACAAAAATTATCCAGATGCCATTCCACACAAGCGCGCCCTGCCAGGCGCGGATGCGCGCGGGTCTGCGCCAGAAGCGGCACAAACGGATCATAATAATCGACGCGCGCGCCGCGATCTTCCAGTTCCTGCATCAGCACCAGTGCGGGCGATTCGCGCATATCCTCGACATTCTTTTTATAGGCGACGCCCAGCATAAGAATGTGCGCCCCATGCGCGCTTTTGGCCTTGCGATCACTCAACTCGCGCACCAGCCGGTCAATCACCTGATAGGGGGCGCGGCTGTTGATTTCGCCTGCCAATTCAATGAAACGGGTCGCCACGTCATATTCGCGCGCCTTCCAGGTCAGATAAAACGGATCAATCGGAATACAGTGTCCGCCAAGCCCCGGCCCCGGATAGAACGGCATGAAACCAAAAGGTTTGGTTTTCGCCGCCTCGATCACTTCCCAGATATTGATGCCCATGCGGCCATAGACATGCTTGAGTTCATTCACCAGCGCGATATTGACCGAACGAAAAATATTCTCCATCAGCTTCACGGCTTCCGCTGTTGCGGTGTTTGAAACCGGCACGACACTGGGCACGAAACCTGAGTAGAACGCACAGGCCAGTTGCAGCGCCGCGTCGCCATCGCCGCCAACCACTTTTGGAATGCCTGAGGTTTTGTAATTAGGGTTGCCGGGATCTTCGCGCTCGGGTGAATAGGCCAGGTAAAAATCGCGGCCCGACAACAGTCCGCCACGCTCCAGCACCGGGCGCATGATTTCATCCGTGGTGCCGGGATAGGTGGTGGATTCCAGCACCACAAGCTGGCCCGGCCGCACACATTTCGCAATCGC
>CAYGDL010000059.1:0-13121 GCA_964348545.1 uncultured Alphaproteobacteria bacterium | reverse complement strand
GCGAAAGCGAAGAATTCAAAATTCGCCATGCGCTGCTGGAAGACGCCCTGCAACATCTGACCGGGCGCGAAAAAGATATTCTTACCGCGCGGCGGTTGCGCGAAGAACCCGCAACCCTTGAAGACCTGAGTCTGGAATATAATATCAGCCGCGAACGGGTGCGCCAGATCGAGGTCCGCGCTTTTGAGAAACTGCAACGCGCCATGCGTCGCTCCGCGCGGGAAGGTTCAAAGAGATAAACCTTCCCTGGCCTGGTCATCACGCCCATGGCGATGCCACATAACAGGGGAAGCGGGCTGAACCGCCGACCCCTTAATGCATATACATGCCGCCGCCGACGCACAGGGTGTCGCCGGTGATGTAACTGGCTTCTTCTGACGCGAGGAACGCCACCGCATTGGCGATATCTTCCGGCAGGCCCAGGCGGCCCAGCGGCACCCCGCCAACCAAGGCGGTGCTTTGGGCTTTCGGCATGGCGTTCAGCACGTCATGCAACAGCGGCGTGTCGATGGGGCCGGGGGCCACAGCGTTGACACGGATTTTATGCTTCGCCACTTCGCTGGCCAGCGCGCGGGTTAGCGCCATGACGCCCGCTTTGGCGGCGGCATAGGCAGCACCTTTCGGATAAGAAATATACCCGGCGATAGAGGCGATATTGACGATCGCCCCGCCATTGCCACTCTTGATCATATGCGGCAACGCAGAGCGGCACATATAGAACGGGCCTTTCAGATTGACATCGACCTGAAAATCCCATTCCTCATCGGTCATGTCGACAAGATCGCGCACAATGTCGTTGCCCGCATTATTGACCAGAATATCGATCTTGCCGAATTTCTTCATGGCCTCGGCGACCAGATTATCGACCTGTCCCCGGTTGCGCACATCGAACTGAACGCCGATGGCCTTGCGTTGCAGTTTTTCAATCTCGGCCACTGTGCCAGCGATGCGGTCCTGAACCATTTCGCCGACGACGATATCCGCGCCCGCTTTGGCCAGCACCATGGCGATGCCCTTGCCGATGCCCTGCCCCGCGCCGGTGACGATGGCGACTTTGCCGCTCAGATTAGGCATGTGACTTCCCCTTATCGTTTCTTGATTATTAAAAAATGCCGCCCCCGGATTAACGGAGGCGGCAAAGCATTGCGGCGTATCAGCTATCGAACATGATGATCTGGCGCGCCACTTCGCCTTTGCGCAACGTGTCGAAACCGTCATTGATATCCTTCAGCTTGATATGGCTGGAGATCATTTCATCGAGCTTCAGTTTTCCGGCCAGATAGAAATCCACCAGGCGCGGCATATCGACGCGGAAGCGGTTGGAACCCATCATCGATCCCTGAATTTTCTTTTCCTGCAGCATTTCGGGACCGTGAATTTCAATTTTGGTGCCGACCGGGATCATGCCGATGATGGTGGCCGTACCGCCCGTGCGCAACATTTTGAAGCACTGCTCGGCGGTTTGCTTCAGGCCGATGGCTTCGAACGAATAATGCACACCGCCGCCGGTCATTTCCTGAACCTTCTTGACGACATCGCCGTCCTTGGCGTTGATCACGTCGGTCGCGCCAAAATGCTTTGCCAAATTCAGCTTGGAGCCAACCATGTCGATGGCGATGATGCGCCCCGCACCCGCAATGGCCGCGCCATTGATGGCGCTCAGGCCGATGCCGCCGCAGCCCACAACGGCAACGGTGCTGCCCGGTTCGACCTTGGCGGTATGAAACGCCGCGCCGACGCCTGTCATCACGCCACAGCCGATCAGCGCCGCGCGGTCCAGCGGCATATCCTTGCGGATTTTGACGATGGCGTGTTCGGACACCACCAGTTGCTCGGCATAGGACGACACGTTCAGAAACTGATGCATCGCGCCGCCGCCGCTGGACAGGCGCTGCGCCTCCTTGGGGCCGCGCTGATGTTCGTCGGTCATGCAGCGCGACATATGCCCGGTCAGGCAATGCTCGCAATGGCCGCAGAATACCGACAGGCAGGTGATGACATGATCACCCTTTTGAACATAGCGCACATCCGAGCCAACCTCTTCGACGATGCCAGCCGATTCATGGCCCAGCACGCAAGGCAGCGGATAGGGATAAATCCCGTCGGCGAAATGCAGATCACTGTGGCAGATGCCGGCGGCGGCGGTGCGGATCAGCACCTCATGCGGACCGGGTTTGGAAATCTGCACATCCTCGATCTGCAAGGGCTTTTTGGTTTCGCGTAATACGGCGGCTTTCATGCCGGTGTCTCCCTAGTTTGTAACAATATTAAAAATAAGAGCGCCTGATCAGGCGTCGAACATGATGATCTGGCGCGCCACTTCACCCTTGCGCAGGGTGTCGAAACCGTCATTGATGTCTTTCAGCTTGATATGGCTCGATATCATCTCATCCAGCTTCAGTTTTCCGGCCAGATAGAAATCTACCAGGCGTGGCATGTCAACACGAAAGCGGTTGGAGCCCATCATGGAGCCCTGAATTTTCTTTTCCTGCAACATTTCCGGGCCATGAATTTCTATCTTGGTGCCGACCGGGATCATGCCGATAATGGTGGCGCAGCCGCCGGTGCGCAGCATGCTGAAACTCTGCTCGGCGGTTTGCTTCAGGCCGATGGCTTCGAACGAATAATGCACGCCGCCGCCGGTCATTTCCTGGACCTTTTTCACGACATCGCCATCCTTGGCGTTGATCACGTCGGTGGCGCCGAAATGCTTGGCCAGGTTCAGCTTGGAGCCGACCATATCAATGGCGATGATGCGGCCCGCGCCGGCAATCGCCGCGCCATTAATGGCGCTTAGCCCGATGCCGCCGCAGCCGATTACGGCAACGGTGCTGCCCGGCTCAACCTTGGCGGTGTGAAACGCGGCCCCAACGCCGGTCATGACGCCGCAACCAATCAGCGCCGCGCGGTCCAGCGGCATGTCCTTGCGGATTTTCACAATACTGCGTTCCGACACCAGCAGCATTTCGGCATAGGAGGACAGATTGACGAACTGATGCATGTGGCCCTTGTCCGAAGCAAGGCGTTGTGGATCTTTCGGCCCGCGCGCCCATTCATCTGTCATGCAGCGTGACATGTTCCCGGTCAGGCAATGCTCGCAATGGCCGCAAAAGACCGAGGGACAGGTGATGACGTGATCGCCCTTCTGCACATAACGCACATCGGAACCAACTTCCTCGACGATGCCCGCCGATTCATGGCCCAGCACACAGGGCATCGGATGCGGATACAGACCATCGGCAAAATGCAGATCGCTGTGGCAGATGCCGGCGGCCACCGTGCGGATCAGCACCTCGTGCGGACCGGGCTTGGAAATCTGCACATCCTCGATCTGCATAGGCTTTTTAGCCTCGCGTAACACGGCTGCTTTCATGCGAGATCCCTCCCCTTGGATTATTATTATGCTTGATTATACTCAAGTTGCCGCCCCCGGTTTTGCCGGAGGCGGCGAACATGCAGCGAGGCCTTTAGGCGTCGAACTTGATAACCTGACGCGCCACTTCACCCTTGCGCAGGGTGTCGAAGGCTTCGTTAATCTGATTGAGCTTGATGGTGTGCGACACCAGCAGATCAAGTTTCAGCCTGTCCGCAAGGTAGAAGTCCACCAGACGCGGCATGTCAACGCGGAAGCGGTTGGAGCCCATCATCGAGCCCTGCATTTTCTTTTCCTGCAACAGTTCGGGGCCGTGGATTTCAATATTGGTGCCAATCGGGATCATGCCGATAATGGTGGCGACGCCACCCGCGCGCAACATGCTGAAACAATCCTCGGCGGTTTTCTTCATGCCGATGGCTTCGAACGAATAATGCACGCCGCCGCCAGTCAGTTCACGCACTTTGCTCACCACATCGCCGTCCTTGGCGTTGATCACGTCGGTGGCGCCAAATTCCTTGGCCAGGTTCAGCTTGGAGCCAAGCATGTCAATGGCGATGATGCGGCCCGCGCCCGCAACCGCCGCGCCATTGATGGCGCTCAAGCCGATGCCGCCGCAACCGACAACGGCGACAGTGGAACCGGGTTCAACCTTGGCGGTATGGATCGCGGCGCCGAAGCCGGTCATCACGCCGCAGCCAATCACACAGGCCTTGTCCAATGGCATGTCCTTGCGGATTTTAACGATATTGTGCTCCGACACCAGCAGCATTTCAGCATAGGAAGACAGATTGATAAACTGATGCAGCGGCCCCTTATCCGACGACAGGCGCGGCTCGTCCTTCGGCCCACGCGCCCATTCATCGGTCATGCAGCGCGACATATGCCCGGTCAGGCAATGCTCGCAATGGCCACAGAATACCGACAGGCAGGTGATGACATGATCGCCCGGCACGACATAGCGCACATCGGAGCCAACCTGCTCGACAATGCCTGCCGATTCATGCCCCAGCACGGTGGGCAAAGGAAATGGAAACAGCCCATCGGCAATATGCAGATCGCTGTGGCAGATACCCGCCGCCACGGTGCGGATCAGCACCTCATGCGGGCCGGGCTTGGAAATTTTTACGTCTTCGATCTGCATAGGCTTTTTAGCCTCGCGTAATACTGCCGCTTTCATGGCGCGCTTCTCCCTGTCTGGAATTTTTGAAACTGTCTGGGCCGATTGTGCCTTGTGGCGGGTTCGGGGTCAACTGATAGATCGCTCATCAGTCTTCGCCCAGAGACAATAAAGTCGCATTGCCGCCCGCAGCACTGGTGTCCGTTGATCTTGTGCGTTCCGTGGCGAACCGGTGCAGATAGCGCGGCCCGCCCGCCTTGGGGCCAGTGCCGGACAGGCCTTCGCCGCCAAAAGGTTGCGCGCCCACGACAGCGCCGATCATGTTGCGGTTGACATAGACATTGCCAACCCGCACCGCCGCGCAAATCTGTTCTATCCTGGTCTCGATACGCGAATGAACACCCAGCGTCAGGCCATAGCCCAGGCCGTTTATCGCATCGCATACTTTACCAAGCTGATCCGCAGGGTAATGGATCACATGCAGGATGGGACCAAAAACTTCGCCCGTTAGATACGCCAGCCCGTCAATCTCAAAGGCGCGCGGGGCAAAATAATAGCCTTGCGGCAAATCAGGCGGCATCGGCGTTTCCGCGATCAATTTGCCGATGCCCGCCATCCGCGCCGCATGGGCATTAAGCGCATTCAACGCCTGCGCATCGATCAGCGGGCCGATATCGGTGTCTGGTTGCATCGGATCGCCCATCCGCAATTCCTGCATCGCACCCGCCAGCATTTCCAGCACCCGTGGGGCGGCCTCTTCCTGAATGAATAATATCCGCAGCGCCGAACAGCGCTGACCCGCACTGTTAAAGGCGGAGCGGATCAAATCATCCACCAATTGTTCCGGCAGCGCAGATGAATCCGCAATCATGACGTTCTGTCCGCCGGTCTCGGCAATGAACGGGACAATCGGTCCTGCGCGATCCGCCAGCCGCCGGTTGATCGCGCGGGCGACTTCGGTTGATCCGGTAAAGGCGACGCCCGCAATGCGCGCATCGCTGACCAGCGCGGCGCCGACCAGTTCGCCCGCGCCGGGCAGCAGATGCAAAACCTGCTGCGGCACCCCCGCCTGATGCAGCAACTGCACGGCGCGATACGCAATCAGGCTGGTTTGTTCCGCCGGTTTGGCCAGCACCGCGTTACCTGCCGCCAGCGCCGCCGCCACCTGCCCGGTAAAAATCGCCAGCGGAAAATTCCACGGGCTGATGCAGCAGAACACGCCGCGCCCATGCAGCGAAATTTCATTACGCTCGCCCACCGGCCCCGGCAAGGACTGCGGCGCATCAAATTCGGCCCGCGCCCGCGCCGCATAATAACGCAGAAAATCCACCGCTTCGCGGACTTCAGAAAGCGCATCGGGCAGCGTCTTGCCTGCTTCACGGATGCACAGGCCCATCAATTCGGCGCGATGCGCCTCAAACAAATCTGCTGCGCGGTTGAGGCGCTGCGCCCGCGCAATGCCGCCCAATGCATCCCAGGACGGAGCCGCGGCGTATGCGCTGGCCAGTCCAGCCTCAATCGCCGCGCCATCGGCCATAACCAGATGCCCAACCACATTGCTGATATCGGCGGGGTCGCACACGGTTTCTCGCGGGCCTTTATGGTTTATTGCGTCCACCAATGGCCCGGCCTGGTGCGGCGCCTTGAGGCTCGCCTCAATCTCCTGCAAAAGCGGCGTCAGCACCGCCGGATCGCTCAGCAGAACGCCAGCGGAATTGCGCCGTTCTTCCCCGTACAGATGTTCCGGCAACGGAATATGTGGATTGGGGATGTGCTGTAATTCTGCAATAACCGCACAGGGATCGCGCACAATATCCGCGATGGGCGCGGCGTCATCGCTTAGCCGGTTGACAAAGGAGCTGTTCGCGCCATTTTCCAGCAATCGGCGCACCAGATAGGCCAGCAGATCCTCATGGCTTCCCACCGGGGCATAGATACGGCAGGCAGTCCCATGCGCCTGCATCACGAAATCATGCAGCGGCGCGCCCATGCCGTGCAGACGCTGAAATTCAAATTCAATCTGCGGCGCGCCCCGGTCCGCGCCGGTCATCACCAGAACCGCCGCCACGCTTTGCGCATTATGGGTGGCGAATTGCGGTTTCAGCCAGCCGCCAGCCGCGATCATGCGCGCCGCGCAGGCCAGCCAGGAAACGTCCGTCGCCATTTTGCGCGTAAACACCGGATAGGCCGCAAGCCCGCGTTCCTGCGCGCGTTTGATTTCGCTATCCCAGTAAGCGCCCTTGACCAGACGCACCGGAATGCGCCTGCCGCTTTGCTTCGCCAGTCCGGTCAGCCAGTCCAGCACGGCTGGCGCGCGTTTTTGATAGGCCTGCACCACAAGGCCAAAGCCTTCCCAATCTTTAAGCCCGGCATATACGGCAGAAAAAACATCAAGTGTGATGTCCAGCCGGTCGGATTCTTCCGCATCGATGGTCAGATCAATATTTGCCGCGCGCGCCAGCCCAACCAATTGTGCGAGACGTGGCGTCAATTCCGCCATGATCCGCCCGTGCTGCGCCTGTTCAAAACGCGGATGCAACGCCGATAGCTTGACCGAAATTCCGGGTGCGTTCAGCCCGCCAGATATGATCAGTACACGGATGGCATCCGCATAAGCCTGAAAATGCTGCGCCGCCTGCTGCACCGTGCGCGCCCCTTCGCCCAGCATGTCGAACGAATGGCGGTAGCCGTGCGCCGCATCCACTTTCGCATGTTCAATCGCTTCATCCATCGTGCGGCCCAGCACAAATTGCCGGCCCATAATGCGCATGGCGTGCAGCAGCGCCTGACGGATAACCGGTTCGCCACTGCGCGCAATCAGTCGGCCAAAGAAATTTCCCGCATCCGCTGTTTCCTCCAACCGCACAATGCGCCCGGTCAGCATCAATCCCAAAGTCGATGCATTCACAAACCAGGAACCGGAATGGCCAATATGGCGTTCCCAGTTCGCGGGCGCGATCTTGTCGCGGATCAACGCATCGACGGTGGCGCTATCGGGAATACGCAGCAGCGCCTCGGCCAGGCACATTAGCGCCACGCCCTCTTCGCTGCTCAGCGCATATTCACGCAGAAAAACATCAATCCCTCCCGCCGGGCGGCGATGGGCGCGGATATGTTCAACAAATCCGGTTGCCAATGCGGACACGCGCGCCGCCGCCATATCGTCCAGCCGCGCATCCGCCAGCAGCGCCGTCACAGTTGCTGTCTCATCCGCCAGATAGTGTGCCGAAATCGTCTGTCGCGACATGCTTGCTCCTCTCGACAGAGATCCAGGATTGTCATCCTGAGCGAAACGAAGGATCTCTCCCTGCAATTTCCATAAGATCCTTCGCTTCGCTCAGGATGACAGAAAATTAGTGCTTTAGCAGCAGGCTAGTTGCTGGCTGAACGCCTATTTTACCGCTATAAAGCGGCCAATCCTTCATATCGCCAATACGGAAAAGCTTCATGTCACAGACCCCATCGCCATTAATTGCAAACCCCATCGCCGCCTGCGCCGCCGCCTTGCCCGCCGCCGAGGCGCTGTTACTGGCCGCGCGCGAGGCCGTGCGCGCTTTATTAAGCGTAAAAGGTGCTGTTTCCGCCGATCTGCTGGAGCAGAACCAGTTTCAGGCGCATGGGCTGGCCTGGATGGCGACCTATGTGGAAAGCCTGCGCGAAATGCAGGGCTGGGCGCAGCGGCTACAAACTGAGGGCCGGTTTGGCGAACTGGAGTCTTTAATCCTACAGGCGGCGTTTGGCGAATATCTGTCGCAGATGGCGGGCGGCATCGCCATGAACCAGGGCGAAATTGTGCGCCCGCAGGATATGGGCGTAACCGAGGCGCAACAAAAAGCGTTTTGCACAGATGCGGTGAACGCGCTGATCCACGCCGGCAACACAGCCGCCGTGCGCGAGCGCATTGCGCAACTGATCAGCGAACATAGCAGCGCCATCACCTTCGGCGATACCGGGCTGGATGAAACCCACACCATGATCCGCGAGCAGTTTCACCGTTTCGCCGAAGAACGTGTCGCGCCGTTTGCCCATGACTGGCACATGAAAAACGATCTGATCCCCATCGAGGTGGTCAACCAGATGGGCGAGCTGGGCGTGTTCGGCCTGACCATCCCGGAACAATTGGGCGGCCTCGGCCTCGGCAAAATGGCTATGTGCGTGGTGTCGGAAGAATTAAGCCGGGGCTATATCGGCGTCGGCTCGCTCGGCACGCGTTCTGAAATCGCCGCCGAACTGATTATGGGCAGCGGCACAGATGCGCAAAAAGCCCATTACCTGCCCAAACTCGCCAGCGCCGAAATTCTGCCGACCGCCGTGTTTACCGAACCCAATACCGGCTCCGATCTGGCGACATTGCGCACCCGCGCGGTGAAAGACGGCGATGTGTACAAGATCACCGGCAACAAGACCTGGATCACCCATGCCGCGCGCACCGATATGATGACCCTGCTGGTGCGCACCGATCCCAATGAGGCGGGCTATAAGGGACTGTCCATGTTCCTCGCCGAAAAACCGCGCGGCACGGACGACAATCTATTCCCCGCCAAGGGCATGACCGGCGGCGAGATCGAAGTGCTGGGCTATCGCGGCATGAAGGAATATGAACTGGCGTTTGACGGCTTTGAAGTGCCCGCCAAAAACCTGCTGGGCGAAAAAGAAGGCGAAGGTTTCAAATCGCTGATGAAAACCTTTGAAAGCGCGCGCATCCAGACCGCCGCGCGCGCCATCGGGGTTGCGCAATGCGCGCTGGAACTGGGCCTGAAATATGGCCAGGAGCGGATGCAATTCGGCAAACCGATTTACAGCTTTCCGCGCGTCAGCGGCAAGATCGCCTGGATGGCGGTGGAAATCATGATCGCCCGGCAACTGACCTATTATTCCGCGCGCCGCAAGGATGACGGCCAGCGTTGCGATCTGGAAGCCGGCATGGCGAAACTGCTGGGGGCGCGCATCGCCTGGATGTGCGCCGACAATGCGCTGCAAGTGCATGGCGGCAACGGCTTCGCGCTGGAATATCCCATCAGCCGCGTATTATGCGACGCACGCATCCTGAATATTTTTGAGGGCGCGGGAGAAATCCAGGCGCAGGTGATTACGCGGCGGCTGCTGGAGGAATGAGATAGATTTTTCTAACTGGATTCAGTTGGTTTCTAATCAGTCGCCACACTCCCTATGAGTCATTACAACTTAGCCCACTTCTTTTTTTAAATGATAATCGGTGAACTCAACCACCTTGCCGTCAATAATATTTGCACAGGGCAGTTCAGCATAAATAATGTAGCCATGCTTCTGGTATAACGCCATCCCGGTCTGAAAACTCGCGGTGGCGAGGCGAAACCGTCTGACGCCATGTGATTGCGCGATCTCTTCTGCTTTTTGTAAAAGCAGGCCGCCCAAGCCACGCCCGCGATGCGCCTCTACCACCCAGACCAGGTCAATAACCAGCCATTGAAACCGTATAAACGCATGAACGCCGCCCAGCAGTTCATCTTTATCTGACCGATGCGTGACCAGAAACGAGGGCATCGCGAAGTCACCAATCATGGAAATGTTATAGCCCCGCAGCCGGTTTCTTAGTTCCGCCACCTGCGCGTCGCCCGGTTGCTGAATGATAATTAAATCTGGTGTGTCCATAGCCTTCCTCCTACTCCACCCCCGGAACCCAGGGGCGGTGACCCCGTTTTTGTGTGACGGTTTCGACGCGAATGCCGGCGCCTTCGATCCAGATGGCATGGCCACCGCCAAAATAGAGATCGCGCGCATCGATCACCAGACGCGGCCCCTGGCATTGCTTTACGGCAATGCTGGCGATGAGGATGCCGGCGCGCGCGCAGTCTTCGGCCAGCGCATTGGCGTCACGCACAAAGGCAACCGTTTCACCGCCACGCTCGGTAAACATGCAGCCCAGCGCGTCACAGGCGGCCATCGGATCGTCGCGCGCCGTCACCAGTCGTTGCATCAGGCCTTCCTGTTTGGACCATTCCTCACTGGCATGGCGCGCGGCGGTTGAACTGTTCAGCACCAGCGCACCGTCGCTATTGCGCACCGCGATCAGCCGTCCCTGCCCCTCCACCAATATGTCCGCACGCAAGGACGCGCCGGTCATCCAGACGATCAGCCCAACCATAATCGGCGCAAGCCCCGCCAGACGCCATCTTTGTTCCCACAGGCAAAGCCACAAGCCACCGCCAACGATCAGCAGCAATACAGCGTCCGGCGCCTGCGCCACCGCAACCACAGCGCCGGGCAAACCCGCCACCCAATTGGCAATTTCAATCACCCATTGCACGCCCCAGCCCAGGGGCGTCAGCGCCAGCCATTCCAGACCAAACGGCATCAGCGCGAACGCAGCAATGGCGCAGGGCATAATCACGGCGCCCGTCAGGGGCACCGCCAGCATATTGGCAAGCAATCCGTACACGGTATAACGGTTGAAATGAAACGCCGCAAACGGTGCGGTGGCCAGACCGGCGACAAAACTGGTTGCCAGGGTCGCGAACAGATATTTCGCAGCACGGCGAAACCATCCATCCTCGCCAAGGCCATGGGACAGTTGCATGCTGTATTTTTCATACATCGCCACCAGCGCCACAACAGCGGCAAAGGACATCTGAAAGCTGGCGCTGGTCAGGCTTTCCGGCGCCATCAGCAAAATCACACTGGCAGCCAGCATGATTGTGCGCATGGAAATCGCCGTGCGATCCAGCATCACCGCCACCAGAACCAGCCCGGTCATCAGAAAGGATCGCTGCGTCGGGATCGAGGATCCTGAAATCAGCAGATACATAAACGCGCCTGCCATCGCAAACGCCGCCGACCATTTTTTGATCGGATAGCGCAGCGCGACAGGTTCAATCAGCGCCAATATGGCGCGCAGCGAAAAAAACAGAATACCCGCCACCATGCCCATATGCAGGCCGGATATCGAAATCAGATGCGCCAGACCAGAAACCTTCATGGCTTCATTAACATCATCGGAAATGGCGGCGCGGTCGCCGGTCATCAGGGCGGCCGCCAGCACCCCCGCATCGCCGGGAATGCCCGCAATCACACGCGCCGTCAGCCGGTCGCGCAGGGCGGTCAAGCGAAGCGCGATGCGCTGTCCGAAATCGTCCTGGCGCGGCCTGTCCAGAATATGCGGCGGCGAAATTATAAATCCAACCGCGCCAATATTTTCAAACCACAGCATGCGGCCATAATCAAAGCCGCCCGGCGTCACCGGCCCCGGCGGCGGCATCAGCACGGCGCGAAGCTGCACCTGCTCACCCGCAACAAGGTTCGCATCGGCGCGCGCCCTGCCGCTCAGGCGCAACCGGATGCGGGTTGGCATTTGCGCCGGGTCCAGCCGGTCAATAAAATTCGGGGCGATCAGATAGCGCACCCCATCATCCTGGCGTTCCAGGGCGATCAACTGTCCGGTTATGTTCACCGGCCCCAGACGTTTGGCAATCAGCGGCGCATCGCGTGTGGCGCTGCGCCATTGCACGGCGCTAAATCCCATCGCCACCAGCGCCAGCACAATCAGCCCTAATTGCGCAGATGGCCAGCGGCGGCAAAAATACGCCCCGCCCACCATCAGCGCCAAACTGACAGGCCCCAGAAACAGCGCCGGTTCATAAGGCAGCGCAAAGTAAATGCCGATGCCAATCGCCAGAAGCACCGGCGCCCACAACGCCCAGCGTGGCCTGTCAGCCAGAAAATTCTCGCTCACACCCTGCCAGATGGTGGGGAAAGATACCCCCTCAATCTGCCGCTCAATACGCTGTCTGAGCGTTCCTGCCGTCACCTGAATACCCCTGCTTAACCCCAGGCCCGCAAGTGTGCTAAGCATGCAGCAATTAATCAACCCCTTACTGGAACAGCTCACCTTCATGACCCAGGCCCGCCCCGTAATTACCCGCTTTGCCCCCTCGCCTACCGGCTTTCTGCATATTGGCGGGGCGCGCACGGCGCTGTTCAACTGGCTGTTTGCGCGTCACTATGGCGGCACATTCCTGCTGCGCATCGAGGACACCGACCGCGAACGCTCGACCCAGGCGGCGATTGACGCCATCATCGATGGCATGAACTGGCTGGGACTGGAGGCAGACGCGCCACCGGTTTTTCAATTCGCCCGACGCGAGCGCCATGCGGAGATAGCGCGGCAATTACTGGCCACCGGCAAGGCCTATCACTGCTACTGCACTCAGCAAGAGCTGGAAGCCATGCGCGAAACTGCCCGCGCAGAAGGTAGGCCACCCGTTTATAACGGGATGTGGCGCGACCGGGATCCGGCCGATGCGCCTGCCGGTGTGCCGGGCGTGGTGCGCATCAAGGTTCCGCAAACCGGTGATACGCTGGTCAGGGATCAGGTTCTGGGCGAGGTCAATTTCAGCAATGCGCAACTGGATGATTTCGTTCTGCTGCGCAGCGATGGCACACCCACTTATATGCTTTCGGTCGTTGTCGATGATCATGACATGGCGATCAGCCATGTGATCCGGGGCGATGATCATTTCACCAACACCGCGCGGCAATTGCAGATTTATCACGCCATGGGCTGGCCGGAACCGGTGTTTGCGCATCTGCCCATGATCCTGGGGCCGGACGGGGCAAAGCTGTCGAAACGCCATGGCGCGCTGGGCGTGGACG
>CAYGDL010000058.1:0-13390 GCA_964348545.1 uncultured Alphaproteobacteria bacterium | reverse complement strand
CCAATGAACTGCCGGATGGCGGTCTGTCGGGCGGCTCCGGCTCCGGCCTGATGGGCAGCGGCGCCGCCAATCTTGCGGCGGAGGCCACCATCGCCAAAGGCAGGCTGATCGCCGCCGGAGAGCTTGAAGCGGCCCCCGTGGATATTGAATATGAAGCCGGGCAGTTCCGCATCGCAGGAACGGACCGCGCCATCAGCCTGTGGGATGCCGCGCGCGCCGCCGGCAAAGAGGGCCTTGGCGCCAATGGCGAATATCACAATACGCCGTTCCAGTTTCCCAATGGCTGCCACATCTGTGAGGTTGGCATCGACCCGCAAACCGGTATCATCCGTATACTGAATTTTACCGCCGTGGATGATTTCGGCAATGTGCTGAACCCGATGATCGTTGCAGGCCAGGTGCATGGCGGCATCGTGCAGGGCCTTGGTCAGGCGCTGGGCGAACATGCGGTCTATGACCCGCAAACCGGGCAGATGCTCAGCGGCTCGTTCCTCGATTACTGGATGCCGCGCGCCGATGACATGCCGGAATTTACCATCGCCTTCAAAAACACGCCCTGCACAACTAACGAGATGGGCATCAAGGGCTGCGGTGAGGCCGGATCAACCGGCGCGCCCCCCGCGCTGATAAACGCCGTGCTGGACGCCGTGGCGCATCTCGGCATCAAACACGTCGATATGCCGCTAACGCCCTTTGCCATGTGGCGTGCGCTGAAGGGAGCGTAGGGGTGCGAAAAAACGTCTGTAAATAAATGGATTTAGGCTGCGCCTTTATTGCGGGCATAAGCCGCACTTTCACACCACAGCCTTCGCCACAAACACCACCTCGGGCAGGCCATCGAAAGGGGCGTCGCAGGTTAACGGCTTACGGGTTGGTGCGGATGTGATCACTGCAAATTATGTGCGACACCCTACTGGATTTGCGCGCGCGTTAAATCAAACAGGGCCTGCGGCGACGCACCGGAAATCTGTGCGCGATACCATTCGGCGGTCAGTGACAATGCTGCATCCAGATCAAGCCGGGGTCGCCACAACAGTTCTTCGCGCGCCTTGCTGCAATCCAGTTCAAGACGCACGGCTTCGTGCGGTTGATCTTTGGGCGGATCAGCGCGCCAGCGCGCCGCGAAATCATGTGCGCGCATATTTGTGGCCAGTTGTCCGATCACGCTTTCCACGTCGCACACGGAATATATTTCCGGGCCGAAATTCCAGGCCTGGGCATAACGCGCGCCATCCGCCGCCAGCGCCTGAGCCAGCATCAGATAGCCGCGCAGCGGATCGCTGACATGCTGCCAGGGGCGGGTGGCGTGGGGATTGCGGATAATTAATTCATCATCTTTGCGCCAGGCGCGCATGGCGTCGGCAATCAGGCGGTCTTCGCTCCAGTCGCCGCCGCCAATGACATTGCCCGCGCGGGCGGTGGCGATAGCCGGTCCATCTGCTGAATAAAACGAGCGCCGCCACGCGCTGACGGCAATTTCGGCCATCGCCTTGCTGGCGCTGTAGGGATCATGCCCGCCCAACCGGTCACCTTCGGCATAGGCCTGTTCATCGCCGGTATTTTCATACACCTTGTCGGTGGTGATAAGGATGATTGCGGCGACCCCGTCATGGGCGCGCGCGGCTTCCAGCACATGCACCGTACCCTGCGCATTGGTGGCAAAGGTTTCCACTGGCATGCGATAGGAACGCCGCACCAGCGGCTGCGCCGCCAGATGAAAGATAATATCCGGGCGCGCGCGGCGCATAAGCTGTGTCAGCCCATCCAGATCGCGCACATCGCCGATCTGGTGATGCAGGCGGCCCCCCAGGCGCGTTGGCAAATCCAGCGCCGCAAACATATCCTCATCGCGCTCGGGGGGCAGCGCATATCCGAAAATTTCCGCGCCCATTTGCGCCAGCCAGACGCAAAGCCAACTGCCCTTGAAACCCGTATGACCGGTCAGCAGCACCCGCTTGCCTGCCCAGAACCGGGGATCAACGTCACTGTGCGGAGAAATATTCATTAGACCATCCGTTAAGCCAGATGCTGCTAGTATAGCCGCTTCCATACGAATCATGCGCAATATACAGGACAAAGTTGCAATGTGCGGGTTAGCGGGTTTTGTCGACAGACGCCCCTCGCGTCCAGGCGAGGCGGAGGCGCTGGCGGATCAGGCGCGACGGATGGCGGACAGCCTGAAGCATCGCGGCCCGGATGATGCGGGCGTCTGGGTGGATGCGCTGGCGGGCGTCGGCATCGGGCATCGGCGGCTGTCCATCATGGATCTGTCGCCGCAGGGCGCGCAACCCATGGCGTCCGGCAATGGGCGCTATATCATCGCCTATAATGGCGAGATTTATAATTTTGAAGAACTGCGCCAGGAACTGCAACGCCGCGGCCATGTGTTTCGCGGGCACAGTGACACCGAAGTCATTGCCGAAGGATTCGCCTGCTGGGGCGTTATGGAAACCGTGCGCCGCCTGCTGGGCATGTTCGCCATCGCCGTCTGGGATCAGCAAACCCGCAGCCTGACGCTGATCCGAGACCGCATAGGGGTAAAGCCGCTTTACTGGAGCCATCAGAACGGCCTGTTTCTGTTTGGATCGGAACTGAAGGCGCTGCACCGCCATGATGGCTTTCGCCCGCACATCAACCCCGCCGCCATGGGCGATATGATCGCCTATTCCTATATTGCCGCGCCCTATAGCATTTATCATGGGGTGTACACTTTGATGCCGGGAACGCTGCTGCATCTTGCGCCGGATGGGGGGGTGCGTACGCAAACATGGTGGGATCTGGGGCAGGTGGTGTGTGCGGGACATTCGCGTATAGATGCGGCGGACGCCATGCATGCGCTGGAGGCGCTGCTCAGGGATGCTGTGCGGCGGCGCATGGTGGCGGATGTTCCGCTGGGCGCGTTTTTATCGGGCGGCGTCGATTCGTCGCTGGTGGTGGCCCTGATGCAGGCGCAAAGCACGCGGCCCGTGCGCACCTTTACCATTGGCTTTTCCGATGACCGGTTGAACGAAGCCCCCTATGCCCGTCAGGTGGCGGATATTCTTGGCACGGATCATACAGAGCATTTATTTTCCGGGGATGACGCCCTTCAGATCGTTCCGCAATTGGCGGCCATGTATGACGAGCCGTTTGGCGATTCCTCGCAATTGCCGACCTATCTACTGTCCGCTCTTACCCGCAAGCATGTGCGCGTTGCATTGTCCGGCGATGGAGGAGATGAAGTGTTTGCCGGTTACAGCCGCTATGCCTGGTATAATCGCATCGCCCATCTGTCCGGTGCATTGCCGCAGTTCATGCGCGGCGCAATAGCGGGGCTGTTGCAGCGGGTTGCCGCCGACCGCTGGGACAGGATCGGCGCGTCTTTGCCAGCGCACTATCAGATCAATCAACCGGGTGAAAAACTGCATCGGCTTGCCGCCGCCATCGGCGCGCAGGACCGGGCCGGCCTGTACCAGGTGTTGATGCAGCAGGGGGCCAGCCCGAACCGGTTTTTGCGCCATCCGCCGCCGCCGCGCATCGGCCATGCGCTTCCGGTCAGTGATGCGTCATTTGTGCCGCATATGCAGTTTGACGATATGCTGGGATATCTGCCGGGCGACATTCTGACCAAACTGGACCGGGCCAGCATGGCGGCCGGGCTGGAGGCGCGCGAGCCGCTGCTGGACCACCGGCTGGTGGAATTTGCATGGTCCTTGCCCAATGATCTGAAAATGCGTGGCGGCGAAGGTAAATGGATCTTGCGCCGTCTGCTGGGCCGCTATCTGCCGCCGTATCTGATCGACAGACCCAAGGCCGGATTTGCGGTGCCCCTGCGGCAATGGCTGCGTGGCCCCTTGCAGGATTGGGGCGCAACGCTACTGAATCGTCAGGGACTTGAGCAAGATGGCTATTTTGACAGTGGCGCGGTCTGGACCGCCTGGGAAAGGCTGCAAAAAGGCGACGGAGAAAGCCCGCAACTATTATGGAATATCCTGATGTTCCAGGCCTGGAAGCAACACTGGCATGGCTGATCACGCAATGATCGCGGTCTCGGCCTTGTTCTATGTGAAAGCGGCGTTTCTGGGCGTGGCGTTTGGAAGTTTCGCCAGCCTGGTGGCGCACCGCTTGCCGCTGGGACAGCCTGTTGTGACCGGGCGCTCGCGGTGCCCGCAATGCGAACACACGCTGCATATGGTCGATCTTGTGCCGGTTCTTTCCTATTTATGGAACCGGGGAAAATGCCGCCATTGCGCGGCGGATATTTCGTTGCGCTATCCGCTGATTGAAATTGCCACCGCAGTGTTGTTTGTGATCGTGCTGGCGGTGGTCGGCCCCGGATTGAAGGCGATCCTGCTGGGGCTTCTGGCGGTTGGACTGGTCATCATGACCGTGATTGATCTGGAAGATCAGATCATCCCGGATCAGATTTCGCTGGCGTTGGCCGGGCTTGGTTTGGCCTATCATCTGGCGTCAGGCGCCCCGGCGGATATATGGCTGTCGGCGGGCATAGGGGCGCTGATGGGATTTTTGATCGCATGGGCTTTGCGGGTGGCGTTTCAGCGTCTGAAAGGGCGTGAGGCGCTGGGCTTTGGCGATGTCAAATTTTTTGCCGTTGCGGGGCTGTGGACTGGTATTGGCGGCCTGGCGGATTTCATGATGCTTTCCGGTCTGGCAGGCATCCTGTTTGCGGCGGGCTGGCGGATGCGGGGCGGCGATGCGGTATTTCCCTTCGGTCCCGCCCTTGCAATCGGCCTGTTTGCGGTCATTCTGCTGCATGCTGGCGGCGTTGCGCAACCGTTAAGCTTGTTGATATTGCGGTAACGGATGCGTTCTATTTGAATAGCGCCGGGAATTTACAAAATGGTTGCCTGCACCACCGCCTTCATGCGCTCAATCAGAGAATATTCATCACTGGTGAAGTCGGCGTCGATCCACCATTCCTCAACCTCGCGCAGCACCTCGCCAATATGGGGACCGTCCGGCACACCGGCCAGCTTTACATGATGGCCATCCAGTGGCAGCACCGGAGGCTTCCAGCTTTCGATCATCGACATCAGGGCGCGCCATTGCACAGCATTGTGATTGCGTTTGACATCGCCCGCCCAGCGCAACATCGCCACATCGCGCATAACTCCGGGCGTCATCCGGTATGCGGTGCGGCGCATTTCGCGTACCGACATATAGCTGAACACGCGCTGCCGGGCCGCGAGCATCGCCACAAGTCGGTCCCGATTGGCGTTTGAAAAGCGCAGCCGCGTGGCTACCTGCGTGGCTACCGCCCCCTCATCGGGCAACAGGGTGGCGAACCGCAATATGGGATCTGTCTCGAAAAACGTCATCGCGTCAATTTCAACCAGCGCATTCAGGCGTTCCAGATTGCCTGCTTCGGGCATAATAGCCGTCAAAACGCCACTGGCCGCCATTTGCCGCAGCGCGGGCATGGGATTGCTGGCGCAAATCAGTTTCAAAAATTCCTTGGCGACCCGCTCCGGCGATAATTGCGCCAGGCCCGCAATATGACGCGCGCAGGCCTGTAATCCAGCACGGTCCATCTCACTTTTTCCACACCAGGCGTAGAAACGGAAAAACCGCAATATGCGCAGGTAATCTTCCTGAATGCGGGCGTCCGGATCACCGGCAAAGCGCACCAGGCCAGCCTTCGCGTCCGCTATTCCCGTCCCCAGCGGATCAAATAGTGCGCCATCCCTGTCCGCATAAATGGCGTTCATGGTGAAATCGCGCCGCGTCGCATCCGCTGCCCAGTCCGTGGTATAGGACACTTCAGCGCGCCGCCCATCCGTACTGACATCATGGCGCAGGGTGGTAATTTCCACCGGGCGATGGTTTGAAACGGCGGTTACCGTGCCATGGTCAAGGCCGGTGGGAACAGCTTTCAGGCCCGCCGCCTGCAATAATTCAACAACCCGTTCCGGCGTGGCGGTAGTGGCGATATCCACATCCACTTTCACACCATATTGCGTCGCGCCGCGCACCGTATCGCGCACCGCGCCCCCCACAAAGCGGGCTTCGACGCCCGGCCCGGCCAGCAGGGCCTGCATGACACTGACCACATCCGGGTCCATTATCCAGCCGATCATCGGTAGCGCGCCATCGCCCATTACTGCACCTCGCCGGGAATTAATTTGCCGTCTTGCATTCTGGCGGGGATATAGTTTCCGCCCGCCTTTTCACCGCCCAGATAGGCCGTGGCCAGCATGCCAATCACGATTAGCCCCAGGCCCGCCTGCAATAAAAAACTCAGGGGCATATTTTTCCATTCCAGTGCGGCGGCGTTCTGATTGTGTTCAGTGACATAAAAATAGGCCGCATACAGCGCCAGCGGCAGCACAAAAAGGGCGATATTAATCAGTACAACGCGCACCATTACCCATGCAGCCTGTTAAAAAGATTCACCAGCATGCCCGCCGTTGCGCCCCAGATATTATACTCCTTGTAGGGCATGGCGTAATATTGCGCCATCCTTCCCTTGAACTCGGTTTCCTTGCGCTGATGATTTTCTGGATTCATCAGAAATGATAGCGGCACCTCGAAAATTTCGGCAACCTCATTATCGCAGGCTTTCAGGATAAATCCGGGGGTGACGATGCCAACGACCGGCGTGATCTGAAATCCGGTGCCGGTGTGATAATTATCCAGCCGCCCGACAATTTCCACATGATGCGCCGCCAGTCCGACTTCTTCCTGGGCCTCGCGCAGGGCGGCGGCCACCGGATGGGCGTCTGTGGGATCGACGCGCCCGCCTGGAAACGCCACCTGACCGGCATGCTTGTTCATATGATCGGGGCGCCGCGTCAGCAATACCGTCATCTCATCGGGATGATCAATGATCGGCACCAGAACCGCAGCCGGTCGGAATTCCGTAACGTTTGAAAGCACATGCCGGGCATCCGCAGGCGCGCCTATCAGCGGATGCACGAAGGTGTCGGCCAGCGTGGAACGCAAACGGTCTCGTATCAGTTCGCGCATGCTGTCTGGCCCACCTGATCGGATGGCATGAAGGGGTAGAAAATATTATGGCTCCACACACCGAACATATCGGCGCCATCAAGGTGTTCGTCAACACAAAGTTCCACCAGATCGTAAAACACGGCCCGGTTGATCAGCGCCTCAAGCCGACCCCGCACTAGCACATAAGGCGATGGCTCCAGCGTTTCAGGCTTAAGGGTAACCCGCAACGGATGGTCGCTGTCCACCGTCACCCAGTCATCGACATTGGTGCGAAACGATAGCGTCTGCGCCGGGCCTTTATTCTCGACTTTCATCTCTATCGCCACAAAGGGGGCGTCATCAACCTGGATACCCACTTTTTCGACCGGGGTGACGAGATAATATTTATCATCCGCGTCGCGGCGCAGCACCGATGCAAACATCTGTACCATGGCTATGCGGCCAATGGGCGATCCCATATAGCGCCACACCCCGTCGCGGGTGATCCGCATGTCTATGTCACCGCAGAACGTCGGCTCCCACTTTTCCACAGGGGCAGGCCCCCGTTTGGCGCGGGACCAGATTTGCTGCTCAATCCCCCGCAACAGATCAGCGGGGCTGGTTTGGCTCATGATTCTCAACGATCCTTGTTGCATATCAGGCATCATAGCCTCGACATGCAATTTTGGCCTACTGTTTTGCAGTAAACTGTCAGGGGATATCCGAACCAGGCCCCTGGGTCTGCCAGATGACGGCGATAAAGGCCCCCTTGCCGCGCGGCAACGCTTTTGCAAATGAGATTTCATCGGGTATTTTCATGCGTAGGGTTTACCCCAGCGGTCATTGAAAAACAGATCGCTGACCGGCTTGCGGCTGATCGGGCCGTGGCCCTGGCCAACCGGATAACCCAGGGGGATCATGGCGGCGGTGCCCCATTCGGCGGGAATTTCCAATAGCTGTTTGATTTCAGGCTCTTCCGCGCAAAGCAGGGTGGTCAGGACGCAGCCAAGTCCCTCCGCGCGCGCCGCCAGCAACAGGTTTTCAACGGCCGGATATATGGAGCCGCCGCCAACAACGGATACCCGATCCTGCTGTACATCCGTGACCGCCAGCATGGCGGGATGGAAACAGACGACAACCAGCACCGGCGCCTCCTGCATATGCGCCGCCAGATAATCGCCAGCGGCGATGGTGCGCGCATGTTTGGCGCGCTCGGCCTCCGGCGCCCTGGCGAAAGCTTTCGCCGCATTCGCCGCATAGGGCGCCCATTGTTTCGTATAGAGTTCGCCCATGCGCTTCTTGACCGCCTTGTCGCGTACGGCGATCATCCGCCAGGGCTGTCGGTTGCCGCCATTTGGGGCCCAACTTGCCGCTTCGAAGATGCGATGCAAAACATCTTCAGGGATCGGGTCCGGACGCAATTTGCGCACCGCCCGCAATGTTCGCATCGCATCATAAAGATTCATGTCGGCCATGTTACCTCTCCTGCTGTTCGAGATACGGGCATGACGCCGACTATACAATTATTATTTCTCACTTTAATAATGATTAACCGGATAATAGCCAACTGGTCACACACTAACTAATTGCATGCTGACGCGCCGGCCAGCCGAAGCGCATGCGCGAAGCCGCCCCCGGCGCGCCAGGGGACTGCAATATAGCGCATGGCGCGGCGTTGCCTGTTTGCAACGTGCCGGTAAAATCCCGCCTGTTTCGGTGTGTTTAGTCCAATAATACTGGATTTATTCTTGTATATCGCTAGGTTGAGACAAACTTTCATCTGGTGGCCCGTGTTCGACTTTACCGGACCGGTTCACCAAAACTGGCGGGAAAACCCATGAATAAGCGAATTTTGGTCCTTGCGGCTATCGGGCTGGGTGTGATGTCCTATGCTCCGGAAGGTTTTGCGGCCCCCAAGGGGCCGTTTGTCGGGATCATGGGCGGGGTCAATTTCTCCGATGATCAAGACATTAGCGGCGTTGGGGCGGGTATCAACCGCAATGTGGATACAGATACCGGATGGGCGGTGCTGCCATCCGTCGGCTATCGCTACGGCAATGGCGTGCGCACCGAATTTGAACTTGGCTATCGCGAAAATGACATAGACGGCGTGTCGGGCGCGGCCAATGGATCGGGCGACATCTCCGCCAAAAGCGCGATGCTGAATCTGTTATATGATGTGGACACGGGCAGCCGCATCATGCCCTATATAGGTGGCGGTATTGGTTATGCGCAGGTTGATTATAAGGCGCGGCCTGTTGGCGTCGGTCTTGACCGCGTGAATGACGAGGACAATGTCTTTGCCTATCAGGGCATTGCCGGTCTTTCCTACTGGCTGAACGAGGCCGTTGAAGTGGCCGCCGAATATCGCTATTTCGCGACCCAGGATCCGGACTTCCGCACCAGCGCCGGTGTTGCCGCTGAAGGTGAGTATGACAGCCACGCGGCGTTAATCGGTCTGCGCTGGAACTTTGGCGCGCCCAAAGCCCCTGTGGCCGAACCTGTCGCTGCGGCGCCGGAATCTGCTCCCCCGCCGCCGACTGAGCCTGCGGCATTGCCCCGCGCTTTCATCGTCTTCTTCGATTGGGATCGTTCCGACGTGACGGCTGAAGCGGACGCTATCCTGAACGATGCGGCGGCCTATGCCAAAACGACAGGCGCCGTGCGTATTGCTGCGACGGGCCATGCGGACCGTTCTGGAACCGACACCTATAACCAGGCCCTGTCCATGCGCCGCGCGGTTTCGGTCAAGGCGCGCCTGCTGGCGTTGGGCGTTGCTGAAAATGAGATATCCATCGACGCCAAGGGTGAGCGCGAACCGCTCGTGCCGACGGAAGATGGGGTACGCGAACCCCAAAATCGCCGCGTCGAAATCTCGTTGCAGTAAACAGTTATTTCGATACGCATTTGACCCCGCTATGCGGGAAAAAGCGGCGCCCAATAAATCGGGCGCCGTTTTTTTTGTGGGTAGATCATGAATTTGGAAATTGGGCATTCCTCCCGGCTGGCATTTTATTATTTCGCGATTTTTATTGTTGCGGGGGTGCATCTGCCGTACTGGCCGCTATGGCTGACGGCGCATGGATTAAGCGCGGGTGATATCGGTCTGTTGACCGGTTCGGCAATGGTGCTGCGTGTGATCTCCGGGCCGTTGATTGCCTTCGCATCAGACCGGATAGGACAGCGCCGCGCGCAGATTGTGCTGTTTTCCCTTTTGCTTGGCGGCAGCTTTGCACTGTTTTCGCTCGTGCATTCCTTTGCCGCCATCTTTCTGGTCACGCTTTTGACCAGCACCTTGATTCCATCCATCATGCCGCTGATTGACACGCTGACACTGGCGCAGTCCATGCAGGGACGCGCCGATTATGGGCGGGTGCGGCTGTGGGGATCGATCAGTTTTATCGCCGCCAGCATGACGGGTGGATATGTGCTCTCAAACACCGGGGCCGGGATGATATTGCCGATGATCCTGGCGGGCTGCGCGATCACCGTGGTGGCGGCGCTGATGCTGCCAAAAGAAACGCCACTCGGTTCCGACGCGTCGCCGCGGCGCGCCGGATGGCGCGAGGCGTTGCGCTTATGCCGTGACCGGCGTTTTTTGGTTTTCATGGCGGCGGGTTCTTTCATCCAGGCGGCGCATGCGGTGTATTACACTTTCGGTACTCTGAACTGGCAGCGTCTGGGATTAAGCAGCACCCTGATCGGTGGTCTGTGGGCGCTGGGGGTGATATCGGAAATTATTCTGTTTGCCTATTCCGCCCGCGTGACAGCGCGCTTTGGCCCGGCGGCCTTGCTGGCGCTGGGCGGTGCGGCGGGGGTATTACGCTGGGTTTTGACGGCGTTTGATCCTGGCGTCTGGCTGCTGATTGTGCTGCAATGCCTGCATGCCTTTACCTTTGGCGCAACGCATCTGGCTGCGATGCAGTTTATTACCCGCGCTGCGCCCGCCCATCTGGCGGTAACGGCGCAAGGCGTTTATGCCGCTGTGTCCACCGGCATTGTGATTGGCGGGGTTACCTATGCGTCCGGCTTTGCCTATTCGGCGTTTGGCAGCCTGGCTTTTTTGGGCATGGCAGCATTATGCGGGGCAGGTTGCGTGTGCGCGCTATGGCTGCGGGCCAACTGGGCAGGCGATGCTTTGGCGTCATAATTGCGGGCGGGCCACGCCGCTCTGGTGTTGCCCCGATTGACATCAGGCGATTTCTGTGTTACTGTGAAAAAATAAAAAATATCACAGTTTCGGTGGATGACGAGACCTATCGCCGCGCCCGTATAAAGGCCGCCGAAAAAGATACTTCCGTGTCGGCGCTCGTCAAACAATTTCTCAATGATATTGCCAGCGGCGAAACGCAGAACGAAAAATTGAAGCGTGAGGAAAAGCTGTTGCGCGCCACAATCCACAACTTCAGGGCTGCCGACAATTTGGCGCGCGACGAACTGCATCTGCGCGAACATTAATTTTGTCCATTTTTATTGATACCAACATCCTGATTTATTCCATCAGCACGGACACAGGTGAATCGGAAAAAGCAGATATAGCAATGGCCTTGCTTGACAGGGACGACTGCGTTTTGTCTGTACAGGTCTTGCAGGAATTCTATGTACAGGCCACGCGCGCCTCGCGCCCGACACCGTTACCGCACCGCGTGGCGGCGGACCTGATCCGAACCTGGCTACGTTTTCAGGTGCAGGACAATATGATTGCAATCCTGCAAAGCGCATTGGAGATCAAAATCGCGCACGGATTTTCTTACTGGGACAGCGCAATCCTTGCTTCGGCCATTGCTGCGGGGGTCACTGAATTATTCACAGAGGATCTGTCGCATGGGCGCATAGTGGAGGGTGTAAAGATCATCAACCCATTCCGCTGAAGCGGAAGCAATATGCAAATTAAAGGGTAACGTCCCCTTTAAAATACGAAGGGTAACGTCCCCTTTAAAATACGTAATTCGTCATGCGGGGTTAATCTGTACGCCGAACAAAGGCAAGACTGGACCCAAGCGCGACAAGAACTGCGCCCATGCCGCGGTCAATCCACAATATCGCGCGCGAGGTGCGCAGACGCTTGTGCATGCCGCCGCCCAGCGCGCCAAATATTGCCAGCGCGGGAAATTCGATGATCACGCTGGTAATGCCAAGGATTAAAAATTGTAAGGGGATGTTTCCGGTCGGATCAATAAAGGGCGGAAAGATAACCAGAAAGGCTATCAGATTTTTGGGATTGGCGAGTTGTAACATAATTCCACCGCGAAATATCCGGCCATAGGAGGCGCGATCTACAGCTTGCGCGTTAAGCTGGCTTTTGGACGCAAATAGCATGCTTGCCCCTAGCCAAAGCAGATAACAGATGCCTGTCCATTTGATCACCAGAAACAGATTGTGCGATGCCAGGATCAACGCGCCCAATCCAAGCGCGGAAAGTGTAAAATATATAATGTTGCCGGTGATGATACCCGCATCCGCCGCCAGTGCTGGCCGCATGCCCCGCGCAAAGCCCTGCGAAAAAACATAGATGACGGCAGGGCCCGGCGTGAAACACAGCGCCATTTCAGTCAGTGCAAACAATATCCATGTTGTCAGGTCCATTTCGCCATCTCAATCCACGCTAATCGTGCCGCAGAAACACCAGCATCGTATCACCATACACACGCCGGTCCAGATGCATATAACCAGCGCATTCCGGCAAAGTTTCATCTGCCGCCATTTCTATCACCAGAACGGCGTCCGGGTTCAGCCAGCCATCGTCGCGTAACCCCCTTAATGCGGGTTCAATCAGCCCACAATGATAGGGCGGATCGAGAAACACCAGATCGAAAGGGCCACCGCAATTGCTTTCCATCGGGCCGAGTGCGGCGGCGTCGCGGCGATATAGTTTGGTTGCCCCCGCTGCCTGCAAAGTTTCGATATTTTCCCGGATGGCGGCGCGCGCAGCGGGCGTATTATCGACAAATAGCACGCGCGCGGCGCCGCGCGACAGCGCCTCCAGCCCCAGCGCGCCGCTGCCTGCAAACAGGTCCAGTACGCGCGCGCCCTGGGGCAGGGATGTATCGCGGGTCTGTTCCAAACCATGCGCCAGAATATTGAACAGGGCTTCGCGGGTGCGCTCGGATGTGGGCCGTGTGGCGCGGCCTTCGGGCGCCGCCAAGGCGCGGCCACGATGCACGCCGCCGATGATCCTCATTTTTTCTTCACACCGCGTTTTTCACGCGGCGCCGCCCTGGCCCATCCGGTCTTGTCCTGAAACACGCCCAACTGTTCCATCACTTTGATAGTGGCAATTTCATCCACCGCGCCGATCTTCAGATCACCCAGTTGAAACGGCCCATAGGAAACGCGGATCAGCCGGTTGACCTGCATACCCAGATGCAGCAGCACCTTGCGCACCTCGCGGTTCTTGCCTTCGCGCAGGGCCACGCTCAGCCAGCTATTATCGCCCTGTTCGCGCTCCAGTTCCGCCTTGATG
>CAYGDL010000057.1:0-13792 GCA_964348545.1 uncultured Alphaproteobacteria bacterium | reverse complement strand
CACCCTCGGGGGTAACGGTTTTCGCCCATCCGCGCGCCGGACCCTGCCAGTAATTTTGCGTCAGAAAATCAAACCCCCGCCTTGCGGCGTCGCGCCACTGAGCTTGACGTGCCGGATCAGGATCCATCAGCGCCGCATGGGAAAAAACATAAATTTGCCGCGCCTGCACACGGATGCGCTTGAAATCAACCGTGTCCGGCGCACCTGAAAGTGCAAGCCGTTCTGTAAAACCCCCATTTTCGCGGTCAACCCCATGCGCATACCAATGGGGCAGCGCCCGGCCGAATATCCATGCCTCGATCTTTTGTTTGGTTGCGCCGGACAAAAAAATCTCCCTTACATGCTTGATCAAGATCAAAGCGCGACTAGCTTAAGCACTGCATCTTAGTCTGGGAATATTGTCAAATGATGGAGGAAAGGAGCATGCCTGAAAAATCCAGAACCTTGTCTGTAACGGGAAATGATCATTTCTGGCCACGGTTTTTTGATCCGTTGCGGGAGTTCGGATCGGTTATATCCAATTTCTTTTCGCCAAACGCCGACGCGCTCAACAAGGAAGATTGTTATGAAATCCGCGTTGAACTTCCGGGCGTGAGTGAAAAGGACGTTGAAGTAACCATCGAAAACAACAATTTGACGATTCGAGGTGAAAAACGCTCGGAGCATGAGGAAAAGGACAAGAATTATTACTTTTCCGAGCGCCGCTATGGTTCGTTCGAACGCTCGTTCCGGTTGCCGGAGGACGTAAAGGAAGCCGACATCAAGGCGTCTTACAAAGATGGGGTATTGACCCTGCGCCTGCCGAAAACCGAACCCAAAAAGTCGGCCAGCCGCAAAATCGATATCAAATCGTCCTGAATTGGAAATAGAGCCATTTTCGTTTTGATTGAACCATACGGTTCAACCAAAACGCTAAAAATGGCTCTAAAATATTAACGCGACCATGTTTTACGGATCAGATGGAAGCGCCAGTGGCGATTCCGTCTGATCCGAACATGGTCGAGTGAGAAGGGGCGTCGCCTCCGCCCCTTTCCAGGATTTTACGGTTTGCCGGGCAGGCGCACCTGGGCCGTGCCGAAAATCGACAGCTCGCCGTCCTGGTTTTCGGCGCGCTGTTCAATGTCGATGATATTTTCCCCATCCACCTGGCGTTTGCCGGTAACCGAGCCGTTAATATACAGCACGTCGCCGACCGGGTTATGGCGGCGGATTTGCGCTTTTGCCTGGCGCAGAAAACCATCATCGCCCATCCAGTTGGTCAAATGATGGGTCAGCCAGGAAAACCGCTCCGGCCCATAATCATAGGCTTCCGGCGCGCCGACAGTGGCGGCGAATTCACTTTCCCAGTGCACGCGCTCCGGGCAATCGGGAATGCCGAAACGGTTTTTGATGCCAAGCCCCGGATGTTTGTGGATCTGCCGCCAGTTCAGTTTGTTGGCGCGGATATACAGCCCGCCCCAGCCTTGCGCATAGGCGATAAAGCCGGTCACAGTCATCGGCCCCTTGACGATGGTGGGCAATTTATCACCTACCGTCACGTCCTCGAAGTAGCGCGGCGTTTTTCCACGCACTTCTTCCTGCGCATAGTGGCGGTAGATCTCCACCAGTTCCGCGTCGCTATAAACCTTCGGCGCCTGGGCCTTGACGGCGTCATATTTTGTGCCACGTTCCCGGGCGATGTCGCGGTCGGTGCGGAAACACCAGCTATCCGCCTCGCATAACAGATCGCCATCCTGATTATAGAAATTCACATGATAGACCTGCTGGATCGCCATGCCGGAAAACCGCGTTTCATGCGGGATCAGTTCCTTCAGCCAGGATTCCGTGCGCAATTCATCATTGCGGCGGATATTTTTGTGCCAGCGGAAATCCGCCCCCGCCCACATGGCGTGCACACCGGGCAGCCCGCCGACATAACCCGAAATAATCCGGTCACAGGCAAACAGAAATGACGGCGGCGCAATAATGCCCTTATGGGATGTGCCCGCCGCATAGGACGGATCGCACCATAGCGGATTGTCATCGCCGATGCCGTGCGCGTAATGGCGAATATTGTCGCGGGTGGCCTCATGGCACCATGGCTCCAGCGTATCGGTAATGCGCACGCCAATGCGGCTGCGCAAATCCTCCAGCCCGCGCTCGGTAATTCCTGTAAATTGCCTCTCCAGCCCGTCCATGCTCATATCTCCCTGCTTTCTGTGGACAGCTATAACAGAAACATTTGCAAATTAAACCAATCCGCAGCAAGCTAGTGAGCGGAATAATAATAACAGTCTGGCAGGGAGGAACATCATGTCGATCAATACCGTAACGGGCACTGTAAACGCTGAAGATCTGGGCTTTACGCTGATCCATGAACATCTTTCGGCGGGCATGCCGGGGTGGGAACTGGATCCGGACGACTTTAACCGCAAGGATGAAATCGCCAGCGCGGTGGTTAAACTCAAGGAAATCAAGGAGCTGGGCGTCAAAAGCTTTGTTGATCCATGCCCGATGGAACTGGGCCGCGATCCGGAATTCGCCGCTGAATGCGCCTCCAGAAGCGGCATGCAGGTGATTATCGCCACCGGGCTGTACAATGAAGCGCTGGGCATCCCGCACCATTTCCGGCTGATGGACGCCGACGCAATCGGTGAAATCTATACGCGCGAGCTGACCGATGGCATTGGCAAGACCGGCATCAAGGCGGGCATCATCAAAGTGGCGACCGGCGGCATTCCCGGCATGACCGCCAGCAGCAACGCCATCAGCAAGGCGGAAATGCTGACCCTGCGCGCTGCCGCCAAGGCGCAAAAGGCCACCGGCGCGCCCATCCTGTGCCACAACAGCGAGGTCGAACCCTATGGCCGCCAGGTCCTTGATGTGATGGCCGAAGAAGGCGTGGATTTCAACAAGGTGCTGATCGGGCATGCCTGCGGCGTGGGCGATCTGAAATATTATTTCGATATACTGGATCGCGGCGCCTGGCTGGGCTTTGATCGCTTTGGCCTTGAATCCATTGCCTCCGACAAGTTGCGTCTGGCTGGTCTGATGGGCCTGCTGGCGGTGGGCTATGACCGCATCATGCTGTCGCATGATGCGGTGCATTGTCTGCGCGGGCGCGCGGGCAGCGGCTTCAGCGCCATGTTGCAAGGCAATCCCAAGTGGAACTTTGCGCATATCTCGCGCAACATCCTGCCGCAGATGCGCGCCGCTGGCGTGCCGGAAGAAAAAATCAAAAATCTGACCACCAATAATCCCCGCAGCTATTTCAAGAAATAGGAACCAGACATGGCCGGAAGACTCGAAGGAAAAGTAGTACTGATCACAGGCGGCGCTAGCGGTATTGGGGCTGCCCACGCCCGCACATTCGCCGCCGAAGGCGCCAAGGTGCTGATCGGTGACATTCAGGATAAAATGGGCAAGGAAGTGGCCGATGGCATCGGCATCACCAATAGCGGCGGCCAGGCCGCCTATGCCAATCTTGATGTCACCAGCGAAAAAAGCTGGGACGACGCGGTCAAAAAGGCCGTCAGCCTGTATGGCAAGCTGACCACGCTGATCAATAATGCGGGCATCGCCATTGTTGGCGGCGTCACCACGGAAACCCAGGATAGCTGGGACAAAACCATCGCCGTCAATCAAAAGGGCGTGTGGTACGGCATGAAAACCGCGATCCCGGAAATGCTGAAAGCGGGCGGCGGCGCGATTGTCAATATTTCCTCCGTATACGGAATTATTGGCAGCCCCGACATGCTGTCCTATCACGCCTCCAAGGGCGCGGTGCGGCTGATGTCCAAGGCGGCGGCGCTGGAATATGCCACCAGGGGCATCCGCATCAATTCCGTGCATCCGGGCATTATCGAAACGCCGATCCTGACCAAAACCTTTTCCGGCGGCGGCCCCGCCGTGGATTCGTTCGTCAAGGCCATTCAGACCAGAACGCCGCTGGCGCGTTTCGGCAAACCGGAGGAAATCGCCTATGGCTCGCTCTTTCTGTGCTCGGACGAGGCTTCGTTTGTCACCGGCGCCGAACTGGTGATTGATGGCGGCTGGACCGCGCAGTAAATGATTTGTGCGGAGCGCGCGCCAAACCGCGCGCTCCGGCTTTGCTTATTTTCAAAGACAGGAAGCGTAGATGGCCGGAAGACTTGAAGGAAAAGTAGCGCTGATCACGGGCGGCGCCAGCGGTATTGGCGCGGCGCATGCCCGCATCTTCGCCGCCGAGGGCGCCAAGGTGCTGATCGGCGACATACAGGATAAAATGGGCCAGGACGTGGCCGATGGCATCGGCATCACCAATAGCGGCGGCCAGGCGGCCTATACAAATCTGGATGTGACCAGCGAAAAAAGCTGGGCGGAAGCCGTGCGGAAAGCCGTCAACATGTATGGCAAGCTGACCACGCTGATCAATAATGCCGGCATCGGTATTATGGGCGGCGTCACCACCGAAACCCAGGCAAGCTGGGACCGGACCATGGCGGTCAACCAGACCGGGGTGTGGTACGGCATGAAAACCGCGATCCCGGAAATTCTGAAGGCGGGCGGCGGGGCGATTGTCAATATTTCATCTTTATACGGAATTATCGGCAGCCCCGACATGTTCGCCTATCACGCATCAAAAGGCGCGGTGCGGCTGATGTCCAAGGCGGCGGCGCTGGAATATGCCACCCAGGGCATCCGCATCAATTCTGTGCATCCGGGCATTATCAACACCCCCATTCTGGGAACCGCCCTGACGCCGGAAATTGTGCAGGGCATTATTGGCAAAACCCCCATTGGCAGGCTGGGACGGCCCGAGGATATTGCCTATGGCTCGCTTTATCTGTGTTCGGACGATGCGTCATTTGTAACCGGCGCCGAGCTGGTTATCGATGGCGGGTGGCTGGCGCAATAAAAACTGGATCATAAGAAACTGACACCAACTCAAACAGGGAGATCAGCAATGGCTATCAATTCAGCAACAGGAAAAATGAACCCCGAAGATCTGGGATTTACACTGGTGCACGAACATCTTTCGGTCGGCTGGCCCGGCTGGGAGCTGGACCCGAAAGATATTGACCGCAAGAAAGAAGTGGCCAGCGCCGTGGTCAAGATGAAAGAGATCAAGGAGCTTGGCGTTAGAAGCATTGTTGATCCGTGCCCGATGGATCTGGGCCGCGATGTCGAATTCTCCGCCGAAGTTTCGGATAAATCCGGCGTCAATGTGATTGTCGCCACCGGCCTGTATAATGACGCGCTGGGCATTCCGCCGCATTTCCGGATGATGGATATTGACGGCATCGCCGAGATTTACGCGCATGAAATTCAGGAAGGCGTCGGCAAGACCGGCATCCGGGCGGGCATCATCAAGGTGGCGTCCGGCGGCATTAAGGGCGTTACCCCGCCGGGACAGGGCATTACCAGCGCGGAAGAAAAATGCATGCGCGCCGCCGCCCGGGCGCATCGCAAAACCGGCGTGCCCATCCTGTGCCACAATGACGAGTTCGAACCGCATGGCTCGAAATCGCTGGATATTTTTGCCGAGGAAGGCGTCGATTTCAACAAGGTGATGATCGGCCATTCCTGCGGTGTTGGCGATATGCGCTATTATTTTGAAGTTCTGCAACGCGGCGCCTGGCTTGGTTTTGACCGCTTCGGCATTGAAACCATCTGTTCCGACAAGATGCGCATGGCGTCGCTGATCGGCCTGCTCGGGGTTGGCTTTGACCGCATCATGCTGTCGCACGATGCGCTGCATTGCTGGCGCGGGCGCGACACCGGGGTGCTGGATGGCATGATCAAGGGATCGCCGAACTGGAATTTTTCGCATATTTCGCGCAACATTCTGCCAGCGCTGCGCAAGTCCGGCGTTCCGGATGCCCAGATCAATACGCTGACCACCAACAATCCCATGAACTATTTCAAATAGCAGGAGCTGTATATGGCCGGAAGACTCGAAGGAAAGGTAGTGCTGATCAGCGGCGGCGCCAGCGGCATTGGCGAGGCGCATGCGCGCGTCTTTGCCGCCGAGGGCGCCAAGGTGCTGATCGGCGACATTCAGGAAAAAATGGGCAAGGATGTGGCCGATTCCATTGGCATCACCAATAGCGGCGGCCAGGCGGCCTTTACCGCACTGGACGTGTCGAACGAAGCAAGCTGGAACGACGCGGTTAAAAAAGCCGTGAACCTGTATGGCAAACTGACCACGCTGATCAACAATGCGGGTATCGGCATGGCGGGCGGCGTCACCACCGAATCCCAGGCCAGCTGGGACAAAACCATTGCGGTCAATCAGATGGGCGTATGGTACGGCATGAAAACCGCCATTCCGGAAATGCTGAAGGCGGGCGGCGGGGCGATTGTCAATGTTTCTTCCGTATACGGAATTATTGGCAGCCCTGGCATGCTGTCCTATCACGCCTCCAAGGGCGCGGTGCGGCTGATGTCCAAGGCGGCGGCGCTGGAATACGCCACCCAGGGTATCCGCATCAATTCGATCCATCCGGGTATTATCGCAACGCCGCTGGCCAAATCCATGCCGCAAGCATTCCTGGATGATCTGGTCAGCAAAACGCCGATTGGCCGGCTGGGAAACCCGGAGGATATTGCCAGAGGTTCGCTCTATCTGTGTTCCGACGAAGCGTCATTTGTTACAGGCGCGGAACTGGTTGTGGACGGGGGCTGGACGGCGCAATAAACTCCTAAACGAACAGGCAATCACTCATGGGCATTTACGAAAAATATTTTCTGCCAAAGCTGATCAATTGCGCCTGTGGGGCCAAACCCATCACACGCCAGCGCGCCAAAGTGGTGCCGCTGGCGCGTGGCCGGGTGCTGGAAATTGGCGTGGGGGCAGGCCATAATATTCCGCATTATGACGCCGCAAAAATTGAAATGCTCTATGCGCTGGAACCATCGGGCGAAATGCGCGCATTGGCGGCGGAACGGGTCAGCAAGGCGCCTTTCAAGGTGGAATTTATCGACCTGCCCGGTGAGCAGATTCCGCTGGAAGACAAAAGCGTTGATACGGTGGTGACGACATTTACGCTCTGCACCATTCCTGATACGCTGACGGCGCTGCGCGGCATGCTGCGCGTTCTGCGCCCCGACGGGCAGCTATTGTTCTGCGAACATGGTATTGCGCCGGACGCCTCGGTTGCAAAGTGGCAAAACCGGATCAATCCGTTCTGGAAACCGATTGGCGGCGGCTGCAACATCAACCGGGCCATCCCAAAGCTGATCGAGGACGCCGGGTTCAAGATCAATGAGGTGCAGAGCATGTATCTGCCGAACACGCCCCGCATCATGGCCTATAATTACTGGGGTTCGGCGCGCCGTTAACGCTTTATTATACACGCTATGGTTTTTATACTTTTAATTGCACAACCAAGCATGGGGATGTCTGGGCATAGGGCGCTGCCAGGGTGGCGGAATATTGCATGGCAGACAACGTACTGGACCGGCTTGTCGTCTTGATCATTGATGACCATCCGAATATGCGCAAGATCGTGAATACGATCCTGCATGCCCTGGGGGTCCAGTATGTGTATGAGGCCATTGACGGCGCAGATGGGTTCGAGGCCATGCGCGCCTATAATCCGGATATCATTATTGTGGACTGGGAAATGCCGGTCATCGACGGCATCGAATTTACCGAGCTTGTCCGCAGGGCCAGTGACAGCCCCAATCCCTATGTGCCGATTGTATTTCTGACAAGCTATTCCGACCGCAAGCATGTGTGCCGCGCGCGTGACGCCGGCGTGACGGAATTTCTGGCAAAGCCCGTATCGGTGAATGCGATATATCTGCGTTTGATGTCGATCATCAACCGTCCACGCGCCTTTGTCCGGACGCCGCTTTATTTCGGTCCCTGCCGCAGGCGCCATAATTCCAGGGATTATATCGGCCGCGAAAGACGCAAGCTGGAACAGAACGCGAATAACTGAATGAACGTCATCGCTCTTTTCCCGTGCCCGCTTTCAATCGGACGTGGGCTGCTTTACTGTGATGCGGGTATATATGCACTTACCCATGGCGGCAAAATAGATGCGAAAAGAACATCGGCCATTTCTGCTAAAACGACTGGCGGCGAATTTGACGGATGCGTGGGCGCGGCATTTTCTGCTTCCATCCTTTGACAGTATCGGCGATGGCCACAAAATTCTCAGCCCCTGGTCTGTAAGTATTTTCGGTGAAAATATTTCGGCGGGCAAAAACCTGCATCTTTTATCCGCGCATTTCGCGCCAGTGCAATTATGCGTGTGGCGTGGCGAAGACAGTAATGGTGAAATCCGGATCGGCGATCATTGCCTGATTTGCCCGGGTGTGCGCCTGTCATCGGCCAGCAGCATCACCATCGGGGACAATTGCATGTTTGCTTATGGCGTCTATCTGACCGATGCGGACTGGCATGATATTTATGACCGCACAAAATCCATTGGCGCCACCGCACCCATCAAGGTCGGCAATAATGTCTGGTTTGGCGATAATGCTTTCGTCGCCAAGGGCGTAAGCATTGGCGATAACGCCATCATTGGGGCCCGCGCAGTGGTGGTGAATGATGTACCCGCCAATTGCGTCGCCGCCGGAAATCCGGCAAAAGTGGTCAAACAGCTTGACCCGGATCATGAAATAAAAGTCCGCGCCAGCCTGTTTCATCTGTCTGCGGATGATTTTATCCGATGGGAAGCGTCGATGGATAAACATTTTACCCGCGATAATAGCTGGCTGGGCTGGCTGCGCGCATTGTTCTTCCCATCAATCCGCGATTAATGGAAACAGGCCCTATGCCGCCGACATCTGATTCAAAAACCGCCATCATTATCGGCGCAGGCATTTCGGGGCTGGCGGCGGCGCTGGCGCTGGCCACGCGCGGATGGCGTGTCCAGGTGCTGGAACGCGATGCGGCCCCGCCAGAGGGTGATCGGGAAGTGGCTTTTTCGGATTGGGCGCGGCGCGGCGTAGCCCAGATGCGCCACAGCCATGTGTTTCTGTCGCGCCTGACAAATCTGATGCGCGATCATTATCCGAACCTGCTGGCGCAAATGCGCATGGCCGGATGCCGTGTTCTGGAATTCAGGGATGGCCTGCCGCCTGGTCTGCTGGCCGATTATGTTCCGGCGCCGCTGGACGCCGATCTCAGTTTTGTCTCCAGCCGCCGGGTAACGCTGGAACTGGTGCTGCGCCGCCATGTTGCGGCCATGTCGAATGTGGAAATCATGCAGGGGGTGCGGGCAAGCGCGCTATTAAGCGACGCGCAGTCCAGCACGCGCAGCGTCACAGGCGTCGTTGTTGAACAAAACGGCGCGACCGGGCAACAGGCGCTTCATGCTGATCTCACCATAGACGCTTCGGGCCGCGGGTCGCGCAGCGCGGCATGGCTTGAAAAAACCGGCGCCGTCATAGGGGAAGAAACCGCACCTGCCGGCATTTTCTACTTCACCCGGCATTACCGGCTACGCCCTGACATGCAGGAACCTCCACGCAGCAATCATCCGACGGTCGGTGATATGGATTATTTAAAATTTGGCGTCTTTCGCGCCGATAATGGCTGGTTTTCGATAACCCTTGCCGCGCCGGAGATTGAGGTGGAATTATGCGAGGCCATTCGCGCGCCGGAAATATTTGACCGGATCTGCGGCCTGTTGCCGGGAGTGGCGCCCTGGACGGCGATAGATCAGGCCGAACCCATGTCACCGGTTTTCACGATGGGTGGATTACGCAGCCATTGGCGGCATTTTGTTACACAAAGCAATCCCGCCGCGCTGAATTTTTTTGTCATTGGCGATGCGGCGGTGTGCAGCAATCCGCTCTATGGCCGGGGCTGCTCAGCCGGGTTTTTGCAGGCGCATCTGCTGGCGGATATTTGCACAGATAACCATAATCCGTTCGAGCGCGCATTGCTGTTCGATACGATGCTGCGCCGTGAAATCCGTCCCTATTATGATCTGATGGTCAGACAGGACGCCCAGTCCATCCGCCGCGCAAGCGCGATGCGCAATGGCGATTATCAGCCGGGATTGCGCGCGCGTCTTGCCCGGCGATTTTTTGAAGATGGCGTGCGTCCCGCCTCGCGCGATGATATCAAGGTGATGCGGGCCCTGATGCGCGGCTTTCACATGCTGGAAAATCCAAAGCTGGCCCTGCAGGATCCGGAAATTATTTTGCGCATTGGCCGCTATCTGCTGCGCGGACACAAGCGGAATGCGGACCTGATTGGGCCCCCGATCGGCCCGGAACGCGATATGATGCTGAATAGACTGGGCATTCAACCGGGTAGGGATAAGGACATAAAGGAGCTATCGGCATGACGGATTTTATGGAACCGAAATTTATCGACTCGAATGGTATCCGCATGGCGGTGTACGAGCAGGGCGGCGGCACACCTATCATTTTCTGCCATGGCTGGCCCGAGTTGGCTTATTCCTGGCGGCATCAGCTACCGGCTCTTGCGGCGGCGGGCTTCCGCGCCATCGCACCGGATCAGCGCGGATATGGCAGAACGGAGCAGCCCGCAAACATCAGTGATTACGACATCCATCATCTGACTGGCGATCTCGTGGGGATGATGGATGCGCTGGGCATTGAGAAGGCGGTATTTTGCGGTCATGACTGGGGCGGCATCATCGTCTGGCAGATGCCTTTGCTGCATCCAAGCCGCGTCGTCGGCGTGATCGGCCTCAATACACCCTTCACCAGGCGCGCACCCGCCGACCCGATCACGCTGTTCCGCAAAATTTATGGCGATGATATGTATATCGTGTGGTTTCAGCAGCCGGGCGTGGCCGAAGCGGTGTTCGACACGGATCCCGCGAAAGTGATCCGCCTGCTGATGCGCAAGAGCGTTATCAGTCTTGCTGAATATGATGCGATGCCAGCCGAGAAGAAACGCTTCGAGATGAAGCATATGCTGGACCGGGACGAGCAGGTGCTGCCTGGCGCGCCGCTGCTGAGTGATGCGGAAGTGGCATTCTTCGCAGATAATTTCAAACGCACCGGCTTTCGCGGCGGCATCAACTGGTACCGCAATTTCACCCGAAACTGGCAGCTGATGGAGGGGGTTGAGGAACGCATAAACGTGCCGTGCCTGATGATCATGGCGGAAAATGACGCGGTCTTGCGCCCCAGCAGTGCGGACGGAATGGAAAAATACTGCCCTGATCTTGAAAAATATCTGGTGCGGAATTGCGGGCACTGGACGCAGCAGGAACATCCCGATGAGGTTAATCGCGTCATCATCGGCTGGATGCAGCGTCACTTCAAATAGAGCGAGGCAAGCCCATGAGCGATACCGAAACCCTGCTTTTCGCCAATGAATTTTTTTATCGCGCCTTTGCCGGGCGCAACATGCAAGGCCTTGAGGAAATCTGGGCCGATGCCGCGATGATTAGCTGCATCCATCCGGGCTGGAACCCGGTGATTGGCCGGATTGCGGTTCTGGAAAGCTTCCGTTCCATTCTTCAGGGGCCAAACCCGCCCGGCATCCAATGCCTGGCGCCCAGAGCCATGATTTTGGGAGAAAGCGCCTATGTGCTATGCCATGAGGCGCTTGGGGGCCATTTTCTTGTGGCAACCAATGTGTTTGTCCGTGAAGGACGCCAGTGGCGGCTGTTTCACCATCATGCCGGACCGGGTGGAAACCCGCCGAAATTGGCCGAATCTGCGACCGGCCCGCTGAATTAACGCGGATTCAAAACCCTGGACTTGATTTTGAACCCAATATAAACAATTTTGTTCGTTTTACAGGAATACCCATGAACATAGAGACCATCCCTTCCGCCCTTCGCAAGCATGGCAAAGATGCAGATTTGCCGCACCGCGACCGGCCATTGCGCATCCTGTTGCCAAGTTATCGCAGCGACCCTTATACGGGCGGTCAGGGCGTCTATATGCGCCATTTCAGCCGCGCGCTGGTGGATATGGGGCACCATGTGGATGTGATTTCCGGCCCGCCCTATCCGCATCTGGACCCGCGTGTCGGGCTGATCAAGCTGCCTTCGCTCGATCTGTATGCGGCAAAATGGCCCTCTTTCGGCTTGCCACGCAATCGCTGGAAAAATCCCGTGGATTGGGCGGAATATTTTATTCACATGTCCGGCGGCTTTCCCGAAATCTATAGCTTCGGCCGCCGCCTGGCGGATTATATGAAGGACAAGGTGCAGGATTATGATCTGGTGCATGACAACCAGACCATCTGCCCTGGCCTGCTGGATTTGCAGCGCATGGGCCTGCCGGTTGTCAGCATCATCCACCATCCGATCACCATGGACCGCAAGCTGGCAATCGAAGCGCAGACAAACCCATTTTATAAATTCCTGTCCTGGCGCTGGCATCGTTTTGTGAAGATGCAAATTCGGGTGGCCCGGCAATTGCCCAATATCATTGCCGTATCAAAATCCACCCATCGCGATCTGATGGCGCAATTCGGCGTAAAGCCAGAACAGATGGAAATTATATTTGAAGGCATTGATTGCGAAACTTTCCGCCCCATGCCGGAAATTGCCCGCAAGCCCAACCGCCTGATGGCGACCGCCAGCGCCGATGTGGCGCTGAAAGGTTTGGTCTATCTGGTGCGTGCCTATGATAAATTATTAAAGGACTTTCCAGATCTTGAGTTGGTGGTTGTCGGAAAATTGCGGGCGGGTCCAACGGAACGGTTACTGGATGAACTGGGCATAAAATCAAGAGTGCGCTTCGTCACCGGCATCACCGACGATGAAATCCGGCAGCTCTATGCCGAAACCACCGTCGCCGTCAGCCCATCTTTATATGAAGGTTTTGGCTTCCCGGCAGGCGAGGCCATGGCCTGCGGTGTGCCGCTGGTCGCCACTACAGGCGGTGCGCTGCCGGAAGTTGTGGGCGATGCGGGCGTGATTGTACCGGCGGGCGATGCCGATGCGCTGGCGGTCGCCATTGCCGATCTGCTGCGCAATCCGGCCAAGCGTGAATTGCTGGGTCCATTGGGCCGCGAACGCATTGTGCGTGAATTCAGTTGGCCGCTCTGTGCGCGCAATCTCACGGAATATTATTACCAGCTGCTGGATCGCCATGCGCACCATCGAAATTGACCGTCTCGATATTTCCGATGGGGATGTCGTGCTGGACCTTGGCTGCGGTGAAGGGCGGCATCTCCACGCGCTTTATTTCGCCAAACGGCTGCATGCGGTGGGGGTTGATCTGGGCTTTGAGGATTTGCGCAAGGCGCGGCTGGGACTGGAACTTAACCCCGATCTGGAATCCAACCCGCAACGCTATTGCAGTTTTGCGCAGGCAAATGCGCTGATATTGCCGTTTCCGGATGGCTGTTTTGATCTGGTGTTGTGTTCAGAAGTTCTGGAGCATATTCCCGATTACCAGGGCGCGCTTGATGAAGTGTACCGGGTGCTGAAACCGGGCGGTACGCTGGCCGTCAGTGTGCCGCGCACCTGGCCCGAATGGATATGCTGGAAACTCAGCCCCGGCGGTTATGCAAACTCACCCGGCGGGCATATTCGCATTTTCCGTTCCGGTGTTTTGCGCCGCGATATTGAACGCCGTGGCCTGCGCTTTACGCGGCGGCATTGGGCGCACGGGCTGCATTCACCCTATTGGTGGTTGCAATGCATGCTGTGGGACAGCAAGGAAACATCGCGCATGGTGCGCCTATACAGGCGTTTTCTGGAATGGGATATTCTTCAGCGGCCTTTATTGACCCGCATACTGGAAAAATTAACCAGCCCGATCATGGGCAAAAGCGTCGTGATGTATTTCGCCAGAACATTATAGGAAGCAGGGATATGGAAAAATTATATTTGGCCAAAGGCCAGTTTCCGCCAAATTTTTTTGATGGCAC
>CAYGDL010000056.1:0-13973 GCA_964348545.1 uncultured Alphaproteobacteria bacterium | reverse complement strand
GCCGGGGCGATTATCTGGGCGCGACGGTGCAGGTCATTCCGCATGTGACCGACGAAATCAAATCTTTCATTCTCGCAGATGTCGGGGATGTGGATTTTGTGCTGTGCGAAATTGGCGGCACAATTGGCGATATTGAAAGCCTGCCTTTTGTCGAGGCTATCCGGCAATTGGGCAACGATCTGGGCCGCGAGAATGCGGCCTTCGTGCACCTGACCCTGGTGCCGTATATTCCAAGTGCTGGCGAGTTGAAAACCAAGCCCACCCAGCATTCGGTCAAAGAGCTGCGCGGTATCGGCATCCAGCCGGATATTCTGCTGTGCCGGTGCGAACGTGAAATTCCTGTGGAAGAGCGCCGTAAGATCGCGCTGTTCTGCAATGTGCGGCCCGAAAGCGTCATTCAGGCGCTGGATGTGGATACGATTTATGATGTGCCGCTGGCCTATCACCGCGAAGGCTTTGATATTCAGGTGCTGCGCGCCTTTGGCATTGTTGATCCGGCCCCGCCCCGCATCGAACAATGGACAGAAATTGTGCGCCGGGTGCGCCAGCCCGATGGCGAGGTTACGATTGCGGTCGTCGGAAAATATACCGGCCTGCTGGACGCCTATAAATCGCTGGCCGAGGCGCTGACCCATGGCGGCATCGCCAACCGGGTCAAGGTCCGCATGAAATGGCTGGCCTCGGAACTGTTCGAACAGGAAGATTGCGTCAGCCACCTGAGCGATGTGCATGGCATTCTGGTGCCCGGTGGTTTTGGCGAACGCGGCGCGGAAGGCAAGATTGCCGCCGTTACGTTTGCCCGTGAACATGACGTGCCCTATTTCGGCATTTGCTTTGGCATGCAGATGGCGGTGATCGAGGCGGCGCGCAATCTGGCGGGATTGCCGGCCGCAAGCTCCAGCGAGTTTGGCCCCTGTCAGGATCGCGTGGTTGGCCTGATGACCGAATGGATGCGCGACAATGAACGCGAAATCCGCGCCGCCAATGGCAATATGGGTGGCACCATGCGGCTTGGAAAATATGACGCAATTCTGGCCCCCGGATCAAAGGCGGCGGAAATTTACGGCACGCAACGCATTTCCGAGCGCCACCGCCACCGCTATGAAGTGAACATGGCCTATCGCGAGCTGCTCGAAAAAAACGGCATGGTTTTTTCCGGTATTTCGCCGGACGGATTGCTGCCCGAGATTGTAGAAATCCCTACGCACCCCTGGTTTATAGGTGTGCAGTTTCATCCCGAATTAAAATCCAAGCCCTTCGCGCCGCATCCGCTGTTTGCATCCTTCGTCAAGGCGGCGCTTGATCAGTCGCGGCTGGTGTGATGATCGCGCCGCGAACCGTGCGGGTTGGCCCGCTCAGCATCGGCAATACGCTGCCACTGATCCTGATTGCGGGCCCGTGCCAGATTGAAAGCCGTGACCATGCGCTTGAAATGGCGCAGGCGTTAAAGGAAATCACCGCCAAAGTTGGCGTCGGGCTGATTTACAAAAGCTCGTTCGACAAAGCCAATCGCACCAGCGCCGCCACCCCGCGCGGGCTGGGCCTGGATGCCGCATTGCCGATTTTGGCCGAGGTGCGCGAAAAGTTTGGCATGCCGGTGCTGACCGATGTGCATCTGCCGGAACAATGCGCCCGTGTGGCGCAGGCCGTGGATGTGCTGCAAATTCCTGCATTCCTCTGTAGGCAGACGGATTTGCTTCTCGCCGCAGCCGCCACCGGCAAGGCCGTCAATGTCAAAAAAGGCCAATTCCTGGCCCCATGGGATATGCGCCATGTGGCCGATAAAATCATTGGCGCGGGCAACCCGAACGTACTGCTGTGCGAACGCGGCGCCAGCTTTGGCTATAACACGCTGGTGTCGGACATGCGCGCTATACCCATCATGCAGGAACAGACCGGCTGCCCGGTTATTTTCGACGCCACCCATTCGGTGCAACAGCCGGGTGGACAAGGCGCGACCAGTGGCGGCCAGCGCGAATTTGTGCCCGTGCTGGCGCGCGCCGCCGTCGCCGTGGGCGTTGCCGGCCTGTTCATGGAAACCCATCAGGATCCGGATCATGCGCCCTCCGACGGCCCCAACATGGTGCATCTGAAGGATATGCCGGAGTTGCTGTCTACCCTGATGGCGTTTGACAGGCTGGCGAAAAGCATTACTTGAGCCGCAGGCCCACCCTCGCATACACTACCCGCAACAAAAACCAGAACAGGGAGGATATCCAGATGGCGGTGAAGAAATTTCCCGTGGAATATACCCATATCATGATGTTTGCGCGTTCCGTGGGGGACGATAATCCGATCTATCATGATGAGGAATACGCCAAAAAATCCGAAGTGGGCGGCATTATCGCGCCCCCGACATTCGCGCAGGCCAGCGCGCAGTTCGATCCGGACTTTTTCCTGCGCCCGAAAGTTGGCCAGCCCTGGATGGGATCAGGGCGCGAACCGACGGGCCTCAAGCCAAAAGCCCCATCGGGCGGCGAAAAGAAAGAAGGCGGCGGCGGTGGCGGCGGTTTGCATGCCGAGCAGCATTTCGAATATCACCGGCATCTGCGCCCCGGCGACGTGCTGAGCGTCACCATAAAGCCCGGCAAGAAATGGGAAAAAGAAGGCAAGCGTTCTGGCAAGCTGAAATTTTCCGAAACGATCAGCGAATACCGCGATCAAAAAGGCGAGCTGGTGATCACCGCGCGCGGCGTCGGCGTTCAGACCGAACGCGTCGTTGAACAGAAATAGGGGGGAGGCGAAAATGCCGTTAAGCGCAAAGAAACTAAAAGTCGGCGACACCCACAGCGAGGTGGTGGTGGAAAATCTGCACCGCACGCAACTGGTCATGTATTCCGGCACATCGGGGGATTATAATCCTCTGCACTCGGATGAAATATTTTCCACCAAGGTCGCGGGTTACCCGTCCGTATTCGCGCATGGCATGCTGTCCATGGGGCTGACCGGAAAAATGCTGACCAATTATGTGGGAGACGGGCGGCTGACCAAATATGGCGTGCGCTTTTCAACCCAGGTGTGGCCCGGCGATGATCTGACCGCCACCGCCACGGTTGAGGCCATCCGCGAAGAAGGCGGAAAATATTATGTCGATCTGGCGATCAGCACACGCAACCAGAAGGGCCAGGAAGTAATCGCCGGAAACGCCACAGCGCGGATTGATCCGTAGCGCGGTGTGATTTTAGATTGAATCACCTCAAGCACAGTGTCACCCCGGATTTATTCCGGGGTGACTGACCGGGACTGTGGCATGGACAAACCTGATATCGTACCGCTCTAATTCGGACCGGCTTCCAACTCATCTATAAAGCCGCTGATCATTGAAAGGCCGCCGCGCCAGAAGGCAGGGTCGCTGGCGTCCAGGCCAAACGGGGCCAGTAGTTCCTGATGGCGTTTCGCGCCTCCCGCGCGCAGCATGGTGAAATATTTTTCCTGAAAGCCCGCCGCCGCATTGGCATAGACCGCAAACAGGGAATTCACCAGGCAATCCCCGAACGCATAGGCATATACATAGAATGGTGAATGGATGAAATGCGGAATATAGCACCAGTAATTTTCGTACCCGGCGCTCAGATCAATCGATGGCCCCAGGCTTTCGCGCTGCACCCCAAGCCAGATTTCACCCAACTGTTCCGGCGTCAACTCGCCCTGTTTGCGCGCATCATGCACCCGGCGTTCAAATTCGTAAAACGCGATCTGCCGCACCACCGTGTTCAGCATGTCCTCAACCTTGGACGCCAGCATGCCATGGTGCTCCGCAGGCGTCTTCGCCGTTTTCAGAAGCGACTGAAAGGTCAGCATTTCACCAAATACGCTGGCGGTTTCGGCCACGGTCAGCGGCGTATCGGCCAGCAGCGCACCCTGCCCCGCCGCCAGCACCTGGTGAACGCCATGCCCCAGTTCATGGGCGAGCGTCATGACATCGCGCAGCTTGCCCTGATAATTCATCAGCACAAATGGATGCGCGCTGGGTACTGTCGGGTGTGAAAAGGCCCCGCTGATTTTGCCCGCAACCGTAGGCGCGTGGATCCAGCGCCGGTCAAAAAACCGCTGCCCGATTTCGGCCATTTCGGGCGCGAAATCCGCATAGGCCGAAAGCACGGTTGCGCGCGCCTCCTCCCATCCAATATGCCGGTCGCCTTGATCTGGCAGCGGCGCATTGCGGTCCCAGAACGCCAGTTTTTCCTTGCCCATCCATTTCGCCTTCAGCGCATAATAGCGATGCGACAATTGCGGATAGGCCTCACGCACCGCGCTGACCAATGCGGCAACCACTTCCGGCTCCACCTGGTTCGACAAGTGCCGCGATGACGCTGGATCCGTGTAATGGCGCCAGCGGTCCTCAATGTCTTTATCCTTCGCCAGCGTATTGGTGATCAGCGCAAACAGTTTAATGTTGCGCTTGAAAACTTCCGACAGGGCAATGGCGGCGTCCGCACGCAGGGCGGCGTCCGGTTCGCTCAACAGATGCAGGGTTTCTTCTTCGGTCAGCTCCTGGCCGCGCACCATGAAACGCAGCCCCGCCAGTGTCTCGTCGAACAGACGGCTCCAGGCGGCGCGGCCTGTAACACTTTTTTCGACCAGAAATTTTTCCATCTCATCTGATAGCTGATGTGGCCGGTAGACGCGCAAATCCTCAACCCATGGCCGGTAGCGGCTCACCTCCGGATGCTCCAGCAGCACCGCGATGCGCGCATCCTCTATGCGGTTAATCTCCAGCGTGAAGAACACCAGCACGGAACCGATTTCACTTGCGCGCGCCTGCGCGTCGGCCTGAAACTGCGCCAGACCGGCGTCATCCATGTTTGTTACATAAACCAGCGAGGCAAAAGATAAAATGCGCCCCAGCGTTTCTTCAATCGCTTCATAGGCGCGGATCGCCACGCCAAACGCCGCGCCGTCAACAGAGGCGAGCCTGCCCTGCCATGTGGCGGCAAATTCTTTAGCCGCCCTCTCAACTTCGGAAAAATCCGCAACGAATTGCGGGTCATCTATGCCGGCATAAAGCGCGCCAAGGTCCCATTCCGGCAGATCACCCAGTTCACCAGCATGAGCCTTGCTCATACCCCTGGCAGCCCGACGGCTGCGGCGTATAATTCGATCAGCGCCTGTTGTTCGCTGTAATCGTCGCGGTCCATTTTGCGCAGGCGCACAATATGGCGCATGATTTTAGGATCAAATCCATTGCCCTTGGCTTCGGAATAAACCTCTTTGATATCGCCTGCTATGGTGGCCTTTTCTTCCTCCAGCCGTTCAATGCGTGAGATGAAGGCTTTTAGCTGGTCTGCGGCGATGACGCCTCCGTCGGACATGGGTCGTTCTCCTGAATGAATATCAATCGTGCTTTTTGGCGGCCGCCATTGCGGCCAATTGTTCCGGAGTCGCTTCGCGCTGGTGCTGCGCCTTCCATTGTGCAAAGGGCATTCCATACACGGTTTCGCGCGCTTCATCGCGGCTGATGCTTAGCCCCTTGTCATCCGCCGCCTCTTTATACCAGTCTGCCAGACAATTGCGGCAAAAGCCGGCCAGTATCATCAGATCAATATTCTGCACATCCGTGCGCGAAGCCAGATGCCGGGTGAGGCGGCGAAAGGCGGCCGCTTCAAGTTCGGTTTGGGTTTGTTTATCCATGGCGCTACCTCTCTATTGCTTCCAATATAGGACGCAAATGCGCCGCCAGCAATTCCGCCCAGTGCACTGCGCCGGGTTTATCCACAATCAAATCCTGACGCAGTTCGATTAACACATGGGGCAACCCATTCAGGGTGCCATGTTGATACATACAATCCCCAACAAGTTCGCCTGAATAAGGCTGATTATCGCCGACACACAGGCTGTTGTCCGCTCCCAGGCTTTCCAGCAATGGCAAAGCGATGCGCCCATCCCTGTCCCACAATATGCCGATATGCCAGGGCCGGGTATAAGCCTGAAATACCGGTGTAAAACTGTGCAGCGATAATATCGCAGGCGCGACGCCTCTGGCGCGCGCGGCCGTAATCCTGTCGGCAATGGCCTGATGATAGGGTGTGTAATATTGTGCGACACGCGCCGCGATGCTGGCTGCATCCGCATACCGGTTGCCGGGAATGATCGCGCCATCCGACAGTTTCATCACCAGTGTCGGATCATCCACCCCACGGTTCGGATCAATCAACAGGCGCGAAAACCCGGCCAGCACCACAGGCGCATTCAATATTCGTGATAGTTCCGCCGTAACCGACGCCGCACCAATATCGTAAGCAATATGGCGTTCAAATACGGCATCAGGCAGGCCAAGGCCATTATATTCCGGTGGCACAAAATTACTGGCGTGATCACATACCAGCAGCATCGCGGGATCACCATCCCGATTCAGTTCATTAAAAGGCATATGTTTGAGTGTATTTTCGAGCATGTCTGATGTGTAGCACGATTCGCGCTTATAACCCGGTAGTGGCGGATATATCATTTGTTAACCATATAACAGGCTATAGTCTTCTTCCCTGTCTGGAACTGAAAAATAATATGCATCGCGACCGTAAAGTAAAAATTCTGGCCACCCTTGGTCCCGCCAGCGCGTCACCGGAGATGATCCGCAGTCTGTTCCTGGCCGGGGCCGACGTGTTTCGCATCAATATGAGCCATACAAGCCATGATGCGGCCACCAGCATGTATAATATGATCCGCAGCGCCGAAAGCGAACTTGATCGCCCTATCGGCATCCTTGCCGATTTGCAGGGGCCAAAACTGCGTATCGGCGAAATTACGGATAATTCCGCCATCCTGACCGCCGGGCAGAATTTTGTACTTGATCTGGAGCCGCAGGCCGGCAACGCCACACGCGCGCCGCTGCCGCATCCCGAAATATTTCAGGCGCTCACGCCGGGCGCGACGGTTCTGATCGATGATGGCCGTATCCGCCTGACGGTGCAAACCATTCAGCCCGACCATGCCCTGACCACTGTCGTGGTTGGGGGCGTCCTGCTCTCACGCAAGGGCGTTAATGTTCCGGATGTGGTGCTGCCGCTGAGCGCCCTGTCGCCCAAGGATCGCTCCGATCTGGAGCATGTTGCCAAACTGGGCGTGGACTGGATCGCTTTGTCATTCGTGCAGCGCGCCGATGATGTGATCGAGGCGCGGCGCTTGATCACCGGGCGCACCGCTGTGCTGGCGAAAATTGAAAAACCCGCCGCGCTGGAGGAATTGAATAAAATTATTGACGCCAGCGACGCCGTGATGGTTGCACGGGGCGATCTGGGGGTTGAACTGCCCGTCGAACATGTGCCGGGTTGGCAAAAGCAGATTACCCGGGCCGCGCGCGCGGCGGGCAAGCCGGTCGTCATTGCCACGCAAATGCTGGAATCCATGATCGAAGCCCCGATCCCGACACGCGCAGAGGTTTCTGACGTTGCAACCGCCGTCTATGATGGCGCTGACGCGATCATGCTGTCGGCGGAATCAGCTTCCGGCAAATATCCGGTCGAGGCGGTTACGATGATGAACCGGATCGCCTGCCGGGTTGAAAGCGATCCGAACTATGCCGCAGCGGTAGCGGGCCTGCGCACCCCCCCGCAACCAACAGCCGCAGACGCCATTGCCGAAGCCGCCTATACAGTGGCGCACACAGTGCATGCCGCCGCCATCGTCAGCTACACCAATTCCGGCTCCACCGGGCTTCGCGTTGCGCGCACCCGGCCGCTGGTTCCCATCATGGTGCTGACCACGCGCATCGGCACGGCGCGGCGGCTGTCGCTGGCCTGGGGGCTGCATTGCGTGTGCACGGTTGATGTGCATGACTTTCATGAAATGGTCGACAAGGCGTCGCGCCTGGTGTTTCAGGAACGTTTCGCACGCAGCGGCCAGCGCATCGTCATAACGGCGGGCGTTCCGTTCGGCACACCGGGAGCCACCAATGTTCTGCATATCGCCATGGTCGGCGGCGGTGGCCAGCGCCCGGAAATTCCGTAAACGGTCAGTTGGGCTTTTCAGCCTGCCGGGCCACATCGTTAATGGCGTCAATCACCGCCGCTGGATGCGCATGGTGTGGATTATGCCCCGTGTCAGGCAGGAAGATCAGTTTTGATCCCGCCACCTGTTTGTGCAAGCGCAAGGCGTGATTATCCATTCTGACTGATCGGTCATCCTCGCCAGCGACAATCGTCAAAGGCATCCGCAATTCCCCATATCGTGGCTGTTGCAGGGCCAGAAATCCCGCCAGATTACGCATATCCTCGGCATTGGCGCGCCAGTTATCGGGCCGGATCAACAGTTCCAGGCCCGCCCGTTGTGCATAAGCGGCTGGTGGAACATTGGGCGCAAAATTGCGCGCCACGGAGCGGTTCGCCACCAGCGCAAAAGCGGGCGCAATAAGTGTGTGTACGAACACATCGCCCAATACGGGCACAGCAGGCAAACGGTTATGAAATGCGGGATCACTGCGATAAGGCTGCGATACGGCGGACAGCATAACCACGCCGCTGGTTTGCTGCGGATAGGCCAGCGCATAGGCCAGCGCCACCGACCCCGCCCAGCTATGCCCGACCATTACCGAATGCGGCACATGGATTTTTTCCAGCAGACCATGAACAAGCCTGGCTTGCGCAAGCGGGGTCACCCACTCCTCATCCCCTGCCGGCGCCGGACGTTCGCTATAGCCATGCCCAGGGCGATCAATGGCGATAACCCGATAATGTTGCGCCAAAGCGGGAAAAATACTGAACGCGAAATCCCGCAAATTACTGCTGGCGCCATGCAGCAGCACAATCGTCTGACGGTCAGATTCCGTCGGCGCGCTATCAAGATAATGCATCGCGACGCCGTCAATTTTGATAAAACTGCCAAGCGGCGGATGGGCCTTGACCGCATCGTTTGCAGCATAGCTGCTATAACCGAACAACCCACCCACGAATGCGGTCAGAATTAAAGTGGCGCTGATCAAAATCCGGCCCCTCACCCAACGCACTGCTTAAATCCCGCGTCCTTTGACTTCCACTTCGAGGCGCTGAACTTCCTTGGCGATACTCGCTAAATGAGGGTTGATCTGCAACGCCTTTTGATAGGCATGCAAGGCTCTTGCATCTTCCCCCATGGCCAGCAGAATGGTGCCAAGCCCTGACCAGGCGCCAAAATGGCGTGGCTCCAGGCGCAGCGTGCGTTCCACGTCCTGAAGTGCTGCCCTGAAATCATCCCGCATGAAATGCGCGGTAGCCCGCTTGTTCCAGCCCTCGGCATAGTCGGGGGACAGGCTGACTACCTCGTTTAGCAGATTGATCGCCGGATCATAGGCGTCTTCCGCCAAAAAAGCTTCGACACGTTGCAGCAGCAAATCCGTCGTGTCGCTTCCGGAAGGCTGCCACAGGCTCCAGATCTGTTCCTCTATTTCACGCGCCATCGTCTGTTCCAGATCCGCCTCCAGGAGGCGCTCAAACAGCGGCGGCAGCTTGGGATCGCGCTGGTCCGCATAGGCAGGCGCCAGCCCCGCCAACAAGGCCACGCCTGTCAGGGCAATGCGCCGCATATGTCCGAAATTTACCATCATGGCCTACAGCTAAGCATGCTTAGGGGCTTTCGCCAAGTGGCCAACCCAACGGATGTGGGGATTATGTGACGGACGTCACTGCATGCCGCAATAATGCCTTATTCTGGCCCCGTTGCCGCCTTTTTATCCGGCAATATTGATTTTGTACTCCCCCAAGTACAAGCATGTCTCCTTACATGTCCCCACGACCCCTTCCCATCGCCCTGGGAAGGGGTCATTTTTTTGTCCTCCCGCGAAATTCCTGTCAAATGTGAATTATTGTCATAGAGTGGTTTGGCTTGCCATTCCATCACCTGACCCGATACATACGGTCCCCGATCATCCGTAAAGAGCAAATTTATGAGCATTCCCCATGAGATATGTTTTGACAGCAAAGCCTGGCCGTTCGAAGAGGCCCGCAAGGTCGTAGCCCGAATCGGCGGCAGGATGCCTGCCAAAGGCCATGTGCTGTTTGAGACCGGATATGGCCCCAGTGGCCTGCCGCATATCGGCACATTCGGCGAAGTGGCGCGCACCAGCATGGTGCGTTACGCCTTTGAACAGATCAGCGATGTACCCACACGCCTGATCTGTTTTTCAGACGACATGGATGGCTTTCGCAAGGTGCCCACCAATGTGCCGAACAGTGAGATGCTGGCGCAATTTCTGAAAAGACCGTTGACCGATGTGCCGGACCCGTTCGGGGAACATAGCAGTTTTGGCGCGCACAATAATGCGCGGTTGCGGGCGTTTCTGGACAGGTTCGGATTTCAATATGAATTTTTCAGCTCTACCGAAATGTACCGTTCCGGGAAATTTGACGCGGCCTTGCGCAAGGTTCTGCAAAATTACGACGCAGTGATCAATGTAGTGCTGCCGGAACTGGGTGAGGAACGCAGAAAAACCTATAGCCCGTTTCTGCCGGTTTGCGCCAAAACAGGCCATGTTCTGGAAGTGCCGGTGGTTGAAATCCGCCCGGCGACGGACAGCATTATCTATCGCGACGAAGATGGATCACTCGTGGAAACCCTGGTCACCGGTGGGCGCTGCAAATTGCAGTGGCGCGCTGACTGGGCGATGCGATGGGCGGCGCTGGATGTTGATTATGAAATGTCCGGCAAGGATCTGATAAGTTCCGTGCAGATGGGCAGCCGCATCTGCAAAGCCATTGGCGGAAGGCCACCGGAAACCCTGAGCTATGAATTGTTCCTGGATGAAAACGGAGAAAAAATTTCCAAGTCCCGGGGCAATGGCCTGACCATTGACGAATGGTTGCGTTACGCCTCACCGGAAAGCCTGCAATTATATATGTTCCAAAAACCCCGCACGGCGAAGCGGCTATATTTTGATGTGATCCCCAAGGCCGTGGATGAATATATCGCCCATCTGGACGCCATCGCGGAACAGACACCGACCGAACAGCTTTCCAACCCCGTATGGCATATTCATCATGGCGCCCCCCCCAAAGAAGAAGTGCCGATTTCTTTTTCCATGCTGCTGAACCTTGCCAGCGCCAGCAACAGCAATGACGCCAGCGTATTGTGGGGCTTTATTGCACGCTATCTTCCTGGCGTGCAGCCAGCGGCGCATCCCATACTGGATAAAATGGTGGGCTATGCCGTGGCCTATTATCATGACTTTGTGCTTCCGGCCAAAAATTATCGTCCGCCTACGGATCGTGAACGCGCGGCAATGCATGATCTTGGGGAACGGCTGGCGGGCATGGAAACCGGGACCAGTGCAGAGCTTTTACAAACCATGGTGTTTGAAACCGGCAAGGCGAATGGCTTTGAAAATCTGCGCGACTGGTTCAGGGCGCTTTATGAAGTGCTGCTGGGACAAAGCCAGGGGCCACGCATGGGTTCCTTTATTGCACTGTACGGCGTGGAGGAAACCTGCAAACTGATCCGCAATGCGCTTGCGCCTGCGGCGCCTCAAAGCGGGGTAGAATGAAGCGTCTTTTTGTGCTGCGCAGCGCCCGACATCGAACGAAAACACAATCCGGCCTGTCTGACTATCACCACCCGCTGACACGGCGCGGTGAAATCGCCGCTATGACGGTTGGGCGAACCATGCGAAAGAACGGTGATCTGCCTGATCTCGTGATCTGCGCGGCGCCTGCCAGAAGCCGCCAGACTCTCGCACAAATTTGGCCAAGCCTGCTTGACGCCTCGCATCAGGCGCCTGAACTTATCTATGATTACCACATCCATTTAATGCGCGGCGAACAGATTTTGGCCCGCCTGCGCGAAGTTGATGAAAAATTCGGATCCACATTGCTCGTCAACATCGCGCCCGGCGTCAATGATCTTGCCAGGCTGTTGTGGCGGCAAAAAAATAATGAACCCAACCCTTTCGATAAGGATATGCAGCCCGGAAATCTGGCCATATTCGATTGCCCTGTCAGCACATGGGCGAAGCTTGCTCCGGGTCTCGGCACATTGGCGCGACAAGTCAAATAATTCTTTTGAACAGATTGCCCGCCTGTAATCCCATTAGGGTGCGAACCGCGCAATAGGCCACAAGAACGCTCGCCAGGCCAAGCAACGCCACACACAGCGCCATCGGAAAATAAGCTCCAACCGCCATGCGATATTCCATCGCGGCGCTTGCCGCTGCGGCTGCTGGAAACGTCAAAGACCACCACCCCATGCCGAACCGCAAACCCATGAGACGTTGTGAATGCGTCAGGGTGACAATCAGAAAAAACATCATGACGTAAAAAAGAAACCGCGCGAATCCGTCTATCATTTGCTGGTTCAGCGCCATATAGGACATAAAAGCCAGGGCGGGCGGCGTTATCATAATCGCCAGTTGGGGCGTTTCATCGTCACCCATGGGCATGTCGAAAAACAGCCGGTCTAACAGCAGGGCCAGAAATAAAATCCACAATAGCGCGCCCACGGCAAACAGCATCCAGCCAATCTCAATGAAGCCCAGTTGTGATGCAGTTGCCGGACAAATAAGCAGGCCCCCCGATGGCAAAAATATTGAGGGACGCAAATTGCGCCGCGTCTGGCCACCCGCCATCCAACGCTTCAACAGGATCAAAAGCAGGATAAATTGCGCGCCGGTCCCGATAACCCACATCAGCGTGGCGACGGCGTGATCCAGCGGCAGCGCGCCCGCCGCAAACAATTGCAGACTCAATGGCGCAACAGCCAGATATGACGCCTGGGCCAGATCATCGAACTCCGCCTGCATCGCGAAAGGCGCGCGCATGATTTTCATTCCATATGCGGCTGCAATCCACGCGAACACCAATACGCCCGCAAATATCATGACTTCGCCAATCCATGGCGCGGTTCCAATCACCACCGCTGACTTGCGCCAGGCAAGCCCCAGTCCGGCAATTCCCAGAACTGCTGCAAACGCCGACACGGGAATATCGGGAAATGAGCGGATAGTTTCAGCTTCAGGCATGTATATTTTCCTGGTTAAAAACGTGACCAAAGCGCCATGGACAGGGCTTGTCCTGCATTCGTATTGCGCCCGGAAAGCTCGATAAGGCCGCCGAACTGAACCGCCGTCCGCCATGGCAATTTCCGCACGATCGAAATCTGCGCCTTATAAATATCATAGTCGGATGATGATTCACCCGCCCGCCTGTCCTGCGAAATACTATTAAAGGACTGCAACAGGATTTGATAGTTGCGGGATGCGTCCACGCCAAATGTGGCGTCTGTGCGCCATTGGTCCGCCGCGTTCCTGTCCCGCAAACGATAGCCGACCTCGAACGACGAGAAATATTCAAGGTTTAGAAGCTGTGGCGGCAATCTGCCGCTACGCCCGAATAATAACCGCCCTTCCAGATCGCGACTGGCAGATTCGCGCACCGGCTCGCGGTCAAAAGCGCCAGACCCGGGAATTTTGACCAGGGCCTGTGTGGACAATATCCAGTAATCGCCCTTAAACAGCCCTGCCCGCGCGAACAATTCAACAAAGGACAGGCCCTTCATGTGCGTTTTTGTTGCGCCCGGCCCGGTCTTGTTGCTCAGCCGGAAAAAAGCTGGCTGCGCCCCAAGCGTCAGCCCGTCCGACACGCCATAAACGCCATAGATGGACAATTCCTGCTTTCGATAGTCGCCCGCATCCGTGCGCAGCCCGACCGCATCAAAACGCTTGTCCGCACGATAACTACTCAGTGAACTGATGATTAACGAGGCGCCTTTTGATTGCAACCATGCAGCCTGGGCAGGCGCCTGACACACCCAGGAAAGCGCACAGATTACCCCAATCCGCAACCCCCGCATGACGTGGCGCCGGGGTCACAGCGCTTTGTTTGACTGCTTTACCTCGGCCCTGGCGATGTCCTGATAAATTTTGCCACCCGCATTGCGGAACTCCTCGGATTTTTCCGCCATGCCGGAGGCGGCATAATCGCGCACTTCCTGGGTGATTTTCATGGAACAGAATTTCGGTCCGCACATGGAGCAGAAATGCGCCACCTTATGCGCGTCCTTGGGCAGGGTCTGGT
>CAYGDL010000055.1:0-14061 GCA_964348545.1 uncultured Alphaproteobacteria bacterium | reverse complement strand
GCATCTGGGTCAGCGCGCTCATCACCATCGGGCCGCGCCAGATCATGGGTGTGTCTTCATCCACCAGAAATCCGATCGACATGCATTTGACGCCGTAATTTTGCATCGGCAGCAGCTTGTGCCCGTCCGTGGTCGATGGTTTGCCCTTCAGGCCCAGCATGCGCGGGATTGACGGCCCATATATATCGGCGTCGAGCAGCCCGACCTTTTTTCCCAGGCCCGCCAGCGCCAGCGCCAGATTGACAGCCGTGGTGGATTTACCGACGCCGCCCTTGCCGCTGGCGACTGCAATGATCGCCTTGATGCCGGGAATGGTTTGTTTTTCACCTGCTTTGGCCTGTTTAATGGCAGGTTTGGGGGCGTGGGTGTGTGTGTGACCCGGCGCGTGATCATGGCTGTGATTTCGCGGCGCGGCGCGCGTTGGCGCATCGCTATGCGCGGTCAGCACCACTGCCACTTTGGTAATGCCGGGCAAAGCGCGCACGGCATCGATACAGGCCATGCGCAGCGGTTCTTTCGCCGCACCTTCGGCAGACGAGACTTGCAGAGAAAAGCCTACTTCGCCATCTTTGACGACCAGCCCTTGCACCATGTCAAGACTGACCACGTCGGTTCCCTTGCCGGGATCAATAACGCTGGACAAAGCTTGCAGGATTTGCGCGCGATCAGGCATGAAGAGCACCTATAATTCGTTCTATATTGTTGAAATTCGCAAAATCCAGCGCCACTTAGAGCGGTGATGCGATTGCTTAGCTGGCCTGTCTGTCATATAACCCGCATTAGCCTTAAAGCCAATATGCGCTTGGATTAAGAACAACGGAGCAAACGCCTTATGCCTTGGAACAATGACGGAAACGGTAATTCCGGCAATCGTGGCCCCTGGGGCAATCGGCCCGGCGGGGGTGGCGGAGATGGGCCGCGCGGCCCACAAGGCCCGCGTGGTCCCTGGGGTGGCGGCCCCGGTGGCGGACAGCAGCCCCCAGACATTGAGGCCATGCTACGCCAGGCACAGGAACGGCTGCAAAATCTGTTTCCGGGCGGCAAAATTGGCGGCGGCGGCCTGAGTCTGGTCGCCATTCTGACAGCGGGTCTATGGCTGGCAACCGGCTTTTATACGGTCAAGACGGATGAACAGGGCGTGGTGTTGCGCTTTGGCAAATTTTCAGAAATCACCGAACCGGGGTTGAACTATCATCTGCCCTATCCCATCGAATCGGTGCTGACGCCGCCGGTGACCAATGTGAACCGGGTTGATGTGGGCTTTCGTCCCTTTACCGATACCCGCAACCCGGATCGCACCCAGGATGTACCCCAGGAAAGCCTGATGCTGACCGGCGATGAAAATATCGTCGATGTGGATTTTTCGGTGTTCTGGCGCATCCGGGAAGCGGATAAATTTCTGTTCAACATGGCCAATGCGCCGGAAAATGTGAAAGCGGTGGCCCAAAGCGCCATGCGCGAGGTGATTGGCCGCATGCAGATCACCCCGATCCTGACCGGGGCGCGCAACCAGATCGAACAGGATGTGATGCTGCTGACCCAGCAGGTGCTGGATAGTTATGAGGCGGGTGTGCAAATCAGCCAGGTGCAATTACAGAAAGTCGATCCACCTATTGCGGTGATCGACGCCTTCCGCGATGTACAGGCGGCGCGCGCCGATCTGGAGCGCCAGCGCAACGAGGCCGAGGCCTATGCCAATGACATCATTCCCCGCGCCCGTGGCGAGGCGGCGCAGATCGATCAGGACGCGCAGGCCTATATGCAACAGACCATCGCCGAGGCCAATGGTGACGCGCAACGCTTTACCGCCGTCCATGATCAATATGTAAAGGCCAAAGAGGTAACGCAAAAGCGCATCTATCTTGAAACCATGGAGAAAGTGCTGGCGGGCATGAACAAAGTAGTCATCACCGATCCCAAAGGCAGCGGCATGGTGCCCTATCTGCCCCTGCCGGAGCTGCGCAATAAAAATCAGTCGGGAGAAGCGGCGCAATGAACAAGATGCCCTTATTGCTGATCGCTGCGGGCGCCCTTGTGGTGCTGGCTTATTCAACTTTGTTCTCAGTACACCAGACCGAACAGGCGCTGGTGCTGCAATTTGGCGATCCCAGACGCGTGGTCAGCGAGCCGGGACTTAACTGGAAACTGCCCTTTGTTCAGAACGTGATCTTTTTTGACAAACGCATCCTGGATTATGACGCGCCCGATGCGGAAGTCATCGCGTCGGACCAGAAACGCCTGGTCGTGGATGCCTTTGCGCGGTTCCGCATCACCGATCCGCTAAAATTCCGTCAGACTGTCGTGACCCTGGCGGGCGTGGATGCGCGACTTTCCACGCTGCTCAATGCGGGCTTGCGCCAGGTGCTGGGCAAGGAAACTTTCTATACGATTCTGTCCGGCGAACGTGCGGCCCTGATGAATTTGATCCGCGACCGGGTGAATACCGAGGCGGCCCAGTTCGGCATCGAAGTTGTGGATGTACGCATTCGCCGCACCGATCTGCCCGAAGCGAACAGCCAGGCGATTTACCGGCGCATGCAGACCGAGCGGGAACGCGAAGCGCGTGAGGCGCGCGCCCAGGGCGCCGAAATTGCCCAGCGTATTCGTTCGCGCGCCGACCGTGAAAAAACCGTGCTGTTGGCAGAAGCAAAGCGTGATGCAGAAATCGCACGGGGTAAAGGCGATAGCGAGCGCAATCGCATTTTCGCCGAAGCGGTTGGCCGGGATCCCGAGTTTTTTGCATTCTACCGGTCCATGCGCGCCTATCAGGAGGCTTTCAAAGCCGCTGACACCACCATGGTGCTGTCGCCGGACAGTGAATTTTTCCGCTACTTCATTGATCTGAGCGGCAAGGGCAGCGCGGCGGGAACAAGATAAAGTCAGATTTAAGCCCCGGATTTTCCTTAATCGAAGTCCAGATTGGAGGAAGGCCGTGACCGGCAAAGACAATCAAGAGGAAAGTTAAAATGCAGGCAAGTTCAGTTAAACGGATGTTCAACAAGACGGCGACACTGATTATTGCGGCCAATATCGCACTTGTCAGCACAGCCCTTGCGCGATCAGCGCCAGACAGTTTTGCCGATCTGGCTGCGCGGCTGTCCCCCGCGGTAGTCAATGTCGCGACCTCGCAGACCGTGCAGGGCGGTCCCGAAATGAACGAGATGCCGCAATTTCCGCCGGGATCGCCGTTCGAGGATTTGTTCAAGGATTATTTCGATAAACAGGGCGAACAGGGACAGGCCCGCAAGGTTTCCTCTCTGGGGTCAGGCTTTATCATCGATCCGTCGGGGATCGTGGTTACCAATAATCATGTCATCGGCAAGGCCGATGAAATCAGCGTCAATCTCAGCGATGGCACGCAGTTGCCAGCCAAAGTAATCGGCCGTGACATGAAAACCGACCTGGCGGTATTAAAGGTAGAGGCCAAAAAACCCTTGCCGTTTGTGAAAATGGGCGCTTCCGCGCATATGCGGGTGGGGGATTGGGTGCTGGCTATTGGCAATCCGTTTGGTCTGGGTGGATCGGTGTCGGCGGGCATTATTTCGGCGCAGAACCGTAACATCAATTCCGGTCCCTATGATTCCTTCCTGCAAACCGACGCCGCCATTAATCGCGGCAATTCCGGCGGCCCGCTATTTGACATGGATGGCAATGTGATCGGGGTCAATACGGCGATTATTTCACCCTCTGGCGGCTCGATTGGCATTGGCTTTGCCATTCCCTCCGACATTGTTCGCAATGTGGTGGCGCAGCTACAGGAATTTGGTGAAACGCGTCGTGGTTGGTTGGGCGTGCGCATTCAATCGGTGACGGAGGAGCTGGCGGAAAGTTTTGGCCTGCTGAAAGCCCGGGGCGCTTTGATTGCCGAAGTTACCGCCGGTGGCCCCGCCGCCGTGGCTGGCGTCAGGGCGGGGGATGTGATTATCCGCTTTAACGGGCAGGAAGTTCCGGAAATGAGCGATCTGCCGCGCATTGTGGCGGAAACCGCCGTGGGCAAGGAAGCCGATGTGATTGTCTGGCGCGATGGCAAGGAAAAGAGCTTCCGCGTCGTTCTGGGCCGCCTGGAAGAATTTGAAAAAGCCGCATCTGGCAGGGAAGCCGACGGCGAGCCTTCTGGCGAACAGCCCACTGGCACCGAAGTAGAAGATCTGGGCCTGTTGCTGGCCCCCCTGAGCGCCTCGCTGCGCGAACAGTTTGAGGTTGGCGGCGATGTCAATGGCGTCGCTGTGGTTGCCATCAATGATGCAGGGCCTTCTCGCGAAAAAGGCGTGCGCCCCGGCGATGTGGTCGTCGAGGTGGCGCAACAGGAGGTGCGTTCCCCGCAAGAGGTAAAAGACAAAGTCGCTGAGGCCAAAAAGACCGGCAAAAAGTCTGTGCTGCTGCTGCTATATCGCGGTGGCGACCTGCGCTTTGTGGCCGTGAAACTGGCCGACGAGGCCCCGGCGAAGAAGGGTGCGAGGTAAGGCCCTACATCACCACCACAACGCGCCCCACCACGGTGCGGTCCTGGATCATGGCCAGGGCCTCATGGGCGCGTTCCAGGGGTATTTCGGCACAGACATAAGGGTTGATCTTGCCGCTCTCGGCCCATTCATCCACCATGGCGATATTCTCGCGGCCCTTTTGCGGATCCTTGCGGCCATATTCGCCCGCGCGCACCCCGACAATGGAAAAGCCCTTGATCAATGGCATATTCACGGGCGCGGATGGAATGCGTCCTGACGTAAATCCGATAATCAGCAACCGCCCACCCCAGTTGATACAGCGCACCGATTCATCAAACACGTCGCCGCCGACGGGATCATAAATTACATCGGCGCCATTGCCGCCGGTCAGCTCCTTCACTTTTTCGCGAAAGCCCTTTTTGAAATCCGCGCCATAATTGATCACATGATCGGCGCCGTATTTTGTCACCACGGCCAGCTTGGCGTCCGTGCTGCCGGTGCCGATAACGGTTGCGCCCAGCATCTTGCCCACTTCAACAGCGGCCAGCCCCACGCCGCCCGCCGCGCCATGCACCAGCAGGGTTTCACCGCGCTGCAATTCACCGCGCCGGATCAGCGAGACCTGCGCCGTCAGATAGGCGGAGCGGAACGAGCAGGCCTGACCATAGCTGAGCGGTGTTGGCTTGCGGCGCAAACTGCTTTCGTACACATTCACTTCATCGGCAAAACCGCCGCCGGTCAGCATGCCCGCCACCACGGCATCGCCAATTTTCCATTGTGTGACGCCTGTCCCCAGCGCCACCACATCGCCGGCAAACTCCGTACCCGGAATATAGGGCAGCGGCGGCTGATACTGATATTTTTTCTGGATCATCAGAATATCGGGAAACTGTGTTGACGCCGCACGGATGCGCACCCGTACTTCCTTTTCGCCGGGCGGCGGCAACTCCACTTCCTCCAGCCGCATGACCGACATATCAAGACTGTTTTCGCGCACCATCATCGCCCGCATCTTCTTTCTCCCCGCTGAATATTATTTTCCTGTTTCTACCACACGCGACGGTGGCATGGAATTATCTTGGACAAGACAAATTAACCATGCTGTAATCCTTGGCACAGGGAAAATTTAACGAATAGAAGCAGGAGCCGGTCATGATGGGTTACGCTGCCAGGTTTATCTTCCTAGTTTCAATGTTCTGTACAGACGCGGCATTTGCACAATCTTCGTCAGCCAATCTCAGCCCTGTTCGCGACGCCTCGTGGATAAATGTGGAGATGGGGGGCGATCTGTCCGCCATCGATGCTGGACTGCACATCCTGGCGCAGAATGTCGGGGATACGTCGCCCAATGCTGTAGCTGTCGGCAGGCACCGTGATGGCATTGGCGCGGCGGGCGCGCAGGCCAGCGCCCCCGCAATCAAGGCGGAAACCGGATTTGATCCGGTGCAGAACCATTCTGAACAGATTATCATCGTCTTTGATCAGCCTGTTATGCGGGCGGACGTGGATGTGACATATTTTTATCGTGGCGAAGCAGAGCTGGCCGGTACCGTTTATCATGAGCGTGGCGGGTGGCGGGCCTATCGCGGCAGGCTTGAGATTGGGCAGGGCCTGTTTTTACCGGAAACGGCCGGCGGGACGCATCAGATCGTGATTACAACCCGCGAACCCTTTGACCGGCTGGAAATGTTCGCAACCCCCTATGTCACGGAAAGTGGTATGGAAATTGAGCCAGGGCTGATCACCACGGATTCCAGTGATTTTCTGATCCAGCGCATAGCCTATAGGCCCCAGCGCGAAGCGCATGCTTCCGCCGGGCATTGAAGGGGCGTCTGCGGATGCACATATAAGCGGCGGGCTGAACTAACTGGTACAATCCCGGTGCTTATTGCATTAGAAAGCGTAATGTCTTTTTTTCTCCGCCGTTTTTTACCGCTCATTACACCGGTCCTATTCATGGGTGCGCTCGCGCATGCCCCTGCATCGGCCCAGGGCGACCCGCTGGCGGGTCTGAACACACAGCAACGCACCGATCTTGCCCGTGTAAACACCTATCTCAATCAGCTTGACCGGTTGCAGGCAGGCTTTATGCAGATCGCACCCGATGGCGCGGTCAGCCGGGGCAAATTCTTTCTCAACCGTCCCGGACGCATGCGCTTTGAATATGCGCCGCCCGAGGAATTGCTGATCATTGCCGATGGCACATCCGTTGCCGTGCGCGAGGGTGCGGACGCGATGATTGACCGCTATCCCATTGGCTCAACCCCGCTCAGCCCGATATTGGCGGACAAGGTAACGCTGGGATCAGAGCGTGAAGTGGTTGCGGTGAAACGCGACACCGGCCTGTTGCGCGTAAAGCTGCGCGACCCGAAATCGCCGGAAAAAGGCGAGATCACGCTGACCTTTCTGGATCGCGGCGATGCAAATATAGAGCTGCGGCAATGGGTGGTGATCGATGCGCAGGGCCTGACCACACAGATCGGACTGAGCGATATTCGCGCCGCCGGACCGTTGGATCCCAAATTATTCATCTTGCTTGATCCGGCCCCCGGAACACAGAATAAGCGCTGAACAGCAACGGCAAGTCAGACGTACGTTATGACGCGATCCAAAAAACGCCCCCCGATTGTTGGGGTTCCATGCGATTACCGGATAATCGGCGATATGCCGTTTCATGCGGTTGGCGAAAAATATATCAACGCCGTACGCGATGTGGCGGGCGCAGTGCCGCTGCTGATCCCTGTTACGCGCGAACCACTCGACATTGCACAAATTCTGGAGGCGGTGGATGGCGTTTTTCTGCCGGGTTCGCCGTCCAATGTCGCGCCGGAAATTTATGGCGGGCCACCGCCGCGCACTGACAATCACGCTGATCCGCAACGTGACGCGCTGACACTGCCGCTGATCCGCGCCGCCGTGAAAAAGGGCGTCCCTCTGCTGGCGGTGTGCCGGGGCATGCAGGAAATGAATGTGGCCTTTGGCGGCACCCTGCACCAATTCGTGCAGGAACTGCCGGGGCGGCATAATCATCTGAACGGGCATATGGAAAACCCGGCGGCAACGCCCGAACGGCGCTACGAACCGGCGCATGACATTACCGTGCTGGCGAAAACCCATCTTGCGCGCATCATCGGCGCGGCGAAGTTCAAGGTCAATTCGGTGCATAATCAGGGCATCGACCGGCTGGCGCAAGGCCTGCAGGTGGATGCCGTGGCGCCGGACGGCACCATCGAGGCGGTGTCGATTGACGGTGCGCCGGGCTTTGCACTTGGTGTACAGTGGCATCCGGAATGGCGGGCCAGTGAAAACCCCGCCTATGCGGCAATTTTCCAGGCCTTCGGCAAAGCCGTGCGGGCCTGGGCGAAACACAAAAATAACAGCGAGGGAACGTGAACGATGAAAATAGGCATTAACACAGCAGGCATCGGGCCGGAAGGCACCATTGACGGCATGATCGCACAGGCCAAAAAGATCGAGCAGATGGGCTTTGACAGCCTGTGGATCGCCAGCATGTTCGGCCTGGACGCCATGATGTCGATGGCGCTGATCGGGCGTGAAACAAGCCGCATCAAACTTGGCACGGCGGTGGTGCCCAGCTATCCGCGCCATCCATTGACCATGGCGCAGGAGGCGGCAACCGTGCAGGCCGCTTCCAATGGCCGCTTCACACTGGGCATCGGCCTGTCGCATCAGCCGATCATCGAGGGCGCCATGGGCATGTCCTATGACAGGCCCGCGCGGCACATGCGCGAATATCTGCAAATTCTGATGCCCGCTGTGCGCAATGAAAAAGTGCAGTTTGCAGGCGAGCTGTACAAGACCAACGCCATGATCACCGTATCGGAATCCAAAGGTGTACCCGTCGTGGTGGCCGCCCTTGGCGATGTGATGCTGAATGTGGCGGGGACTTATGCCGATGGCACCATCACCTGGATGACCGGCCCCAAAACGCTGGAAAGTCACATCATTCCAAAAATCAGCAAGGCCGCAAAAGAAGCGGGCAAGCCCGCGCCGCGCATAGTGGCGGGCATGCCGTTTGCACTTGTCGCCGATAAGGAAGCGGTGCGCGAGCGTCTGGACCGGGGTTTGAAAATGTATGGCACGCTCAAATCCTATCGCGCCATGCTGGACAAGGAAGGGACGACAGGCCCAAGCGATTTTGCCTGTGTTGGCAGCGAAAAAGAAATCAGCGCCACCATTCAGCGCCTGCGTGATATCGGCGTCACCGATCTGAACTGCACCTTGCTGGGTGTGGGCGACCGGGATCTGACGCTGCAATTCCTGCAAAGCGAGTTGAAAGCGACGGCGGCTTAAGCCGCAGACGACGAAGCCGTTGGTTCCGTGAGCAGCGCGTATAAAGCGGCGCGCTCACGCGAGCCGCGCAGTTTTGTGCACAGTTCCTGATTGCGCAACAGCCGCGACACCCGGGCCAGGACGCGCAGATGTTCGGCGCCGCCCGCCTCCGGCGCAATCAGCAGAAAAATCAGATCCACCGGACGCTCATCAACAGATTCAAAATCTATCGGCTGGTCAAGGCGCGCAAACAGACCCATGACTTTATCCGCTTCCTGAAATTTGGCGTGCGGTATCGCAATGCCCTGGCCGACGCCGGTTGTGCCCAGGCGCTCGCGCGCCAGCAGCTTGTCGAGAATATGCTGTGCGTCGAAACCACAGAGTTTGCTGGCCGCAGCGCTAAGCTCCTGCAATGCCTGCTTTTTTCCCCGGGCTTTCAGATTGGAAATTACCCCCTCAGGCTTTAAGATATCTGCAAGCGACATATTAATTATGGTCCCCATAATTCTGTAAGCCCTGATTCTGTATGCCCTGCCAACAATATTTGCGCCAATCCCGCATCCATATTCCCTCACCCGATAGCGCGTTTTTACCCGGAAAGCAAACCCCAGAAACTGCGTGCGCCGGGGCCTTCATTCAGGATTTGGGATCAATCCAGCTAACATTGCCATCACGGCGCATATAAACCATGTTTAACCGCCCATTCCCGCCATTCCTGAACAGCAGCGCCGGATCATCGCTTAATTCCAGCTGCATGACGGCCTCGCCAACCGACAGGGTTTTAATATCTGTCTGGGTCTCTGCGATAATTAGCGGCTTGTTCACGGCCGCGCCTTCATCGCCAGCATCTTCTGTTTCGGCAGCAAGCACGAAGCTTTGCGCCTCCTCACGCGGCGACGGTGTCTGGGTCGTGCGCTTATGATGATCCTTCAAGCGGGTTTTATAGCGCCGCAACTGTTTTGCCATCTTATCGATGGCGCCATCCGCGCTGGCGTAAACTTCATTGGCAGTCGCATGCGCCTTCGCCGTCAGGCCGGAATTGAGATGCAACAGAATATCAGCGCGGTACGCAGCGCCATCACGCGAAATGGTGACGGTGGCGTCACCGGGAATATCAAGAAATTTTCCAACCGCATCACCCAGGCGCTCCGTAACATGGCTTTGCAGCGCTTCGCCGGTCTGGATCTGTTTACCGTGAACAGTTATTCGCATCAAAATCACCCTCGTAAACGCAACATTCTAGCACAGCATTGCTCTAGGCACGCATCTGTTTCGCACGACGGCGTTCCACTGACGAGGGAATGCGCATGGCTTCACGATATTTGGCAACTGTACGCCGGGCAATATCCATTCCCGATTCGCGCAACAAAACCACGAGCCTGTCATCCGATAGAATTTTATTAGGAAATTCTGCATCGATCAATGCCTTGATTTTGTGACGCACGGCCTCGGCGGAATGGGCGTCACCACCTTCACTTGATGCAATCGATGCCGTAAAAAAATATTTCATGTCATAGATACCGCGATGCGTGGCGATATATTTATTCGCCGTTACGCGACTGACTGTCGATTCGTGCATTTCAATCGCATCTGCAATCGTGCGCAGATTTAGCGGCTTGAGATATGACAGGCCATTTTCAAAAAAGCCTTCCTGCTGGCGCACCAGTTCAACAGATACTTTCAGGATCGTACGCGCGCGCTGTTCCAGACTTTTCACAAGCCAGTTGGCATTGCTCAGACATTCGGAAATATAGGCCTTGTCCTGAGAGCTGATTTTCTGTTTCACGACGCGCGCGCAATATTGTGAATTGATCAGCACCTTTGGCAATGTGGCATTGTTCAGTTCCACCAGCCAGGCGCCGTCCGGCCCCTTGCGCACGAACACGTCGGGCACTACCGGCTGTGCCGACTCTCCGCCAAAAGTCAGGCCTGGCTTTGGATCCAGCGCCTTGATTTCGGAAATCATTTCGGCGAGGTCTTCGGCGTCCACTTCGCACAGTTTCATCAGGCCGATCCGGTCATGGCGCGCCAGCAGCGGCAGATTATCGAGCATCTTCTGCATCGCGGGATCGAGACGGTTGCGTTCGCGCAATTGCAGCGCCAGACATTCCGCAAGATTGCGCGCCGCTATCCCGGTTGGCTCAAAGCCCTGCACGACATTAAGCATGGCCTCGACCCCGGCAACCGGGGCGCCATGGCGGGCGGCAATACGTTCCACGGTTTCAATGAGATAGCCCGCATCGTCCAGCATGTCGATGATCTGCGCGCCCAGTAGCCGCTGGCGTGGGTCCCGCACGCTGAGATGCAGTTGACCGAGCAAGTGATCACGCAGGTTGATATCCGCTGAAATACGATCTTCCAGATTATAGTCGCTTTCCTGGAAGCTGCCGCCGCCCGCGCTGGCGCTGGCGCTGCTCCAGTCCGAACTGAAGGGCGGCTCGCTTTGGTCGGCCAGTGCGCGGTCCGATCCGCTATCGCCGTCATACAGATTGTCGTAATCCGTATCCAGGCTTTGCGTGGCGTCGCCCAGCAGGGTATCTTCGCGCAATTGCAGGTCGGTTTCCGGGCCATCGGAAAAAGGCTCTGCTTCGCGGGAAGCGGATGGTTCAACAATATCGGGCTTGTGATTGGCCTCGTCGCGCTCCAGCAGCGGATTGCGTTCCAGCTCTCCCTCGACATAGGCTTCAAGCTCAAAGCTCGACATTTGCAACAGCTTGATTGCCTGCTGCAATTGCGGGGTCATAACCAGCCCCTGGCTTTGCCTGATATCTAAACGTGGCGAAAGTGCCATGATCCTGAAAACAGCCCTGTTTTGTGCAATTCTTGCGCCAGAATACCATGTAATGGTTTCAATAGGTTAAAGGCTGAAGCGATCCCCCAAATAAACCCGCCGGACATCGGCATTACCAACGATTTCATCCGGGCGGCCTTCCATAAGCACCTGGCCCTCATGGATAATATAGGCACGGTCAATTAAATCCAGGGTTTCGCGGACATTGTGATCGGTGATCAGAACGCCAATACCGCGCGCCTTGATATGACCGACCAGTTCGCGTATATCCCCAATCGCAATAGGGTCAATACCGGCAAAGGGTTCATCCAGCAGCATAAAAGCCGGGCGGGTGGCCAGGGCCCGGGCGATTTCAACCCGGCGGCGCTCGCCCCCCGAAAGCGCCAGCGCCGGGGTGCGGCGTAGATGGGTGATGGAAAATTCGCCCAGCAGATCATCGACAATCGCCTCACGCCGGGACACGTCGGATTCGACCATTTCCACCACGGCGCGGATGTTCATTTCCACGGTCAGGCCGCGAAAGATTGAGGCTTCCTGCGGCAAATAGCCAATGCCAAGCCGCGCGCGCCGATACATTGGCAATTGGGTGATATCGTGCCCATCCAGGGTGATCACCCCATAATCCACGGGAATAAGCCCGGTAATCATATAAAAACAGGTGGTTTTGCCCGCCCCGTTGGGCCCCAGCAGACCGACCACTTCGCCGCGCTGCAAATTCAGACTGACCCCGCGCACCACAGGGCGCTTGTTAAAGCCCTTGCCAATGCGGTCAACGACCAGGCCGGAATTTTCCAGCACCAGACGCGGACCGCCCGCCGGTTTTTCTTTTTCTGCCTGACTGGCTTGTGTCATTTCTACATCCTATGGCTTTTTGTTTGGCGTGAACAGACCTTTGACGCGCCCGCCAGCGCCCGGTGTGCCCACAATACGGCTTTGCCCGGTTTCCAGATCAATCACCAACTGCTCGCCCCGCAATATATTTTCCCCTCGGGTCAGCACCACATTGCCGCCCATTGTAATCTGGCCACTATCCACATCATAGACCGCCCATTCGCTGGTGGCGGTTTCACGCGGTGAACTGACCGCCACAGCGCCGATCGCGTCCAGCTTTGAAATCGCGCCTTGTTGCGACGAACGCTCGGCGCCGCCCCGATAATAGACCCGCAGATTATCAGAACCCAGCCGTAATTCACCCTGAATGGCGACAACATTACCGGAAAATATCGCCGTCTGATCCGACTGCGCGACATCCAGCGTGTCCGATGTCACCTCTATCGGCTGGGAAGAATCATGTTTGAAATTTAAATCCTGTGCGGCCTGGGCAAGGACAGGGCCATGACTGAGCATCAAAAGCATCGCTGCTACAACATAAAACAGGCGCATTGCATAATCCCCCATCATCCGGCCGCGCCAGAACGTGGAAAGATAATGACTTTCACATCGCCCGCAAAATGCAGCCGCTGCCCGCGTTGCGTAGCGCGCAGGGTTTTGGCGCGCAAATGTCCATGGGGCCCCTGCACCCGGACCGGATGGTCCGATACAAGTGAGCCGACATCCAGATCAATCAGTGCGCTTTCAGTGTAAAATGCATAGCCAAAATCCGAATAGGCCTCGATGCGCCCATCCAGTTGCAGCGTTTGCAAGCCGTTATGCATCAGCCCGTTTCTGGCATTGACCGAAAGCCAGGACCCATCCGTCATGGACAGATCGGCCTGCAAATTTTCCAGCCGCACCAGTTCTCGGTCATTTTGATCCTGCACAGCGGCATCGGCGGTCACCAGATAGGGACGATTGTCGGACCCCATGCCGGTAAAGCGCGGGCTGCTCATGCGCAGATCGTCCTTCACCGCAGATATTTCCGCCGTTGTCAGCTCGAACTTGCTTTCTTCCTCGAATAGCCGGGGCCAGGCGATCATCAGCGCCAGAAACGCCAGCGCAATGGCGGGCAGCACATATTTCACCAGCCGCATGATCAGGCGGCGGCGCGGATCTTCTGAACCACCAGGCAGGGCGCGGGCCTGACGCCAATCCTGCGGGCCACTGTCGATCACGCTGTTCGCCATCAAATGACGCCCGCCCGCAGACAGTCATGAATATGCACAATACCGATGGGCGGCTGCGCAACGCCTGCGGACTGCGCGGTGACAAACAGACAGGTGATTTTATCCGCCATCACGCCCAGCGCCTCGGCGGCCAGCGCCTCGCGGTGAATGGTTTTGGGGGTTTTGGTCATGACCTGCGCCGCAGTTTTTTGCAGCAAATCCCCGGTAATGGTGTGACGACGCAAATCGCCATCGGTGATAATGCCCACCAGATTGCCGTCGGTGTCGATAATTCCAGCGCAGCCAAAGCGTTGCTGGGTCATCACCATCAGGACTTCACTCATCGGCATATCCAGACGCGCCAGCGGCAGGGCGTCGCTACCATGCATAATGTCAGAAACCCGCAGCAGGGATTTACCGATCTGTCCGCCGGGGTGCAGCAGCCGGAAATCATCGGCGGAAAATCCCTTGCGCTCCATCAGCGCCACCG
>CAYGDL010000054.1:0-14155 GCA_964348545.1 uncultured Alphaproteobacteria bacterium | reverse complement strand
CCGACCAGGGCGCATCCGGGCTGACCGGATATTCATTATTGATTTCGGCGTAAAGTTGCTGGGCCTCTTTGCCGGATAAAAACTCCATCAGCTTCAGCGCCGCCTCGCGGTTTGGCGCATGTTTGGCCATCGCCATGCCGGAAATATTGATATGTGCGCCGCGATCCTGCTGATTGGGAAACAGGATGTTCACAGCTTCGGCGAATGGGCGTTGCGCCGGATCGGCCAGCATCACCGCCATATAATAGCTGTTGCCCAGCGCGATATCGCATTCGCCCTGCGCCACCGCCTTGATCTGCGCGCGGTCATCGCCCTGGGGTTTGCGCGCCAGATTGGCCCGCAGGCCTTTCAGCCATTGCGCCGCCTCTGCCTCACCATGATGGGCAATCTGTGCGGCCAGCAGCGCCACATTATAATCGCTGGCGCCACTGCGGCTGCAAATGCGGCCCTTCCATTGCGTCTCGGCCAGCGCCTCATAGCTCGTGACTTCACCCGCCTTCACCCTTTCTTTGGAGGCATAGACCACCCGCGCGCGCTGGGTTAACGCGAACCAATGGTTCGCTGGATCGCGCAAGGGTGCGGGGATGACGGTGGCAAGTGTTTGTGAATCCACCGGCTGGGTAATGCCTGCCTCCACTGCTTCGCTGAGCCGGGCAATGTCAGACGCCAGAATTACATCGGCGGGGCTGTTCACGCCTTCGGCCTTGATGCGCTCCGCCAGGCCCTTTTCCGCGAACAGGGAATTGACCTCAATTCCTGTAGCCGCCGTGAATTTATCAAACAAGGGCTGCATCAATGCCGGTTGCCGGTAGGAATAAACATTCACCTCGGCGGCCATTGCCGCCCCGGCGCCAAACGCCGCCGCTACAGTAAAGCTGATTAATAACAATGGCCTATTGAACAACCCCATCATCTTTCTGAGCGAAACGAAGAAGCCCGCCCGGCCAGGTGGGGATTCTTCGCATCGCTCAAAATGACAGGTCCCGGTAGATGACATGGTTACGTCCGTTCAGTTGCGAATGATTTGCAATAGCGATGACGTTCGCGCATCCAGCCCCCCGCTGTCAAGCGTCACCTCGTTGTCAGTGTGCCGGAATTTTGAGCCATATCCATGATTTGAATCAAATGTAAAAACCGGCTAGCGAACCCCTTGCCGCCGCATGCCTTCTGCGGAGAACGCTTCCGGCGCGTCCTGAATATCAAACCTGACCGGCTTCTGCTCATTGCGCAGGCCGACGACATGATAGCGCCCGCCCGCGACATCGTAAATCACATCGGAGGCGATGTTGCACAGCGGCTGGTCGTAATAGTTGAAGATATGCGCTTCCTGAATGCGGGTAAGCTTGTCATCGCCGCCGTACATTTCCGCCGCCACGCCCGCCCAGCTATCCTCGTCGAAATACATCCGCCGCCGGGAGGCCAGTATATGGTGCTTGCCTGGTTTCAGTTTTCCCTCGATGCCCCATATCCGGTGCAGTTCATAGCGTATCACATCGGGGTTCAAATGCTTCTTGTGCAGAACATCCTTGTACTGAATATCATGCGAAGCCAGGCGGAAGGTGTTGTAGGCGACAATCTTTTCCTGCCTGTCCAGCATCTCAAAATCATAAAGCGCGCCGCCGCCGTTCAGTATATTGTAACTGTCGTTGGATCGCATTCCCTCGCTGGCCGGGATGAGGCTGTCATATTCCGCGCCAATCACGCGTTTGACCTTGCGTTCGCCCGGCCGGTAGAGCCAGCCGCGGCGCTTGTCCTGCACAAAATCCACCGAATTATGCATGACCGTCATCGTGCCCGCATTACTGGCCGGGCTGATGCCGTGGCGCATGTAATGCATGAAGACATTGTCCAAATCCTCAGTACTGGCGAGCGCGGGATCGGCATATCTGTAAATCCACTGATCCTGCTGCACTTCGGGAGTAAAATCACCATTTTGGGTCGGCGCCGCGCTGGCGGATTCGCGCGTCACTTTGTAGCCCTGATAGCGCAGTTCATGGTTCCACAATATCTCCAGGCCGGAGTGCGGAATTGGAAACGGCGCGCCGCCGGTGGCCCCGGTGACGCCATTGCCATTGTTGGTGAGTTGCGCGCTTAGCGCATTGCGCTTTACCGCCTCATAAATCCGGGGCGGGAAGGCGCAGGACCGGCGGGTGGGATAGACCTTCATGACATAGCTGTCAGGATAGGCCCGCAGCAATTCCTTATAGCCATCGGTAAGCTGGCCGTCATATTGCGCCATATTGGCGGCGGTAATCGTATAAAGCGGCTGATCGGCGGCAAACGGATCCGGATGATAGCCGCCAGGAGTGAAGTCTATCCCCGGCGGCGGTGCGGTCAATCCGCCGTCCCATGCAGGAATAGTTCCAGCCGCATTTCCCGCGCGCTCGGCGCCCATGGGGGTCAGATCGGTTTCAAGCCGCTTGGCTTCTTCCGGCGGCGCCGCGGCAAGTGCAATCTGTGTGCCCAATATCAAGCCAATGGCGACAGCAAACCCGGACTTCCATGCCATTTACAAGCTCCTCCAAAGCAAAATTTCAGGTTTGGTGGACTTTTCGGCTGGCAAAGAACACCACTTTCAAACATAGCACCTATTGATTCTATTTGTCACTAGAATGACGAATTGGCGCCGTTTGTCAGAAAATTGGACTGTGGGCGGCCCAAGGCGCTAATGTCGGACACTTCCACCCGGCAAATAGGAACCCATGATGACAGCATCCAAAGCCCAACCTTCGCTTTTCATTCCCCATGGAGGCGGACCGTGCTTTTTCATGGAGTGGACCATGGGGCCACGCAACACCTGGGACAGCATGGCCGCAATGCTGCGCGGGCTGGCCGCCACATTGCCCGCGCGCCCCAAGGCCATAATCGTCATTTCCGGCCATTGGGAGGAAGACGCCTTCGCCGTCACCGGCGCCGCCAACCCGCCGCTGATTTACGACTATTACGGATTTCCCGAACATACCTACCAGCTAAAATACCCCGCGCCGGGCGATCCGGCGCTGGCAGGGCGCATCGTCAGCCTACTGAGTGATGCCGGTCTGCCCGCCCGCATAGATGCGGCGCGCGGATTTGACCATGGCGTATTCATCCCCTTCATGCTGATTTTTCCCGATGCGGATATTCCCATCGTGCAATTATCGCTGCATCATTCGCTTGATCCAGAACTGCATCTGGCTGCGGGCCGCGCGCTGGCGACGTTGCGCGATGAAGGGGTGCTGATCGTGGGCAGCGGTCTGAGTTATCATAATATGCAGGGCTTTGGCGCCCCGGACAGCAAACAGGTTTCAGAGCAGTTCGACACCTGGCTGAATGAAACTTTGTGCAAAGGCGCACTCAAGCCCGCCGCCCTCGCCCAATGGCAAACCGCCCCCGCCGCGCGCGCAGCACATCCGCGCGAAGAACATCTCATCCCCCTGATGGCCGCCGCAGGCGCGGGCGGCGATACGGCGGGCGCGCGGATATACAATGATCAGGCGCTGGGCGTGACTGTATCGGCGTTTCGTTTTGGCGGCGTTTAGCAGGCTGCCAGAAAACCCCGTTTGTCATACAGGGCGATCCGCTGAGCTAATCCTTCTGCCCCCTGGCGATGCGTTCAAGCTGTTCCTGCATGGCGTCGATGCGGGCGCGCAACTCCGACACTTCGTCGCCACTGGAGGCGGGCGCAGCGCCACGCTCCTTCCCGGTTGGCGCTTTGCCTAGAGGAAATGGGGTGAAGCCCTGCATGGCTTTTTCCATCAGCGCCATATTCTGCCTGGCAATGTCTTCGAGTGGCTTCATACCGGGCACCTTGCCCAGAACGCCGGTGAATTGTTCGCGGATGGTTTCCTGATTTTTGTGAAACGTCTCCATCACCGTTTCCAGGTAATTCGGTACAAAGGGCTGCATGACATTGCCATACATACCAATAAGCTGACGCAAAAAATTGACCGGCAGCAGGGTTTGCCCGCCCTTGCTTTCCTCTTCGAAAATGATCTGGGTCAGAACGGATCGGGTAATGTCTTCTCCCGTCCTGGCGTCATAAACTGCAAAGCTCTGCCCTGCCTTGACCATCTCGCTAAGCTGCTCCAGCGTCACATAACGGCTGGTTGCGGTATTGTACAAACGCCGGTTGGCGTATTTCTTGATGACGATAACGTCGCCGCCGTCTTTTATTGGGGGTGTTTCGTCCGTCACGCCACATTTCCTTTTGCTAAAATCGCCACGACAGTGGCGAACATATTGCCCATGCACTATATTAGGCCATATTGTCGCCCTGTTATGCTGCAATGCGCAAGAGTAGTGTTAAGGTCGTTGCTTTAAGTCCCTTCCAACAAAAGGATCATCTTATGACTGAAGTCGTCATTGTAGGCGCCGCACGCACCCCTGTTGGCTCGTTTAATGGCGCGCTGAGCGCGCTTGCGGCCCATGAATTGGGGAAAATCGTTATTGGCGCGGCGCTTGACCGGGCCGGAATAGGCCGCGAGGAAGTGACCGAGGTCATTATGGGCCAGATATTGAGTGCTGGCGAAGGCCAAAATCCGGCCCGTCAGGCCTCTATCGCCGCAGGCATTCCGGTACAGGCCCCGGCCTGGGGGGTTAACCAGTTGTGCGGCTCTGGTCTGCGCTCGGTGGCGCTGGGCTTTCAGGCCATCATGAACGGCGACAGCAATATTGTGGTTGCGGGCGGCCAGGAAAGCATGAGTCAGGCCCCGCATGTGGTGCATATGCGCAATGGCGCCAAAATGGGCGCTGTCGAAATGATCGACAGCATGCTCAAGGACGGGCTGTGGGACGCCTTTAACGGCTATCATATGGGCAACACCGCCGAAAATGTCGCCGAACAATGGCAGATCACCCGCGAGCAGCAGGACGCCTTTGCCCTTGCATCGCAAAACAAGGCCGAAGCGGCGCAGAAGGCCGGTCGTTTCAGGGATGAGATCGTGCCCGTGGTGATCAAAACCCGCAAGGGAGAAACCACCGTCGCCGATGACGAATATATCCGCCATGGGACAAAGCTTGAGGATATGCAGGCCCTGCGTCCGGCTTTTCAAAAGGATGGCGGCACGGTTACTGCGGGCAATGCCAGCGGTATCAATGACGGCGCGGCTGCGGTCACGCTGATGCGCCGCGACGAGGCGGAAAAGCGCGGCATCAAGCCTTTGGCGCGCATCGTGTCCTGGGCGCAGTCCGGCGTTGACCCCTCGGTGATGGGCAGCGGCCCCATACCCGCCGCCAAATCGGCGCTGGCCAAGGCCGGCTGGTCGGTCAACGACCTGGATCTGGTCGAAGCCAATGAAGCCTTTGCGGCCCAGGCCTGTGCGGTGAACAAGGAATTGGGCTGGGATTTGGACAAGGTCAATGTCAATGGCGGGGCCATTGCCATCGGCCATCCCATCGGCGCGTCAGGCGCACGGGTGCTGGTGACGCTGCTATATGAAATGCAGCGCCGTGACGCCAAAAAAGGCCTGGCGACATTGTGTATTGGCGGCGGCATGGGTATTGCCATGTGCCTTGCGCGGGACTAGGCACTAAGGATAACGATTATCAAACGTCCCCGGATTATGTTCGGGGACGTTTGGTTTTTTGTAATAGGTTTCTTACTTTCAACACCCAAATTATGAGGCACTAACATGACACGCGTTGCATTGGTCACCGGCGGAACGCGCGGAATTGGCGCGGCTATTTCCATCGCATTAAAAAATGCCGGATATAGTGTCGCGGCGAGTTATGGTGGCAATGACGTGGCGGCAACCACATTCAGGGACGAAACCGGAATTGCTGTTTTTAAGTGGGACGTATGCGATTTTGATTCCTGCGCTGCGGGCATCGCAAAGGTCGAAGCTGAACTTGGACCGATTGACGTGCTGGTCAATAATGCCGGTATCACACGCGACGCTACGCTGCACCGCATGACCAAAGAAAAATGGCGCGAAGTGATCTCAACCGATCTGGATAGCGTGTTCAATATGTGCCGCCATGTCATCGAAGGCATGCGCACCCGCAATTATGGCCGCATCATTTCCATATCGTCCATCAACGGGCAAAAAGGCCAGGTGGGCCAGACCAACTATTCCGCCGCCAAGGCAGGCGTCATTGGCTTCAGCAAGGCGCTGGCGCAGGAAAATGCATCCAGGGGCATTACCGTCAATGTGGTGTGCCCCGGATATATTAATACCGATATGATGAAAGACCTGCGTCCCGATGTGCTGAAAGGCATTGTTGATACGATCCCATCGGGACGGTTGGGGGAACCCGAGGAAATCGCCAATGGGGTGCTGTATCTGGCTGCCGAACAGGCCGGCTTTATCACCGGCGCGACCCTCACCATCAACGGCGCGCAATATATTGCGGGCTAGCCATCCATAAAGCCGCCACCCTGCTGTTAAATTTCCGTCAGGCAGGGCGGTGGCAACTGGGAGAAGGCCCGCTGCAATGGGCTGCGCTTAGCATATTTTAACTGTTTCATAAGATAGTGGTGGGCATGAATCACCCCTCTCTCATAAATGAATCGGTCGAAGATCGCCGCGAACGGCTAGCCATTGCTGCGCAACTGATCAATGACGCACTTAATCCGCTTTGGAGTCTGGGCCGGTATTCGGTCATGGGCTGGCGGGTCCATCTGGATGGGATCGAGATTGCCACCGTGGCAACCACGGATTTGTTGAAACTCAGCAAGTCATCTGACCACTATACCAGCGGGGCGCGTCAGATGTCGAATGACCGCTTTCTCGAAACCTGCACGATCCCCGGCTCACATTCGAGCGTCATTACGCTGCCAGACGGAATAGGATCGGGCCCCGGCCTGGTGCCTCCAAGCCTGGTAAACTCCGTCGTTGCCCGTTATTCGGTCACCAAGACGGCACATCGGGCGGTGGGACTGTTTGATATAGTCGGCTTTTCCAAGAACGATCCGCTGGAACAGGTGGCGCAGCTCAGCTCGCTCGAATATTCCATTAACATCGCCCATAAGCGGCTGCGCGAAATCGGGCTTGATATTAATCTGGCCCGCTCGACGACCGGCGATGGCTTTTACGTCTGGAACCGGGATACGGGCGTCGCAGCGGACCTGGCCAGCTATCTGCTGGTGATGTTGGCGCTTGCGGACAATGCCACGGCGCGCGAACGCTATGGTCCCGAATTCGCGCCATCCCTGCGCGTTTGTTTCTCGCTTGGATCGCATTATTCCTATTACCAGGTGGAAGGGCTTAATCCGCGCGGCTATGACTATATTGTCGGCGAGGTCACCATTTCGCTGGCACGGATGATTGATGGATGCATGCCCGGGCAAATTCTGATTGGCGAATTTGAACGCCCCGCAGCCAATAAGGGAAAGTCGCTCAACACCATCAATTTCGTGCTAGCGACAGAACATCTGCTTGAGCGTTTCAGGGGAATGTCGCTTTCTGGCGGGGACATCCATCATTGCGCCTGCTATCTCACGGGCGAACAGGTCGGCCCCGGTTTTTTCAATATTGTGCGGTTTGAGATCCAGGACAAGCACGGCTTTTTGCACCATGCCTATAATCAGAAAATGAATATCGTACTGGCGCCCGAGAAAAAGGGCGCGGAACCCATTCATATTTTCCTGGGAAGACAGCAGGAAGAATTGTCAGACTTCAAGGCAAAAGCCGCAACGCTAAGCCACCAAGCCTGATCCAGTCACGCTGTCTTAGCGTGAAGTCCTAGCGCGAATAAAATTCGACGATCAGATTTGGCTCCATCACCACCGGATAGGGTACGTCCGTTAACAGCGGCGTACGCACAAACACCGTTTTCAAGGCGCGATTATCGACATTGAGATAATCCGGCACCTGGCGTTCCCCGGATTCCAGTGCTTCGAGAACCATGCCAAGCTGGCGGGACTTTTCACGAATCTCGACGACATCGCCTTCGCGCACCCGATAGCTTGGGATGGTGACCCGTGCGCCATTGACCATGACATGGCCGTGGTTGACGAACTGACGCGCCGCAAAAACCGTGGGTACGAATTTGGAGCGGTACACAATCGCGTCCAGACGGCGTTCCAGCAGGCCGATCAGATTTTCGCCGGCATCGCCGCGCACCCGCACGGCTTCTTCATAGATGCCACGAAACTGCTTTTCGCTGATATTGCCGTAATAGCCTTTCAGTTTCTGCTTGGCGCGCAACTGAATGCCGAAGTCCGACAGTTTGGTCTTGCGGCGTTGTCCATGCTGACCCGGGCCGTATTCACGCTTGTTCAGCGGGCTTTTTGGCCGGCCCCAGAGATTTTCACCCAGACGACGGTCGATCTTGTGCTTGGATTGTTGCCGCTTCGACATTAACTCTTTCCCAGACCTATTAATTTGTGTGGCAGATTCGTCTGCATGACAAAAGGGGCCGCACTCGTTTAAGCGGGCCCGCATTTCGGGGGTAATATACGCATTGATTGCTGTCTGTCAAACCTTATCCCCTATATTCCTTCGGATCAGGAATAGAGAGCCACATGACATAGCCGGTAATGCCTATCATCATCACCATAGCTACAATAAATGGCACTTCCGGCGCAAAATGATAGAGCGCCGCGCCCAGCAATGGGCCCAGGCCAAACCCCAGGGAGCCTGCGGACATGCTGATTCCGGCCAGGCCGCCCTGCTCATAGGGGGCCACTTTCAGGCTGGCGGCGGCCGCATTACCCGGCTGGCTGAAGCCCAGCCCAAGCCCGACCAGCACCATACCCCCCAACAGCGGAACAAGGGTGGACGATAATATCAGCACCACAACCCCCACAAGCACCGAAGGCACGCCAAACCGCAGCAATGTTCTGGGCGTCAAATGGAATGGACGAATAATCAGGAACTGCGCCCCCATGGTGACAACCGCCATCAGAGCCAGGGCGATGCCGACCCGGTTGGCGGTCTGTGCCGCCGTCAGATGCAATATATCCTGGAAATAGAAGCCCCCCACCTGATGCACTGTCGCCATCACATAGGAGGTGAAAAAATTGATAATCAGATAGGGGCGGATGCGCGGATCGGTAAAGTGCAGTTTTTTCACGCCCGGTGGCGTCAGGCGCATGGGCGGCTCCGGCAAAAACATCCAGATCAGCGCGGCGCTGACCAGCGCCACCAGCGCGGCCACATATAAGGGCGCAATCAGGCTGATCAGCACCATTGCGCCGCCAATGGCCGGCCCCAGGATTGAGCCCAGCCCAAAGGCCGCATTTTGCAGCGCAATACCCGATGTGCGTTCTTCCGGTGTGGTGGTCGCCGCCACAAAAGATTGCGATGCCGGGAAAACCCCGCTTGCCACCGCCGCAAACGCCATGCGGGTAAGCAACATCAGGGGGTAAACGAATAAAATCGGCAGCCAGCCATGCAGTCCCGCCTCCACCACCGCTGCAAACATCATCGTGGTGACGGCATAGCCGATCAGGCCGATGATCATCACCTTGCGCCGCCCCAGGCTTTCGCAGCGCCGCCCCCAGAACGGCCCGCCAAAAAAGAACATGGCCGCCGTCAACGCGGAGATCAGCCCGACCTGAATTTCCATCAGACCCAGTTCGCGCCCAATAGGAGCCAGCACCGCCAAAGTGACCGAACGCCCGATGCCCACCGACAACAGCCCGCCAAACAGCAACCAGTGCGCCCAGGCGGGCACATGGAACGCTTGCGGGACCACCGTTGCTTCGGCGGCTTTGCTTATGGGGCTATCTGGGGGCACGAGGCTTTAATCTAATTGCGAGTCGGCATGAGCTTACACCCGGCGCATTGGAAAAATCAGATTTTTTGCATATTGGCTCTGATCCAGACTGATAGGGCATTTTCACTCAGTTCACCACTGGCAAAACAGCACCGGTCACGCCACAGAACTGTCATAAGATGTCTGCACAGGGCGCAAACGCATGCTGGGAGCTATGCATAAAATAAACATAACCTGCTTGTGGCGCCAAAAAGTTTTGGGTTTGTTGTCGGTGTTTGTGTTCGCCGCCCATAACCTTGAAGAAATATTGACAATACAAGGATGGTTGGAAACGGCTGATCTTCCCCCATATTTTCATGGCATATACGGCCACGATGTTTTTTTCATAGCGGCAATCATTCTGGTAGTGATTTATTTTGTGATAGCTCTACTTCATGCGCTGTGCCCTGGGCCTGTTTTGTTTAACATTTTTTTATTGAGTTTTTCGGCCATTGCGGCAAATGCCCTGGCCACAGTACTAGCAAGTATAATGCGCTACGGTTACACACCGGGTCTTTGGACTTCAGTCTTTGTTATTTTACCGTTCAGCATGATGTTTTATTATCTGACGGCGCGCAGGCAAGAGGCGGGCTGGAAAAAGATCGCCTTTGTATTTTCATTCGGCTTCTTACTTCAGATGCCGATTATAATGGCCGCTTTGTGGATGGCTGGAATGCTTAAGGATGATTTCCGTGTCATTTTTAAAGCACTGTCATTCTGAGCAAAGCGAAGAATCCCTGCGATACGGGGCGAAATTCTTCACTTCACTCAGAATGACAACTCATGGCACAGCATCGCTGGTGCGATTCGTGAATTGTTCAGTGGCTCCTTGGGACGGAATCCAGCATATCGCGCGCTTCAGCCACGTTCTACCCGACAGCCTCAAGCCTATCATCCCACTGCCCGGCAACCGCTGGACCTGACAACAGCCAGAGAATCGCGGCGCGAGCAATAATCCTGATATGCGTAAGCATCCTCGGCGCTCCGGTCACCTTCAAGTGAGAGAATCTCATTGCCCTAAATCCTCAGCAATTGCCTACAACATTTGAATAGGGTCTAACGATAGGCGGCAATAATCCCCAGAAAATCTTCCGCTTTCAAACTGGCGCCACCGACCAGCGCACCATTGACATTGGCGACGCCCATCAGTTCTTCGGCGTTGCCGGGTTTCACGGAACCGCCATACAGGATGCGGAACGCCGCGCCGTCCGGATATCGTGTTTGCAGGTGCGCGCGGATGAAAAAATGCACCTCGGCCACGTCCGCCGCCGTTGGGGTTTTGCCGGTGCCGATGGCCCAGACAGGTTCATAGGCGACCACCAGATTGCCTGCATGGGCGCCATCAGGCAGGGAGCCGGCAAGCTGCGCGCCCACCACCTCCAGCGCCTTGCCAGCATTGCGCTCGGCTTCGGTTTCGCCGACACAGACAATGGCGATAAGGCCCGCCCGGTGTGCGGCCAGCGCCTTGGCCTGCACCATGGCGTTGCTTTCGCCGTGATCGGCGCGGCGCTCCGAATGACCCACAATAATGGCGGCCCCGCCCGCGTCCCTGATCATCTCGGCGCTGATGTCGCCAGTATGGGCGCCAGAGGCTGCGGCATGGCAATCCTGACCCCCCAGCAAGATAGGGCCAGAACCCAGTTTAACGCGCATAGGGGCCAGCAGGGTGGCCGGTGGGCACAGCATGGCGTCACAACCCGCCGTCTGTCCTGAAGCCAGCCCAGCGGCGATTTTTTCGGCCTCTGTGAGGGCCCCTGCCAGGCCATTCATTTTCCAGTTTCCGGCAACCAGGGCGCGGGGGGGATTTGCACTCATAAGCCATTGTCCTTATTCAAGTTTTTAAAACAGGGCGGCGCACTGACGGAAAGCATTTTAACCGGGTTCGCCGCGATCAGCAAAATTCATGCATTTGACTCTTCACGGTTTATTGACCTATTTGCAATCCCCTTTGGCGCATCTAGTGGCGAAACCCGCCCCGAATGTGAACAGGTCCGAATGAAACTGGTTATTGTAGAATCGCCCTCCAAGGCGAAAACCATCAATAAATATCTTGGCAGTGACTATCAGGTCCTGGCGAGCTTCGGACATGTGCGCGATCTGCCCGCCAAGAATGGCTCGGTGCTGCCCGATGATGATTTCGCCATGATCTGGGAGGTCGGCGACCGCTCCAAAAAGCAGTTGAATGAAATTATCCAGGCCGCCAAAGGCGCCGACACCCTGATCCTGGCCACCGACCCGGACCGCGAAGGTGAGGCGATTTCCTGGCATGTGCTTCAGGTATTGAAGGAAAAGAAGGCGCTGGGTTCAAAACCCGTGCAGCGCGTGGTGTTCAACGAAATCACCAAATCCGCGATCCTGGAGGCGATGAAACATCCGCGCGAGATTGATGCGCCGCTGGTGGAGGCTTATCTGGCGCGCCGGGCGCTGGATTATCTGGTCGGCTTCAGCCTGTCGCCGGTGCTGTGGCGCAAGCTGCCGGGGGCGCGCTCGGCTGGCCGGGTGCAGTCTGTGGCGCTGCGCCTGATCTGTGTGCGCGAGCTGGAAATCGAAAGTTTCGTCGCCCGGGAATACTGGACGATTGAAGGGGATTTCGGTCTAAAGGATGCCCAGTCGCTTACCGCCCGACTGACGAAACTGGATGGCGAAAAAGTCGAGAAATTCACCATCGCAACAGCCACCGCCGCAGAAGCGGCGCGCGCTCGCATCCTTACGCGCGATTACAGTATAAAGAGTGTCGAAAGCAAACCGGCCAAACGCAATCCACCACCACCTTTCATCACCTCGACCCTGCAACAGGAGGCTGCACGCAAACTGGGTTTCAGCAGCGCACGCACCATGCAGATCGCGCAGCGCCTGTATGAAGGTTTCGAAATCGACGGCGAAACCACCGGTCTTATTACCTATATGCGGACCGATGGGGTCACCATGGCGGGCGAGGCCATTGCCGGTGCGCGCAAAATGATCGCGCAGGAATATGGCAGGGAATATGTGCCCGAAGCGCCGCGCATTTACACCAGCAAAGCCAAAAACGCCCAGGAAGGGCATGAGGCCATTCGCCCCACCGATATGTCGCGCCTGCCCGCCTCGCTGGGCAAAGTTCTGGATAAGGATCAGCACCGTCTGTATGAGCTGATCTGGAAACGCGCCGTCGCCAGCCAGATGGAAAGCGCGCAACTGGAACGCACTACGGTCGAAATTGAATCCGGCGATGGGCTGGTGGGCTTTCGCGCCACGGGTTCGGTGCTGCAATTTGACGGCTTTCTGCGTCTGTATCAGGAAGGCGCCGATGATGAGGCCGAGGATGAAGATGGCGGCCGCCTGCCCAAGGTGGCGGCAAAGGATCCGCTGTCCCTGAAGGACGTACGCCCTGAACAGCACTTCACCGAACCGCCGCCGCGTTATTCCGAAGCCAGTCTGGTCAAGAAAATGGAAGAGCTGGGCATTGGGCGGCCCAGCACCTATGCCAGCGTGCTGTCCGTGCTGCGCGACCGCGAATATGTGACGATGGACAAGAACCGTTTCATCCCGTCGGATAAAGGCCGGCTGGTGACGGCGTTTCTGGAAAGTTTTTTCAGGAAATATGTGGAGTATGATTTCACCGCCGATCTGGAAGAGCAATTGGACGATGTATCGGCGGGCAAGATCAACTGGAAACAGGTGCTGCGTGACTTCTGGAAAGATTTCAATGTTTCCATCGAAGGCATGTCTGATCTGCGTGTGACCCAGGTGCTGGATGCGCTGAACGAAGTGTTGGGGCCGCATGTGTTCCCAACCCGCGAAGATGGCGGTGCTGCGCGCCAGTGCCCGGCCTGCGCGGTGGGGCAGTTAAGCCTGAAGGTCGGCAAGTTTGGCGCTTTTGTCGGCTGTTCCAACTATCCCGAATGCGCGTTCACGCGGCAGATGACGGCGAATGGCGAAGGCTCGCCTGCGGATGCCGGCCCACAATTATTGGGAACCGACCCGGTGACAGGGCTGCCGGTGACGATGCGCAAGGGGCGCTTTGGATTATTCCTGCAATTGGGTGACGCTGTTGAGAAAGGCGACAAGCCAAAACGCGGCCCGGTTCCAAAAGACATGCCGCCCGAGGCGATCGATCTGGAACGCGCGCTGCAATTATTGGCGCTGCCACGTCCCGTTGGAACGCATCCCGAATCCGGCAAACTGATTGAAGCGGCCATTGGCCCCTATGGTCCGTATCTGCGCCATGATGGCAAATACGCCAATCTGGCAACGACGGAAGAAGTGTTCACCATCGGTCTTAATCACGCGGTGTCGGTCATCGCCGATGCCAAAAACAAACCGCCACGGCGCGGCAATGCGGCGCTGCGCGAACTGGGTGTGCATCCGCTGGACGAAGTGCCGTTGTCGGTAATGAATGGCCGCTTTGGCCCCTATATCAAATGGAACAAGGTGTTCGCCACCATCCCCAAAAGCTATGATCCGCAAACCATCTCGCTGGAAGAAGCCATTGAGCTTG
>CAYGDL010000053.1:0-14160 GCA_964348545.1 uncultured Alphaproteobacteria bacterium | reverse complement strand
TGACGTTCTGCATCGACGTGCCGCCCATGCCGCCATATTCCTTCGGCCAGGTGATGGCCGCATAACCGGCCGCCGCCTTGACCTTTTGCCAGGTTTTGGATTCGGTTACGCCAACGCGTGTGCCAGGGGGTATGGACAGCGCGTTTTTTTCGAGCCAGCCGCGCACCTGTAAACGGTACGCGGCTTCTTCTGCTGTGTCCTCAAAGTCCACTATTTTACTCCGGGCGACTGATTATAAGGAATGTCCTTGTCCACACGAATATCGCCGGGCAGGCCAAGCACCCGTTCGGCAATAATGTTTTTCAGGATTTCATCGGTGCCGCCGGCAATGCGCATGGCGGGCGCAAACAGCCAGGCCGTCTGGAAACCAGCCTTCATCGGCGCAATGTCCTGATCATAGATGATGCCGCCCATATCCATCATTTCCATGGCGAAGGCGGTATATTCCTGTCCGCGCTGGGCGCTGACCGCCTTGCCGATGGAGTTTTCCGGCCCCGGCGTCTGGCCTTTGCTGAGCGCGGTCAAGCTGCGAAAGCGGGTATATTTCAGCCCCTGTCCCTGCACATACCAGTCGGCCAGACGTTCGCGCACGGCGCTGTTCTTGATGGCGGGCTGCCCATCGGGAAGGATGATGGTGCGCGCCAGTTCGATCAACTGATCCGTGCCCAACTGGCCGCCGCCGCCGCCAATGGCGAGACGTTCATTCATCAATGTGGTCAGCGAAACTTTCCAGCCATCGCCAACTTTGCCCAGACGCTGTGAATCCGGAATGCGCACATTGGTGAAAAACACTTCATTGAAATTGGCGCCGCCGGAAAGCTGCTTGATCGGTTTGACTTCGACGCCGGGCGACTTCATGTCGAGAAAGAAAAATGTCAGGCCCTTATGCTTTGGAACGGTTGGATCGGAACGGGTAACGACAATGCCGAAGTCGCAATAATGCGCGCCCGATGTCCAGATTTTCTGTCCATTGACAATCCAGTCATCGCCATCGCGTTCTGCGCGCATGCGAATGCCCGCAAGATCGGACCCCGCCGCCGGTTCGGAAAACAACTGACACCAGATTTCCTCGCCATAGAGGGCTGGTTTGACATAACGCTCCAGATGCGCGGGCGTGCCATGCGCCATGAGTGTTGGAATGCACATGCCAAGGCCAATATCAAAAAACCCGCCGGGCAGATTATAGTTGGCCTCTTCCTGGGAATAGATGACGTTCTGAATGCCGCTACCGCCCATGCCGCCAAATTCTTTCGGCCAGGTGATTTTGGCGTAGCCGGAAGCGGCCTTTTTCGCCTGCCAGGCCTTGGCAACTTTCAGCGCCTCGGTCTCGTTCAGTTCGGCGCCAAACATGCCCTGGCCAACTTCTTTGGGCGCATTCGCCGCCAGCCAGGTCTGCACCTGTTTACGGAATGCGGCTTCTTCCGGTGTGTCTTCGAAATCCATTTAGGTCGTCTCCTGTCCGGAATGATTAAGCGGCGTTACGCTTTTCAAGTTCACTGACCAGCCTGTCTTTCCAGGACAGATGGCTGCCCAGGCTGAGGCTGAGCCATTTGGCGCGGCGGTAGAACAGGTGACAGTCAAATTCCCAGGTAAAGCCCATGCCGCCATGCGTCTGGATATTTTCCTTGGCGGCGAAGTTGAACGCCTCGGTGGCGGCAACGCGCGATCCCGCAGCGGCGGCGGGCAGATCGGGCGCGCCGGTGGACAGCGCCCAGGCGCCATAATAGCTGTTGGAACGCGCCAGTTCGTTCTTGATATACATGTCGGCCAGCTTGTGCTTGATCGCCTGGAACGAGGCGATGGGGCGGCCAAACGCGTAACGGTTCATGGCGTAATCTTTCGCCGCCGCCAGTGCGGCATCCGCGCCGCCGATCTGTTCGAACGCCACCAGCACGGCGGCGCGGTCCAGCACCTGCTGCACCACGGCCCAGCCTTCGCCCTGCTTGCCCAGCAATTCCGCCGGGGCGCCATCAAAGGTAACGGTGGAAAGGTTGCGGGTGGGATCCAGGGTTTTCAGCGGGGCGCGCGAAACGCCTGGGCCTGCCAGATCCACAATCGCCAGAGAAACGGATTTTTCATCGGTTCCAGCGCCGGTTTTCACCACAACAATGGCAAAATTGGCGACATCACCATCGGGAACCGGCATTTTCGTGCCTTTCAGCTTGCCGCCTTCAAAGCTGACCTTCATGGTTTTGGGGGTGGCGGCCTGGGTGCCTTCGGAAAGCGCCAGGGTGCCAATCATGTCACCGGCGGCCAGGGCGGGCAGATATTTCTGCTTTTGTTCTTCACTGCCCGCGATCAACAGGGCCTCTGTTGCCAGATATACCGAGGACGAAAACGGCACCGGGGCCAGCGAACGGCCTAGTTCTTCTGCAATCATGCACAGTTCCAGATGGCCAAGGCCAATGCCGCCGTAAGCTTCCGGGATGGTCGTGCCGGTCCAGCCCATTTCAACAATGCCTTTCCAGACATCTTTGGCATAGGTTTCGTCGGTATCCAGGATATGGCGCACCACTTTCAGGCTGGATTTGTCGGTCAGAAACTTGCGGGCCTGGTCTTTCAGCAGTTTCTGGTCATCGGAGAAGTCAAAATTCATGTCGGTGGTCCACCCTGTTGGAGATCTGATGTATTTTGTTATGGCTAGCACAGCCACATTCTTGAGTTACACAAAACATTGTCAGCCAATCCCTGACAAGATTTTTTTTCGTCCGGCGCATTCTGATTATCAGATCAGCCCGCGTTTAGCGGGTCGCTTCTGCCTTCTCAGCCATATTTGACTTGAGCTTTTGCAATAGGCGCTGCAATTCCAGCAAATCGGCACCGTCGATTTTATCATATACGGTTTTAAATTGCTGCATGGCCAATTGGCGCAAACGCTCGAAATAGGGGCCATGTTCGCCGCCCACCAGATAGATCCGCTTGGCGCGGCGATCAGAGGGGTCAGTCCGGCGCTCGATAAGATTTTGTTGCTCCAGCCGGTCCAGCAATCGGCCCAGCGGCGCCGGGGCGATCTCGGTCTCATCCGATATGCTGCTTTGGGTCTGGCCATCTTCGCGGGCAAGCTGTACGAGAACCCGCCATTGCTGCGACGTTATGCCCGCCTCACGCACCTTGTATTCGATGGAGCGCATAAGCTGCCGGGAAACATCATAGACAAGCCATCCCACCTCACGCTGTAACTCAAACAGGTCAGTCGGGGGGGTGGGCTGTATAGAGGCGGATTGTGACATATGACGCAGATTCGTCCGATTTGAGACAAAAATGATTGATAAGGTATATAATAGTATTATATAATAGTATACTAATTATTAAGAAAAATGATCTATTCTTTAATGATGCCGTCCCATGGGCGCGGTCCGGTTGCCCCTTAACACTGTAAGTTGTTGAAATGTTTGATGATCTGCCAATTTCCTGGGCTGAATTCCGACGCCGTTCCGGTCGCGCGCCCAATGGGCATGTGGGCGTCATGGGTGAATTGGGCGCGATGATTGAGAGCCTGGATCAGAATGGTCTTCGGGTGCGGATACCGTTTCAGCCGGTCATGGTTGGCGATACGCGCTGGAATGTCGTGCATTCCGGGCTGCTGATGATCCTGCTGGATAGCCTGTGCGGCATTTCGATCATCCAGAAAATGACCGCGCCGACCCCGATCGCCACGCTTGATCTGCGGGTGGACTATCTGCGCGCCGTCCCGGCGGGTGAAGACATGTATGTTACCGCAAATTGCTACAAAATCGGGCGTAATGTGGCCTTTACCAAGGGCGCAATTTACACAAACGACCCGCAAGACCCCGCCGCCATCGCCAATGGCTCTTTCATGCTGGGAACGGCCGGCGATCCGCCACCGATGACCGCGATGCTGAAGGGGAATGCGTAATGACATCCGTGAAACGCGACGAGATGAATGAGCCCCTGGGCGACATTGAAGGCCTGTTGGAGACAATCCCTTTTGCCCACTGGCTGGGATTGCTATCCGGCAAGGATGCCGACGGCGTGCTTTGTCGCATGCCGTTTATGCAGCGTCTGATCGGCAATCCGAATTTACCTGCCCTACATGGCGGTATTGTGGCCACATTCCTGGAAGCCACTGCGCTGGCTGTTGTTGTTGACGCCCAAAACGAGCCCGATGCCCGCTGTGGCAAGGAAATTCCCCGCGTCATCAGCACCACAGTGGATTATCTGCGCCCGGCGGGACCGAAAGACACATTCGGGCGGGCGGAAATTATCCGGCTTGGAACACGCCTGGCGACAGTCGTCGCCACCGCCTGGCAGGATGATCCGTCGCGTCCGGTCGCCCGCGCAAATTGTCATTTTCTTGTCGCTTCGGGGGGGAAGACATCGTGAATAAATTGAATTTTTTCCGGCACACTGAATTTAATGGAGCATGTGTAATGCGTAGTATGATTGCCCCTGGCCTTGCTTTGCTGCTGGCGCTGGGCGCTTGCGGCAAGCAAGAAGAGGAAGCCGTAGACGCCGGCAAATCGGCTGTAGACCCTAAAGTCACAGCAGCGCCCGCTGCCGTCGAACAAAAGCCGATTGAACTCTCCATTGTGAAGCCCGTGACGGAGCAGATCATAGAGCCTGTGGTCGGCACCGGCAGCATTGCGGCAACCCAAAAATCCAATATCGGACCCACCGTTTCCGGCGTTCTAGACAAAACCTTTGTGTCCGTGGGCGACCGGGTCAAAATGGGCGATCCCCTGTTCGAGATTCGTCAAACGGATTACATCACCCGCCTGGAAGAAGCCCAGTTTCAGGTGAAGCTGGCCGAAGCGGATTTCACCAACGCCAAAGGCGAATATGAGCGCATCAGTGAACTGAAAGCGGGCGGCGTTGTATCCAAAGGCCAGATGGACAAGATTCAGGCGCAATATTCAATTTCCGAAGCGCGCTTGGGCATCGCCAGGGCCAATCTGACCAAGGCCCGGCTTTCACTGGATGACACTGTGGTGCGCGCGCCCTATGACGGGGTGATTGTCTATCAGTATAAATATCGCGGCGAATTTCTTTCCACCATGGGCGGCCCGATGATGGATATGGGTGGCGGTAGCGGTGGCGGCGGTGGCGGTGGACGCGGCGTGTTCGATATTTCCAAGATTGATAATGTCGGCGCTATTGTCGAAATCCCCGAAACCAAATTGCGTTTTGTACGCCTGGGCACCCCGGCGGTAGTGCGCATTGATGGCATGGACAAGGAATATCCAACCCAGGTGCATGTCATCAATGATCAGGTCGATCCGGTCAGCCGCAAAGTGCAATTGCGTCTGGTAATTCTGAACCCGGATTACGCCATCAAGCCTGGTCTGTTTGCGCGCGCCACGCTCTCGCCCGATCCGCGTCCTGCGCTGACACTGGACCGACGCGCCTTGCTGGGCCCGCAAGAAGCGCAATATGTGTTTGTTGCCGTGGATGGACGCGCCAGACAGACCAAAATTACGTCGCGTGAACTGGATGCGCGCCGGGTCGAAATATTGTCAGGGCTGACACCCGGCGACCAAGTGCTGGTTGGCCCCAATCTTGGCAGAGTTCGCGACGGCGATGCGATCTCGGTGGAGATGGCGTATGTGGATTAGCGAACTATCGATCAAGCGCCCCGTATTTGCAGTCATGCTGATCGGGGCGCTGGTCGCGCTTGGTCTGATTTCGATCACACGCATCGGCTATGACCTGTTTCCCAGCGTTGAGTTTCCGTTTGTCAGTATTGTCACCACGCTTGAGGGCGCGGCGCCCGAAACCATTGAAACGGAAGTAACCGATATTATCGAAGAGCAGGTCAATACGATTGCCTCGATCAAGAGCATCCGCTCGCAAAGTTTTGAGGGCCGCTCCACCGTCGCCGTGGAATTTGACCTTAGCGAAAATGTCGATGTCAAGGCGCAGGATGTGCGCGACAAGGTCTCTATCGCCATCCGGGATCTGCCCCGCGACGTGAACCCGCCAGTGGTCAGCAAGGTTGACCCGGACGCGCAACCGATCATGTCTGTCATGGTGGCCGGTGATCTGCCGATCCGCGATATTACCCAGTTTGCCGATACCGTTGTGAAGGAACAGATTCAGCGCCTGCCCGGGGTTGGTTCCGTGACGCTGGTGGGCGGGCGCGACCGGGAGGTCCGCATCTGGCTGGATGCGGACAAGATGCGCGCCTATGAATTGACCGCCGACGATGTGATCCGCGCCATTCAGAACGAACATGCGCAATTGCCCGGCGGGCAGTTGCAGACAGCCGGCAACGCCACGGAATTTGGCGTCAAGACCATGGGCGAAGTAAAGTCGGTTCAAGAATTCGGCGAAATCGTCGTGGCGTTCCGCGATAACGCGCCGACGCGAGTGCGCGATGTGGCGCGCGTCGAAGACGGCATGGAAGATGAGCGGACCTATGCAGAGCTGAACGGCCAGCCCGGCGTCTCGCTGGAGGTGCGCCGCCAGTCGGGTGAAAACACGCTGGATGTCGCCAAAGCCATCAAGGCGTCGCTGGTGGATCTTGAGAAATTGGCGCCACAGGGCCTTAAAATTGTCGTGGCGCGCGACATTTCAACCTTTATTGAAGCCTCGGTCGAAGATGTCACCAAGGATCTGCTGATCGGGCTTGGCCTGGTCGTGATCGTAACTATGGTGTTTTTGTTGAGCAGCCGGGCCACCGCCATCGTGGCCATCGCCATGCCGACATCGATTGTGGCGACTTTTTTCGCGTTTTACGTCGCCGGTTTCACCCTGAATATGATGACCATGATGGCCTTGAGCGTTGCGGTCGGCCTGGTGGTCGATGACGCCATTGTGGTGCTGGAGGCGATTTTCCGCGCCATTGACGAAGGCCACAAGCCAATGGAGGCCGCCTCGATCGGCATCAAGCGCGTCGGCGGCGCCGTTGTCGCCGGCACTAATTCAATGCTGGTGGTGTTCGTGCCGATCGCCTTTATGGAAGGCATTGCCGGACGGTTTTTCTATCAGTATGGACTGGCCGTGACCTTCGCCATTGCCGTATCGCTGCTGGTGTCGCTGACACTGACGCCATCGCTTTGCGCCCGCTTTCTCAAGCCGCATTCTTCCTTCGGACCGCTGGCGCGGCGCTTTGAGGCCGTGCACGAAGCGGTTGAGGAAATTTACGGACGTGTTCTTGGTTTCGCGCTGCGCCATCGCTGGCTGATCGTGCTGTCTGCCATAGTCACGATCGCTGGCGGTGTCATGATTACGCGGCTGGTTCCCAATGAGCTTGGCGGCAAGTCTGATCGCAGTGAATTTCTGGCGTCGGCGGAAGTTCCATTTGGTTCTGGCATTGAAGAAACCAAGCGTATCGCCAGCCGTATCTCCGCCGAAATTCTTAATCTGGAGCATGTCACCAATAGTTTTGTCACCATCGGCGCTGATCAGCAGGCGCGGGTCAACAAGATGAATTTCTATATTGCCCTGACGCCAAAGCAATCGCGTAACGAAAGCTTCCTGATCGTCATGGAAAGAACCCGGACCCTGATGCAGAACATTCCGGATCTGCGCAAATTTTCGATCTCGGAAGTGCCCTGGATTTCCGGCGCAAGCGCCGAGGATTTTGATATTGATTATGTGGTGCGCGGCAACAATCTGGTGGAGCTGGAAAAATTCTCCAACGAGGTCATGGCGCGGATGCGAAAAACCGGCATGTATGTCGATGTGCAATCCAGTTTTGAAACCGGCAAGCCGGAAATTCAGGTTGGCGTAGACCGGCAACGCTCGGCGGATCAGGGTGTGTCGGTTCGCACTTTGGCATCGACGGTGCGTACGCTGGTCGGCGGCATTGATGTCGCAACCTATGAAGAAGAAGGCTTGCGCTATGACGTGCGGTTGCGGCTTGAGGAAAATCAGCGCAACGATCTGGCCAAGCTGGAGCAGATACAAGTGCGCGCAGCGGGAGGCGGGCTGGTGGATCTGCCCAATGTCGCGGATATCAAGGTCAATATCTCGCCTGCGCAAATCAACCGCAAGGACCGCGTGCGCGCCATCGATATCTATGCGTCATCGGCGTTTGGCTATCCGCTTTCCGTAACCACTGAGGGAGTTGATAAAATCATCCAGGAAGTTGGCATGCCCGAGGGCTATTCCGGTAGCCACGAAGGAAAATCGCGGCGCATGCGCGATTCCAGCGAGGCCATCCAGTTCGCCTTTTCCATCGCCATTGTTGCGTTGTACATGGTGCTGGCCAGCCAGTTCAACAGTTTCACCCAGCCTCTCGTAATCATGCTGACGGCGCCGCTATCGTTTCTTGGCGCCTATGTCGCGCTTTATTTCAGCGGGCAGCCGATGACCATGTTTGCGCAGATCGGCCTGATCGGGCTGATGGGCGTGGTGATGAAAAACGGCATTCTGCTGGTCGATCAGGCAAACCAGTTGCGTGAGACCGAAGGCATAGGTGCGCGCGAAGCCATTCATCGCGCCGGCCCCATGCGCCTGCGCCCGGTTCTGATGACGGCCTTCGCCATGATTTTTGGCATGGTGCCGATGGCGTTTTCCACCAGTCAGGGATCCGAGTTCCGCAGTTCGCTGGGCTTTCTGCTGATGGGCGGCATGATTTCATCCACGCTGCTGACCTTTGTGGTGGTGCCGGTTGCCTATACAATGCTGGAAGACGCCAAGCGTTATCTCAATATGGCCCTGGTGTGGCTGCGCCTGCGCAAGCCGGACAGCATCGCACAGCAGGCGGCGCCCATCGCTGCGGAATAAACATTACTCGCTGGCGGGTGCTGCTTTTGCTATAGTTGCGCCATGCAAAATGATGCCGCCGATACCACGCCAAAACCCATTTACGCCCGCGATTACCGGGCGCCGGACTATCTGATCAGCCACGCCTATCTGGAAGTAACGCTGGATACACACGCCACCAGGGTTCTGGCGCGCCTTGAGATAGAAGCGCGCGATCCCACTGCGCTGCCGCCACTAAAGCTGGACGGCGAAAACATGCAATTAACGGCCCTTCGCGTGAATGGCGCCCCCCTGCCCCCTGACGCCTATAGTGTGGATACGGAACATCTTACACTGCACAGGCCGCAGGCGCGTTTCCAGCTTGAGGTGGAAAACCTCATTGATCCAGGCGCCAATACCGAACTGGAAGGCCTGTATCTGGCGGGTGGGCTGTATTGCACCCAGTGCGAACCGGAAGGCTTTCGCCGCATTGCCTATTTTATTGACCGGCCCGACAATCTGACCATATTCCGTGTCCGGATAATTGGTGACAGGAAGACCTGCCCGGTATTGCTGTCAAATGGCAATCTGACCGCCAGCGGTGATTTGCCCGACGGAAAACATTGGGCGGAATGGCATGACCCGTTCCCCAAGCCCAGCTATCTGTTTGCGCTGGTGGCCGGAGATCTGGCGCTGGTGCGCGACAGCTTCACCACCCGGTCGGGGCGCGAGATCGATCTGCGCATCTATGTCGATCCGGGCATGCAGGACCGTTCGGACTATGCCATGGATGCGCTGAAACGCTCCATGCGCTGGGATGAAACCCGCTTTGGCCTGGAATATGATCTGGACATCTACATGATTGTCGCCACCATCCACTTCAATATGGGCGCGATGGAAAACAAGGGCCTGAATGTTTTCAATTCCAAATTTGTCCTGGCCCGGGCCGATACGGCAACCGATACGGATTTTGCCGGCATCGAGCGGGTGATTGCCCATGAATATTTCCATAACTGGACCGGTAACCGGGTGACCTGCCGCGACTGGTTTCAGCTTAGCCTGAAAGAAGGCCTGACGGTGTTTCGCGACCAGGAATTTTACGCTGACATGCGGTCCCCCGCCGTGGCGCGCATTGAGGATGTACGCGCCCTGCGCGCGCGCCAGTTTGCCGAGGATGCAGGCCCGTTGGCGCATCCGGTGCGCCCCGACAGCTATATCGAGATCAATAATTTCTATACCGCCACGGTCTATGAAAAAGGCGCCGAGCTGGTGCGCATGCTGCAAACCCTGATCGGCCGGGATGCGTTCGCCAAAGGGCTGCAACAATATTTACAACGCCATGATGGCACAGCGGCGACGATTGAGGATTTTGTAGGCGCCATGGAGCAGGCGGGCGGCAAAAGCCTGACGCAATTTTACCAATGGTATGCCCTGCCCGGCACGCCGGAGATTTCGGTGAAAGAAGTTTATGATGCGGCCGCGCAAAATTATTCCCTGACGCTTACCCAAAATATGCCTGGAAGACCGGATTGCCCGCCGCTGCATATTCCTGTCGCATTCGGATTACTGGATCAGGGCGGCGCAGAAATTCCGGGTACTGCGTGCGTACTTGAACTAACGGACAGACAACAAACATTTCATTTTGAGGCTATCGCTTCCGAGCCGGTAGCTTCGCTGTTCCGCGAATTTTCCGCACCTGTCATCGTCAAAACGCCGCCTGCATCCGGCATTCAGGCCTTCCTGCTGGCGCATGACAGTGATGCGTTCAATCGCTGGGAGGCAGGACAGCAATATGCCCTGCGCCTGTTAGGCGATAATGCCGCGCGCATTGCACGGGGTGAACCGCCCCTGCAGGATCCACAATTTATTGCCGCGCTTGCGGCATTGTTGGGCGATGTGAAACTGGAAAAGGCCTTTGTGGCCTCCACGCTTACATTGCCATCTGAACAGGAAATCGCCCGCCACATGCAGGTGATCAATGTGGCGGCTGTGCAGGCGGCGCGCCAAACCCTGCGCGGTGAAATCGCGGTGGCGCTTCGCGAACCGCTACTGACGGCGTATCAGGCGAATGCAAGCAACCGTCTTTATTCGCCGGACGCCGCCGAGGCGGGGCAGCGCGCCTTACGCAATTGCGCACTGGCCTATCTGACGGCGGATGGCGCAATGACCGATATGGCGATGGCGCATTATCGCAATGCCAATAACATGACGGATAGTATTGCCGCGCTATCCATACTGGCGCAGGTGGATGCGCCCGAACGCCAACTTGCACTCGATGATTTTTATGGCCGCTGGCGCACGGACGCCCTGGTTCTGGATAAATGGTTCACAGTTCAGGCCGTATCGCCATTGCCCGATACGCTGACAAAGGTCGCGGCCCTGTTGCAGCATCGCGATTTCAGCTTTGAAAACCCCAACCGGGTGCGATCCCTGATCGGGGCGTTCTGCCATGGCAATCAGCGGCATTTTAATGCCGCCGATGGGTCGGGCTATCGCTTTTTCGCGGATCAGGTTTTGACATTGGACAAGATCAACGCCCAGATCGCCGCGCGCTTGCTGACCGCGATGGACCAATGGCGGCGCTTTGATGCGCCCACCCGGACCCATGCAAGCGCGGCGCTGAACCGCATCGTAAAGACGCCCGGCCTGTCGCCAAATGTCTATGAAATTGGCGTTAAAACCCTGGGCGCAGGGGCGAAATAGCGCGTAAAAAAAGTGACGCCCAGTCGGTGCGGGCCAACCGGGCGTCTATGCGCAAAGCGCATATGGCATCGGGAGGGGTATTCCGATGCCGGGGCGGTCCGGCCCAGACCTGCTAGCGGGGGGGCAACACAGGGCCGGGCACACGAGGGGCCGCTCATGGATCAGACATAGGAAGCAGCCAATGACGTTTCAATAGCCGGGAGATTTGAAACGCTAAAAAACTTACGCTTCTGTTCATCCGTCACAAATTATGGCGCAGGGTTAAGAAAAATTTACCATGCCAGAATGGACAGATCTTTTGCCGTCAGGTCGAGACAGTGGCGGGCGCGGCGGATCAATTCATCAATCTCGGTGCGCGTAATGGTTAGCGGCGGGCTAACCACCATGGTGTCACGGATTGCCCGCATGATCAGATCATTGGAAAAACAATGGTTGCGGCAGCGCATGCCGACCTCATGCTCTGGTGCAAAATGTCGCCGGGCGGCTTTGTCCGCCACCAGTTCCACCGCGCCGATCATGCCCAGCCCACGCACTTCGCCGACCAGCGGGTGATCGCGCAAACCGCCCAGCGCCGATTGCAGATAAGGGCCGATATCATTGCCGGCCCGCTCCACCAGCCTGTCGCGTTCCAGAATCTCGATATTTTTCAGCGCCACCGCACAGGCCACCGGATGGCCGGAATAGGTATAGCCATGCGCCAGTTCTTCATTGGCGTTGGCAATCGCATCACCCACGCGCGCGCCCAGCATCACAGCCGAAATCGGCACATAGCCGGATGACAGCCCCTTGGCCAGGGTCATGAAATCCGGCTTGATGTTGAAGCTGTCGCAGCCAAACCATTTGCCGGTGCGCCCAAAACCGCAGATCACTTCGTCGGCAATCAGCAAAATGTCATGTTCCGCGCAAATACGCTGTATTTCCGGCCAATAGCTGTCGGGCGGAATGATCACCCCGCCCGCACCCTGTAGCGGCTCGCCGATAAAGGCGGCGACATTTTCCGCCCCCAACTCAAGTATTTTCGTCTCCAGCGCGCGCGCCGCCTTCACACCGAATTCATCGGGTGAAAGATCGCCACCCTCGCCATACCAATAGGGCGCATCGACATGCACAAAGCCCGGCAGCGGCAAATCCCATTGCGGATGCATCGGCGTCAGCCCCGACAGCGACGCCGCCCCCAGCGTCACCCCGTGATAGCCCAGCCTGCGCCCGATCATGATTTTCTTTTTGGGCCTGCCCTGCAGGTTCCAGTAATAGCGGGTCAGCTTGATAATGGTGTCATTGGCCTCGGACCCGGAATTGGCGAACAGCACCCGGTCCAGCCCCGGCGGCGTAATCGAGGCCAGCTTGGCCGACAGTTCCGCCGCGTAAGGGTGTGTGGTCTGGAAAAACGCATTGTAATAAGGCAGATCGCACAGCGCCTTGTAGCCCGCATCCGCCAGTTCGCGGTTGCCATAGCCGACATTGACGCACCACAGGCCCGCCATGCCGTCCAGAATGCGGTGGCCCTCACTATCCTCGATCCACACCCCGTCGGCGCGCACAATGACCCGCGCCCCCTTGGCCGCCAGCGCCGCCGCATCGGTAAAGGGGTGGATATGGTGGCGCGCATCCGCCGCCTGCCAGGCCCTCGTGCCAGAGTTGCCGGTATTACTGCTCATGAATGAAAGACTCCTGCGACTTGCTATGGCTATACTATACTCCAAAGATTACCGCTTTATTGGAGAGAATCGCCGATGCCGTCCTTTGATATTGTCGCCAAGACCGAAATGGCCGAAGTCGATAACGCCGTACAGAACATGGTGCGCGAAATTGCTACCCGTTATGACTTCAAGGGTTCCAAATGCAAAATCGAGCGCAAGGATGAAGCCCTTATTCTGAACGCCGATGATGATCTGAAACTCAAGCAGATGCATGAATTACTACAAGGCCATATGGCGCGCCGCAAGATTGAGGCCGGTGTGCTGGAATATAAAGACCCCGAAAAAGCCGCCGGCCAGTCGGTGCGCCAGACCGTAGTGATCAAACAGGGCATCGACAAGGATCTGGCCAAAAAAATCGTCAGGGATCTGAAGGAAACCAAACTGAAAGTCCAGGCCGCCATCCAGGGCGATGAGGTGCGTGTGACCGGCAAGGCGCGCGATGATCTACAGGACGCCATCGCAACGGTGAAAGCCATGAAGACGGAACTGCCGTTGCAGTTTGTAAATTTCCGCGATTAGGATAAGCGTGATTTTGGCCCCGTCCATGCGCTAGAGTCATTCCGTTTTAAGTGTGTTTTAGTCTCGCCGCTGACCGGATGCTGAAGGGCCAGTAGTGCCCAGAGGCTATTCTTGCAATTTGTCTGCTGATCGGCTGTTCATGGCCTGATGAAGCCGCTATGCTATGTTCAAACATATAATATGCACAGGGAGATACCTCTATGACGGCCATTAATCAGGTAACCGATCTTGATATTCGTGACGGCATTGCGGTGCTGACCTTGAACAGCCCGCCGGTCAATGCGCTGAGCGGCCCGGTGCGCGATGGGTTGCACAAAGGCGTCCAGCAGGCGGTTGCCGACCCGGCGGTGAAGGCCGTGGTGCTGGTCTGTGCGGGACGCACGTTTATTGCAGGCGCGGATATTACCGAACTGGGTTCGGGCGGGCCACAGGGCGCCAGCCTGACGGATGTGCAGAATATGATGGAAGGCAGCTCCAAGCCCATCGTCGCGGCGATTCACGGCACGGCGCTGGGCGGGGGACTGGAAGTGGCCTTGTGCTGCCACTATCGCGTTGGCGTCGCCTCGGCGCAGTTCGGCCTGCCGGAAGT
>CAYGDL010000052.1:0-14447 GCA_964348545.1 uncultured Alphaproteobacteria bacterium | reverse complement strand
GGGCGGGTTGGGCACCGCCATGACGGAAAAACTCTGCGCGATGGGTATTCAGGTTATCGCCACGGATCGCCGACCGGAGGATTTTGAGGCCTGGCGCGCGGCGCTGCCGGCCGGCATACGCGATATGGTCAGCTTCTATCCGCTTGATGTCACCAAAGAAGAACCCGTCAATGAACTGGCGGCGACACTGGCGGCGCGCAAGATCGATGTCGCTTATCTGATCAATAATGCGGGCATTCAGGGTGCGGGCAAACCCTGGACGATGGACACAAAGACCTGGCATCGGGTGATGAATGTCAACATCACCGGCACGTTTTACATGACGCGCGCGTTCAGCGAGGCGATGGTCAATAAGGGCTTTGGCCGTATTGTCAATCTGGCCTCTGTGGCGGCCTATGATGCGGGGCGCGGTCAGGGGCCATATGCCGCAGGCAAGGCGGCGATCACTGGCTATACGCGCTCAACTGCGCTTGATCTGGCGCGCTACGGCGTTACGGTAAACGCCATTGCGCCCGGCCTGATCTGGCACCCAAGGCTGGAAGGCGTCGTGCAGGACAGTGTGCGCGAAGGTATGAGCAGCGCAGTCCCCATGGGCCGCAATGGACGCCCGGAAGAAATCGGCGCGACCGTGGCGTTTTTGTGTTCGGAAGGCGCTTCCTATATCACCGGTCAAACTATTCATGTGAATGGCGGCCTGTATCTGCCGGGATAATCATCTAAAGTTTACGCTATCGCCGGGCGTGCCGGTGCGTCTATCCTGGAAATAAGAAAATAAACAAAGCGGGGAGAGAAATCATGAGCAGAGGACATGCGATTATCACCGGTGCGCTGGGCGGGCTTGGCACGGCCATGACACAGGCCGTATGCGCCATGGGCATTCCGGTTATCGCCACGGATCGGCGCGCCGAAGATTTTCCGGCATGGCGTGACGCGCTACCGGCGGCGATACGCGATCAGGTCAGTTTTTTCCCGCTCGATGTCTCCAAGGAAGAAGCTGTGAACGAGCTTGCCGCCACCCTGACTGCGCGCGGCATTCATGTCGCCTATCTGGTCAACAATGCAGGCATTCAGGGTAACGCCAAACCCTGGAAGATGGAGACCAAGACCTGGGACCGGGTGATGAATGTCAATATTTCCGGCACCTTCTACATGACCCGCGCCTTCAGCGAAGCCATGGTCAACAAGGGCTTTGGCCGTATTGTGAATGTCGCCTCGCTCTATGCCTATCATCCAGGTCCGGGCCAGGGTCCCTACGCCGCTGCCAAGGCGGCGATCACCGGCTATACCCGTTCGACGGCGCTTGATCTCGCCAAATATGGCATAACGGTCAATGACATTGCACCCGGCTTTATCATGCATCCACGCCTTGATGGGCTGATGCCGACATTGCGCGTTGAAGATACATTTTCAAGGATTCCGGCGGGGCGCGTTGGACGGCCCGATGAAATCGCCGCCACCGTGGCGTTTCTGGTGTCGGAGGGCGCGTCCTACATCACCGGGCAAACCATCCATGTCAATGGCGGGCTGTATCTGCCGGGTTAAACTTGCAACCATTTTGAGAAAGAGAAACAAGCCATGAGCAGCAGAGGACATACAATTCTAACCGGCGCCCTGGGCGGATTGGGTACGGCCACGGCAAAGGCGCTGTGCGCGGCGGGCCATCAGGTTATTGCCACAGATCGGCGGCGGGAGGATTACACGCCCTGGCTGGAAACCGTGCCCAAAGAATTTCACAGCCAGATCAGTTTCTTTCCGCTGGATGTCACCAAGGAAGAAGCGGTCAACGAGCTTGCCGCCACGCTCAGGGCGCGCGGCATTCATGTGGCGCATCTGATCAACAATGCCGGCATTCAGGGCGCGGCCAAACCCTGGGAGATGGACAGCAAGACCTGGCACCGGGTGATGAATGTCAATATCACCGGCACCTTTTACATGACCCGCGCCTTCAGCGAAGCCATGGTCAGCAAGGGCTATGGGCGCATCGTCAATGTCGCCTCGCTCTATGCCTATCATCCGGGCAAGGGCCAGGGGCCGTACGCGGCGGCCAAGGCGGCAATCACCGGCTTTACCCGCTCCACGGCGCTCGATCTCGCCAAATATGGCGTCACCGTCAATGACATTGCGCCAGGCATTATCTGGCATGACCGGCTGGAAGGCGTGATTCCTGGAACCGAACTGGCGGACCTTGGCAAATCCGTACCCATGGGCCGTGTCGGCAAGCCCGACGAAATCGCCGCCACCATGGTGTTTCTAACCTCCGAGGGGGCGTCCTACATCACCGGCCAGACCATCCATGTAAATGGCGGGATCTATCTGCCGGGATAAAGAAGGGTATGGCTCTAAATCCCCTTGCCGCCATAGCTGGTGGCGATGCTGTCGAGGGGTGATTTCTGGATGCCGTGATTGGGGATTGGGTAGCGCAAGCCGTTTTTGCTGAGAGCGGCAAGTCCTTCCACGACCTTGGGCAGAAAGCTGGGCGGCAGCGCCATTAACAGTTCGTCATCCTGCACGCCGCCGAATTTGCGTTCGGCATAACAGGGGATCGACACTGAAGGTTCGCCGGTGGCCAGCGCATTACCCCAGGAATCCGCGCACGCGCTTTCGCCTACACAGGAAAAGCTCAGCTTTTTATAGGCGCGATATTGCAACCCGTTAATGAAGGTAATCATCTGCCCCGGCGTGGCGTAAATCAGACAGATATCCGGATTGCCAAGCCGCCCGGAAGTCAACGGCGACACCGCCATCGCTTCATAGTCGCCATAGGAAGCGCAGGACATCGCCGCCTGATGCGCCGCGCTATCTTCCAGCGTGCCGTACCAGACGCCATTCATGCGATCGCCGCTAAGCCATTCCGGATCGCGTGGATGCAGGCCAATCACCGCGCCGCATTGCGCGCCCATCAGATTATCCATGGTGATGCCGATGGTGTAGCCGATCCAGCGACACTGGCCGACAATCTGGTCGGTGGCGAGTTTCTCTTTCGGGTCTGGGCGGCGGATGCGCGGCACCGCCTCCATTTCGGCCACAGTCCTGAACCGCTTCATGCCGATGGGCGTCGCTTTCAGCCGCAAATAGCGGTTCAGTTCATCAACGATGCTTTCATAATCATATTCCGCATCATCGCCCCAACAGTTCGCCTTGGTTGCCTCGGCCATTTGCTGATCCTCCCTGTTACTGTCCGGCTGATGGTAACCGGTGTTATAGAGCTCGCTAAGCGCCGCCATTGCCATATATAAACCACGGTGAGTTGTGCTTTACTAGGCGCAAATCCAACTGGGAGAACGCCGATGTATGAGAACATTCTCTATGAAACGGAAAATGGGCGGGCGCGGATCATTCTGAACCGGCCGCAAAAGCGCAATGCGTTGAGTAACGATTTGCTGCGCGAAATGCAGGATGCATTGTGGGAAGCCGATGACGACGCCAGCGTGCATGCGGTGGTCGTGAAAGGCGCGGGTGAATGTTTCAGCGCCGGTTATGATCTGGCGCCGCCACCCGGCCCCAAACGGCCCGAGGGGAAAAATTACCGGCGTGGCCGCGACATTGATGATGACATCTGGCATCTGGAACGCGCGCAGCGGTTTCGCATGGCGCTGTTTGATATGCACAAGCCGGTGATCGCCCAGGTGCATGGCTATTGTCTGGCAGGCGGCACCGACATCGCATTGTTGTGCGACATGGTCATCGCATCTGACGATGCGACGTTCGCATTTCCGCCCGCTCGCGATCTGGGGTCGCTGCCTAATCAGATGTGGCTGTACAATACAGGGCCGCAATGGGCCAAACGGCTGCTGCTGACCGGCGACAGCGTGACGGGAAGCGAAGCCGCCGATATCGGCCTGGTGTTAAAGGCGGTGCCGCGTGATCTGCTGGAGGCCGAGGTGGAAGGCCTGCTGGACCGCATGGCGCTTATTGATCCGGCGCTGCTGGCTGCCAACAAGCGGATCGTCAATCTGGGGCTGGAATTGATGGGCGCGCGCACACTGCAACGGCTGGCTTGTGAAAATGACGCGCGCGGGCACCTGGCGCCTGCCGCCGAGGGCTATCGCCGGTCGGTCAAGGAACACGGGCTGAAGGAAACCCTGCGCGCCCGCGATGGTAAATTCGGCGATGGCCGCGCCCGGGTGCATGGACCGGAAATCCGCGACGCGGCGGGCCGGCTGAAAGTGTAGAAACATTTGCATCATCCTCATGGCGTCAAACGGCGCCATGAGGATCGTAAATGCACTAAGCGCAGGCAAAAGGCGGATACCAATTCGTCCTGCTTTGATCTATATAGACAGCGCATAGCTTTTCTCACCCAACTCAAGGAACCCAGCATGCGGCCATCCGGACGCGCCCCCAGTGAAATGCGTAAAGTCAGTTTTGAGCCGGGCTATTCGCGCCAGGCCGAAGGCTCGTGCTTTGTGCGCTTTGGCGACACGCATGTGCTGTGCACTGCAACCCTGGAGCAAAGCGTGCCGCCGTTTCTGCGTGGCGGCGGGCGCGGCTGGGTGACGGCGGAATATGGCATGCTGCCGCGTTCCACCAATGAACGCATGCGGCGTGAGGCGGCGGCCGGCAAACAGGGCGGACGCACCCAGGAAATTCAGCGCCTGATCGGGCGTGCCCTGCGCGGCGTGGTGGCGTTCGAGGGCATGGGCGAACGTCAGATTGTGGTGGATTGCGATGTCATTCAGGCCGATGGCGGCACCCGCACCGCATCCATCACGGGGGGCTATGTGGCGCTGGCGCAATGTTTCAAATGGATGCAGAAAACCGGACTGATCCGGGAAATGCCGCTGCTGGATTCGGTGGCTGCTGTTTCCTGTGGCATTTTCAAGGGTGTTCCCCTGCTGGATCTGGATTATCCAGAAGACAGTGAAGCCGAAGTGGATGCGAATTTTGTCATTACCGGCACAGGCGGCATTATCGAGATTCAGGGCACGGCGGAACAAAAGCCGTTTTCCGAAACTGATTTTTCCGCACTCATGGCGCTGGCGAAAAAAGGCGTCGGCGAATTGACGGCCATGCAGCAGGCCGCCATCGCGGGCCTGTAGATGCGCCGCTCCGCCCGCCATGAAAAAAAGCTGGTGCTGGCCAGCCATAATGCGGGCAAGCTGCGCGAGATCGCCGATCTGTTGCGACCATTTGATATTGAAGTAGTGAATGCCGGTGCGCTCGGCCTGGCTGAACCGGAAGAAACAGGCATCAGCTTTGTTGAAAATGCCGAGCTTAAGGCGCGCGCCGCTACATCCGCCAGTGGCATCCTCGCGTTGAGCGATGATAGCGGGCTGTGCGTGTCGGGGCTGGATGGACAGCCGGGAATTTATTCCGCGCGCTGGGCCGGACCGCACAAGGATTTTTCGCGCGCCATGCTGCGTGTGCAGGATGAGCTGACGCGCAACCGCAGCCAGGACCGGCGCGCGCATTTCGTGTGCGTGCTGGCGCTATGCTGGCCCGATGGGCATTGCGAAACTTTTCAGGGCGAGGTGCATGGACAATTGGTTTTCCCGCCGCGCGGCAACCGGGGCTTTGGCTATGATCCGATTTTTATGGCGGATGGATATGACATCAGCTTTGGTGAAATGGAGCCGGACGCCAAACATGCGATCAGCCACCGCGCTCAGGCTTTCAAGCAGATGATCAATGCCTGTTTTGCAAAATGAATATGCTGATCCCGGCTTTGCGGTCTATGTGCATTGGCCGTTCTGCCTGTCAAAATGCCCCTATTGCGATTTCAACAGCCATGTGCGTGAAAACGTGGATCAGGACCGATGGCGTCACGCGCTGTTGAATGAAATTGACGCGACTGCATGCGAAATCGGAATACGACGTGTACGGAGTATATTTTTTGGAGGCGGTACGCCATCCTTAATGCCCCCTGCAACAGTAGCCGCAGTAATTAACCAGATCGGCCTGCGCTGGAAATTGGACGCAAATGCCGAAATTACGCTGGAGGCAAACCCAACCAGTGTCGAAGCCAATAAACTGGCAGGCTTTGCGGCTGCGGGCGTCAACCGCGTGTCGCTGGGCGTACAGGCGTTGAATGATGCTGATCTGAAATTTCTGGGGCGTGGACACAGCGCCAGTGAAGCGCGTGCCGCCGTGGAGCTGGCGCGTAAATATTTTGCACGCATGTCGTTTGATCTGATTTATGCCCGACCAGACCAGACACCGTCGCAATGGCAGGCCGAACTGCACAGTGCCATCGAAATGGCAGCGGACCATTTGTCGCTCTATCAGCTTACGATTGAACCCGGCACGGGCTTTGAAGGCGCCGTAAAACGTGGCCAATTCACGCCGATGCAGGGGGATCTTGCCGCTGATCTTTATGAAGCGACTCAGCAAATATGCGACGTACACGGACTATCTGCTTATGAAATTTCAAACCACGCGCGGCCGGGCGAGGAATCCCGGCATAATCTGGTTTACTGGCGCTATGGCGAATATGCAGGCATCGGCCCTGGCGCGCATGGGCGGCTGCATCGTGATGGCGCAGTCTATGCGACGGCCAATTTTCGCAAGCCAGAACGCTGGCTGAAAGCAGGCCGCGAAACCTGCGAGGCGCTGAGCGGGCGTGATCAGTCTGTCGAAATGCTGATGATGGGGTTGCGCCTGCAAGAGGGAATATCCACATCGCGCTTTGAGTCATTGTCGGGTTCATGCCTGCCCACCGACAGCTTGCACGAATTACTGTCGCAGGGCCTGTTGCTGCGCCATGGCGACCATATCAAAACCACGCCCCGTGGCCGACTATTACTTGATGGCGTCCTGTCAAAGCTTCTGAGCTAATTAAAGGGGATGCTTCGCTTTAGAGCGGTATGCGTTTAGGTTTGTCCATACCACAATCTCGGTCTGTCACCCCGGATTTATTCCGGGGTCCAGGAGCCATACCCTAAAGCCTGAGTTTGGAACCCTGGACCCCGCACCAGGTGCGGGGTGACACTGTGCTTGAGGTGATTCAACCTGAATTCATCACGCTCTAATAACCAGGATTTTTCGGTGTGGCGAGCAGGCGTAGATAAACATCCTCAAGCTGTTCCAGGGTTTTATACTGGATGGAGATGACGCCGCTTAAATCCGGATGGTTTGTAATCGTCACTTTAAGTCCCAGTCCTTCGGAAATTTGATCTTCCAAAGCTTTCGTGTTGGGATCTTTTGCCACAGCGGGGGCTTTTGGCGCGGCGGGTGTGCGGCCCTTTGCAAGGGCTTCCGCATCACGTACCGACAGCTTGCCGGTCACTATTTGCTGGGCCAGGGCTTCGGGATCGGCGGCGGTGATTAAAGCGCGGCCATGGCCGGCGCTAAGGCGTCCATCTTCCAGCATCCGCTGTATGGATTCCGGCAGCGCCAGCAACCGAAGCATATTGGCGACATGGCTGCGGCTTTTGCCGACGACACGCCCGACATCCTCCTGAGAATGCTCAAATTCATCCATCAAACGGGCATAGCCCCGCGCCTCGTCCATGGCATTGAGATCGGCGCGCTGAATATTCTCAATCAGCGCAATTTCCAGGCTTTCCGTGTCGCTCATGTTTTTGACCAGAACGGGCACGTCATGCAACCGCGCCATTTGTGCTGCCCGCCAGCGCCGTTCACCCGCGACAATTTCATAATGTTCCGCAAGATTGGCAATGGGCCGAACCAAAATGGGTTGTAAAATGCCCTTTTCACGAATGGAATCGGATAATTCCTTCAGGGACGCCTCATCAAATCTTTTACGGGGCTGCAACTGATTGGGCCGGAGATTGCCCACCGACACCTGAAAGGGTGTCCGCGATGGCATGGCGCGGCCAAAAGGGGTGCGATCATCCCCCAATAAGGACGATAAACCGCGCCCAAGTTTCTGCCGCCTTACATCATCCGCCATAGGATACCCCGCCAATTTGTCAGGCGGCTTGAGCTTGTCGCTCTTGCCGGAGAATTTCTCCCGCCAGCTTGATATAGGCCCGACTGCCAGCACAATGCATATCATAGATCAGCACCGGTTTGCCATAGGAAGGGGCCTCCGAGACGCGAACATTTCGGGGGATAACCGTATCATAAACTTTCGTTCCCAAAAATCCACGCACATCCAGCGCCACCTGATCCGACAAATTATTGCGCGAATCAAACATGGTCAGCACCACGCCCTGAATTTCGAGAATGGGGTTTAGCGTATCGCGAACCATTTCCACGGTGTGTAATAATTGGCTCAACCCTTCCAGCGCAAAAAATTCGCATTGCAAGGGCACCAATATGGAGTCGGCCGCCGCCAGCGCATTGACAGTCAACAGCGACAATGCCGGGGGACAATCGACCAATATATAAGTAAATTTGTGTTCCGTTTCGTCCGCATCATGCAAAACGTCACGCAAACGAAAATTGCGTCTCGGCATGTTGATCAGCTCCAGCTCCGCTCCGGAAAGATCAACCGATGAAGGCAGTACGAATAGACCTGGCACGGCGGAAGCTTGCACCGCGTCGGACAAAGTCGCTTCACCCATCAGAACTTCATAGACCGAACAGTGCCGGGATTCTTTCGTGATCCCCAGCCCCGTGCTGGCATTACCTTGCGGGTCTATATCAACCACCAGAACCTGCTCGCCACTGGCTGCAAGCGCCGTTCCAAGATTTATCGCCGTCGTGGTTTTTCCGACCCCGCCCTTCTGATTGGCGATAGCAATAATTCGTGGTGCAGACTGTGGAAATGTTTCACGTGAAACATTCAGGGACGAAGAAAACGGCTTGGAAATCAATGAATCAGACACGGGCAACCTCCGTGAGTATCAGCACCTTGCTCGCCGAAATGGTCCGGCTTGGATGCTGCTTCACGGTTAATCTTCTATATTTTGCGGCCTCTGTCAACTCATCATCTACATCTTGTCCCTTTAATAATAAATAAACTGTATCCAAATCGGATATGGGGGCGGTAAGCTCCAAAATCTCATGAACCGAGGCCAGCGCCCTGGCTGTAATAATCTCAGCCGGACCCCCTATTATCTGTGTTGAAAGACTTTCAGCCCGCACATCATGAACCAGAGCCGGGGCATTGGTGGCCCGAATGACCTCACGCAGAAAGACAGATTTTCGCTGATCGCTCTCAACCAATTGTATCGGAGAACCCAGCCGGTCCGCCAACAGGATCGCCAGAACAAGACCAGGAAAGCCTGCCCCGCTGCCAATATCCAGCCAGGGGGACTGAGCCGGGTCGCAATAATGCATGAGCTGCGCGCTGTCACGCATATGGCGCTGCCAAAGCTCGGCCAGACTATGCCTGCTGACCAGATTAATGCTTGCCTGCCATTTATTCAGGAGCGCCGCATACTGTCCCAATTGCATCATAACGCCATCGGGTGTGCCGAACTCCGCCTGAAACTCAGCCGACCCGTAGCTGGAGCCGCTGCCTGTCACGCGAGCCTGGCGATGGGATGCTTTTTGACATGCACCAGAAGCGTTGTCAGCGCCGCTGGAGTCACCCCCTCCAGGCGCGCCGCCTGCCCTAAAGTTGCCGGCGCCGCCGCTGCCAGTTTTTGCCGAACCTCGATAGAAAGGCCCACAATGCTGGCATAATCCAGATCGGCGGGAAGATACAGGGCCTCATCCTTTCGAAACGCCACTATATCGGCTTCCTGGCGTTGCAGATAGGTGTCATATTGGGCGTCGATCTCGATCTGCTCGGCAATCACTGGTGAGATTTCACCCAATTGCGGCCAGATCGTTGCCAGGCGCTGCAAATCAACCCCCTTATAGCTGAGCAAATTCAGGGCTGAGCGGGGCAGCCCGTCCTGATTGATCTGAATGCCATGCCGAGCCGCTTGCGAAGGGCTGAGACTTAACCCCTGTAAAGCCTGGCGGGCGCGCTGCAAGTGCTGCTGCCTGACATTGAAGTGCGCCGCCCTGGCGCCCAGGACACAGCCCCATTGCTGACCCAGCCCGCTTAATCGCTGATCGGCATTGTCGGCGCGCAGACTTAAGCGATATTCCGCCCGGGATGTAAACATGCGATAGGGTTCCGTCACACCCTTGCTGGTCAGATCATCAATCATCACCCCGATATAGGCCGTCGCCCGATCCAGTGCTACGCCCTCGCCGCCCCCGACGATACGGGCCGCATTCAGCCCCGCCATCAGACCCTGCGCGGCCGCTTCTTCATAGCCGGTGGTGCCATTAATCTGGCCCGCCAAAAACAGCCCCTTTACAGAGATGGTTTCAAGCGTAGGCCGTAATTCGCGTGGATCCACAAAATCATATTCTATGGCGTAGCCGGGCCGGAAAAACTCCGCATGCTCAAGGCCAGGAATGGCGCGCACCATGTCGTGCTGCACCGATTCGGGTAGCGATGTGGAAATGCCATTGGGATAAATCCAGTCCGACTCCAGCCCCTCCGGCTCCAGAAATATCTGATGCCCGGCTTTTTCAGCAAAGCGCACCACCTTATCCTCGATCGACGGGCAATAACGCGGACCCGTCCCGGCGATCTGCCCTGAATAAATCGGCGCGCGATGCAGATTATCCCGAATGATTGCATGCATGGCTGGCGTCGTGTGGGTAATGTGACAGCTCATCTGAGGCGTCGTGATCGCTTCTGTCAGAAATGAAAAAGGCGTGGGCGGCGTGTCGCCGGGCTGCTCCTCCAAACCTGACCAATCAATGGTCTTGCCGTTCAGCCGTGGCGGTGTACCCGTTTTTAGCCTGCCCATGCGCAGATTCAACCCATACAGGGTTTTCGCCAAAGCCAGCGTCGGCGCTTCGCCTACCCGGCCAGCCGGCTGGGTAAACTCTCCCATATGGATTAGGCCATTCAAAAAAGTGCCCGTCGTCAAAACCACGGCCCCACAGGCAATGCGCTCTCCTGCTTCCGTGACCACGGCGGTAAGACGACCATCGACAATCTCAAAATCACCAGCGGCTTCGGCATAAATATCCAACCCATCGGTCGCCGCCAGAGCCGCCCGCATATTTTGTCGATATAATTTACGGTCAGCCTGAGCACGCGGTCCACGAACGGCGGGACCTTTACGGCGATTCAGCAAGCGGAACTGAATTCCGGCCGCATCGGCAACCCGCCCCATCAAGCCATCCAGCGCATCAATCTCACGCACCAAATGCCCTTTGCCCAGACCACCAATAGCCGGGTTGCAGGACATTTCACCCAATGTCTCAAACTTATGCGTCAGCAATAGCGTGTCCGCCCCAACACGCGCGGCGGCGGCGGCGGCTTCACAGCCCGCATGGCCGCCGCCCACGACAATCACGTCATAGCGGCTTTTGGAGAGTTTGCTGATTTCCGTCATGTCACCACCCTAGCCGGGGCCATCTGAATTGTCAAAAAACCGTTCCAATGTTTCACGTGAAACATTATTTCCCGATGCAGAACTCCGCAAACACCAGATCCAGCATATCTTCCACCCCGGCGCGACCCGTAATTCGCCCCAGCGCCCGCATCGCAAGACGGACATCCTCCGCCACAAGCTCCGATGCTTTTTCACCTGCCGACAGCGCCCGATCAAGATTTTCGACGCACTGGTTCAATTCATGGCGATGCCGCTCCCGCGTCAGGCCTGGCGTTTCGCCCCCCTGCAATTGCGCCGACACAATATTCTGGATATTCTCCAACAGAATATCCATGCCTTCGCCCGTTTGTATCGAAACCGGAATAAAATTCCGGGCCATGACCTCCGACGCCTTTTCAGGGTGCAGATCGATTTTATTCACCACACACAGGGCCGCCTTATCCCGCCACAGCATAGTGCTGCTATCTCCTTCCGGCCAGCGCGCCGCATCAAATATCAGTAATTTGAGATCGGCCTTCACCGCCTGCCCGGTGGCGCGCTTTATGCCCTCAGCCTCAATCATATCTTCGGTATGACGCAGACCCGCCGTATCCGCCAGCGTGACCAGATAGCCGCCCAGATCCAGACTAACCTCTATCACATCCCTGGTCGTGCCTGCTTCAGGCGTTACAATAGCCGCATCACGTCTGGTCAACATATTGAGAAGACTGGATTTTCCGACATTAGGGGCACCCAGAATGACTATCCGAAAGCCGCGCCGTAAAATCTCGCCGCGATATCCATCTGCAAGATGCGCCTCCATTTCTCCCCGAAGTTGCAGCAGTGCCTGTTCCGCGCTTTGCTCCAGCCCGTCAGGTAATTCCTCATCGGAAAAGTCAATTTGAGCTTCTAGACAGGCCAGCGCCAGCATTAGCCGACTGCGCCAATCCTCATAGACTGCCCCCAACCGGCCTTCCATCTGACGCAGGGCCTGACGGCGCTGGCCCTCGGTTTCGGCCGCCACCAGATCAGCAAGACCCTCAACCGCCGTCAAATCCAGTTTGCCATTGTCAAAGGCCCGCCGGGTAAATTCCCCGGCATGGGCCGGCCGCGCACCGGGAAATTGCGCCAGGGCCTGCAAAAAGCGATCCACCACAGCGCGGCCACCATGCAGATGAAACTCAGCCACAGACTCGCCTGTAAAACTATCAGGTGCAGGAAACCATAATAACAATCCCCGGTCTATTGCTTGCCCGGATAAGTCTCTAAAATTACGCAATACGGCCTTACGCGCAAGCGGCAATGGTCCCGCCAGCCTTGCCACAATAGACCCGGCATCTGGGCCCGACAACCGCAGCACCGCCACACCGGCCCGTCCAGGTGCTGTCGCCATGGCGAATATCGTCTGTGGCGCACCGTTCATCGCGCCGTATCACGCACTGTCACTATTTCCCCGCGCCGCTGTGGCCGTGCGAAAAAATTCCTGCCAGCGTTCCAAGGGATTGCCCGCGCCTGTTAAAAACCCCTTGAACAAACCTTCAATATCCATGGCTCCGGCATTTTTCCTGAACTGCGCCTCCATTTCCTGGAGCATCCGATCCTGCATTGGCGCGACATCGGGCAATCCAAAAAAGCTCCGGGCTTCGGCCGGGGTGCAGTCAATATTAAAGGTGATTTTCATGGTCTTCCTCGCTTGCTGGAATAGTCCTGCGCGGCTATGTTGCTGCCATATCTTATCATGGAATTCGAAGGACCGCGCCATGTCGCGAAATATGCTGGACCGGGAAACCAGTCCCTATTTGCTACAGCATAAAGATAACCCCGTTCATTGGCATCCCTGGGGGGACGAAGCCTTCAGGACGGCCCGCAAATATGGCAAACCGGTGCTGCTTTCAATTGGCTATGCGGCCTGTCACTGGTGCCATGTCATGGCGCATGAAAGCTTTGAAGATCCGGATGTGGCCGAGCTTATGAATGAGCTTTTCGTCAATATCAAGGTGGATCGTGAGGAGCGCCCCGATATTGACGCCATTTACATGCATTCACTGGCCTTACTGGGACAGCCCGGCGGCTGGCCGCTGACCATGTTTCTAACCTCGGATGGCGAACCGTTTTGGGGCGGCACCTATTTTCCGCCAAAATCAGCGCATGGGCGGCCTGCCTTCCGGGATATCTTGCGCGAAGTTCACCAAGTCTATATGTCCGAGCCGGGTAAAATTGCAAATAACAGGGACGCGCTGAAACAGGCGCTGGAACAAATGAGCCAAACCTCTACACAAGGCATGCTGAGTTTTGACATTCTCGATCAGGCGGTGCGCGGCCTTGCGCGCCAGATCGATCCCGCCCATGGCGGCCTGAAAGGCGCACCCAAATTTCCCCAGGCTTCGATTTTTGAAATGCTCTGGCGCGGCTATTTGCGCAGCCATGATGACGGGCAATTAAAATTATTGCATGCGACCCTGGAAAATATCTGCCAGGGCGGCATTTTCGATCATCTGGGCGGCGGTATATCGCGTTATTCAACGGACGAAAAATGGCTGGTCCCGCATTTTGAAAAAATGCTCTATGACAATGCACAGTTTATCGACCTTCTGACCCAGGTCTGGCCGGGAACCCATTCCACGCTTTATGCCTGGCGTCTGTTTGAAACCGTGGCCTGGGTGCAGCGCGACATGGTGCTTCCCGAGGGCGCCTTCGCCGCTTCGCTGGACGCGGACAGTGAAGGCGTCGAGGGCAAATATTATGTCTGGGATGAGGCGGAAATAGATAATCTGCTGCGCATGGACGCCAAATTTTTCAAACAGCATTATGATGTGACGCCCGTGGGAAATTGGGAATCCATTAATATTCTCAATCGCTTAAAGGATTTTGGTCTGAGCTCCGATGCCGATGAACGGCGCCTGGCGCTGCTGCGCGCCAAATTGCTGCCGGTGCGTGAAGCGCGCATCGCGCCCGCCCGCGATGACAAAGTTCTGGCCGACTGGAACGGCATGATGATTGCCGCCCTGGCCAACGCCGCAGCCGTGTTTGACCGTCCAAGCTGGTTTGAGATGGCGGCGCGCGCCTTTGAATTTATCACACAGAACATGCTCAGCGCGGATGGCCACATCAGCCATTCCTGGTGCGCGGGAAAAACATCGGGCGCAGAAATTCTCGATGATTATGCGCAAATGAGCCGCGCGGCATTGGCGCTCTATGAACTGACCGGAC
>CAYGDL010000051.1:0-14571 GCA_964348545.1 uncultured Alphaproteobacteria bacterium | reverse complement strand
GGGTTTTGACCAGATGCAGGATCACCCCGGACATGCACGAAACCGCGACGCCCGAAACGAGCATCAGCAATATGCCTTTGAGATTATTCGAAATCGGCTGGCGCGAAGGGGTATTAGTGACGGATACGGGTGTCATCCGGGCTGTTTAGCGCATAATCTGGTCAAATGATACCGAATGTACTATGCTCTGCCCAAATTTAGTCAGCATTCAAGGGGACCTGCCATGATCAAAAAAGGCGTTAAACAGCTCTGCGAGGAAGCGGAAACGGTGATCGAAACGATGACTGTGGCCGAGGTGATGAAGATAAAAGACGATCCGAATGTTGAACTGATCGATATTCGCGACGTGCGTGAACTGTGGCGCGATGGCGCGATCCCCGGCGCCTGGCATGTGCCGCGCGGCATGCTGGAATTCTGGGTTGATCCGGACAGCCCCTATGCCAAGGAACGCTTTCAATCCGGCAAGAAATTCATCATCTTTTGCGCCGGCGGATTGCGCTCTGCGCTGGCCGGATTGGCGGTGCATGAAATGGGATTAACCCCCGTGGCGCATATGCGCGGCGGCTTTGGCGAATGGAAGGCCGCTGGCGGCCCTGTTGAAGTGGTTGAGAAAAAATAACCGCCAGATCAACGGCGCATCATTAATCATCGGTCAGCAGCTTTTGATGATCATGATACGTAAATGTCAGCCATAACACGACAGCGCCATACAGACCGAAAGCAACCACCGTTAAACCCAGGAACAGCAACCCACCATCACTCATAGCCTTTATTCTCCGTTTACAGATCGTAAGGCTGGAGGCTAGCTTGTGGGGGGCTGCTGGTATTTGATTCAGATCAAATAATAACTGATTTCAGGAAAGCGCCACTTCCATAAAAGCGAGAGCAATTCAGAGTTACGCCAAGGCGAAGGATCTCCCGCCCCGCGTTCCCAAGAGGGGGATGCTTCGCTTCCCACTTCGCTCCCTTCGGGAGCTTCGAGGGACAAGTCGCTCAGAATGACAATATGTGGCGCTGGATTGCCGCGCAGGGGAAGGAAATGCCGGGCGCGGCACTCCTCTCCCCTCTGCTTTAGAAGCTTACCTTAACTGGTGGGGTTTGTGCTTCGCTTAGGGGGCCTCGTTGCTCATGATGATGGTGCCGCTGGCGGCGAACATGCCGCCCACTCCGTGACAAACAGACAGTCTGGCATTGGGAACCTGCGCCGCCGCCGTGCCGCGCATCTGACGCACGCTTTCCTGCAACGCATACATGCCATACATGCCGGAATGCATATAGCTGAGACCGCCGCCATTGGTGTTGACCGGCAGTTTGCCGCCCGGCGCGGTGTTGCGTTCCCAGATAAAATCACCAGCCTCGCCGGGTTTGCAGAAACCCAGATCCTCCAGCCCATATAGCGGCAGATGCGCGAAGGCGTCATAGATCATCAGATGGTCCACATCCTTGTGGACGATGCCGGCTTCCTCAAAGGCTTTTTTACCGGACACGCGGAAGGCTTTGGAGGAGGTGAAATCTTCCATCTGGCTAATCAACGGGGTTTCTACGCTTTCGCCGGTACCGGCAATGTAAACCGGCTTTTGCGGCATGTCCCTGGCGCGGTCGGCCCTCGTCAGGATCAGAGCGCCGCCGCCATCAGTCACCAGACAACACATCAGCTTGGTGAACGGCCAGGCGATCATGCGGGCATTATACACATCGTCCAGCGTGATCAGTTCGCGGCTGGTGGCGCGCGGGTTCTTCGCCGCCCATTCACGTTGCACCACTGCCACATTAGCAAGCTTGTCGAGATGCACATTGTATTTTTTCAGATAGCGCAATGCGGGAATGGTGAACATGGTGGTCGGCCCCATAATTCCATAGGGCTGCTCAAACTGCGCCAGCAGCGATTGTCGCCCGCCGCCCGGAAAACCGGCCGCCGCAACGCGCGAACGGCCACTTTCGCCATGCGTGATCAGAACCGTATTGCAAAGGCCTTCATTGATGGCCGCCGCAGCATGGCGCACATGCAGCATGAAAGAACAGCCGCCCACAAGTGTGCCATCGGCCCAGGTCGGTGTAATGCCCAGATAATATGCCAGATCGGTCGGCCACAATCCGGCTGTGGCAACGCCATCAATGTCCGATGGTTTAAGCCCGGCATCGGCCATGGCGTTAAGCGCAGCATCGGCATGCAGCATGATTTCCGACATATCCGGAATAACGCCCAGTCTGGTGGTTTCCGCTGCGCCAACAATGGCGATGGATTTGCTTTTCATCTGATCGGCTCCCTTTACGAATTGGCGGGTTTGAATTTGGGGAGCGTGATGTTTTCGTCCCAGACTTCAAAAATGACCTCCAGGGGCATGTCCAGTTGCAACGCCTCTGGCGTTTGCGGGCAACCAACAATATTGGTCATCATGCGGGGGCCTTCGGCCAGTTCGACCACGGCAATGGCGAACGGTTCCTGACCGGCGCGCAATTGATGGCTGATGACATAGCTGTACAGGGTGGCCTTGCCGCTGGATTTTTTTACGCTCACCTTGCGCGAGGCGCAGCCCGGGCAGAACGGCCGTGGCGGGAAATAATATTTTGCACAGGCGTCACATTGTTGAATCAGCAATTCGCCGCGTTTGGTTCCATCCCAGTAATGCTGGGTCTCAGGCGTCGGCGCCGGTGAGAATTTTGGCTGTTTGGACATGCTTCCCCGCCTTTATGGATATAGTTGCTACGGGAGCCTAACGCATTCGATGGCGCGGCGCATCCGGGAAGTTTGCCGGGCCAAAAGGGGGGCCGGCGTTACCGGTCCGGGCAGGCGCGGGTCTCTATAATTATCCACCAATGGGTTTTCCCCTCGCAGTGATAGCGACAATGGCGGGGCGTGGCGGCATGGCGTCATCAAAATCCGGCCAGCGCGTTGAAGGTGAATCGAATGTCGATCCCGGCTCCTGTCCTGGATGCTGCACAGCGACAAACAGGGTGGCGTCATCAGGCGTAAAGCATGGGCCGCACATTTCCGCGCCGCGCGGCGTGCGCAGAAAATGACGGGTCAGCGCGCGCCCCGGCCCCTCCACATCGGTTGCCCAGACGCCATCGGCAAAGCCATTATCATTGGCGCCATCGCTGGCGATCCACATGCGTCCGCGACTGTCAAAGGCGATATTGTCCGGTGTGGTCAGCCAGCCGTCCCGGCTTGTTTGTGGATGATAGCGCGCGCCTGCATTCAGATCGGATGGATCGCCCGCCAGCAGAAAAATATCCCAGCGAAATTCATCCGCCGCGTGATCGGGGGCCTGGCCCTGTGCAACCGGTGGGGCCAGTTCCAGAATATGTCCGAATTTGTTGTTGGCGCGCGGATTGGCAGCGTCAATCTGCCCTTCCTGGCGCTTGTCGTTGCTGGTCAGCACCAGATAGACACGACCATTGACAGGGTTTACCTCTATATCTTCCGGGCGATCCATCTTTGTGGCGCCCAGCAGCTCTGCGGCGCGGCGCGTTTCGATCAGCACATCGGCCTGTGTTGTGAAGCCATTTTCCGGCGTCAGCGGCCCCTGGCCCCATATCAGCGGCATCCAGACCAGGCGGCCATCGGCCTCGAATTTGGCGACCGACAAAACGCCATCATCCAGCAGGGAAAGATTGGCCTCGCGGTTATTGGCGTCATAGCTGCGGGTGCTGACATAGCGATAGACATGCTGAAAGCGTTCATCATCGCCGCTATAGACCACCGCCCGCCCGTCCCGGGACAGGGTGACGGTCGCCCCCTCATGCTTGAAACGGCCAAGCGCCGTGCGCTTGATCGGAACGGCCCGGGAATTATACGGGTCAATCTCCACCACCCAGCCAAAACGGTTTGGCTCGTTCGGTTCTTTTTCGACATTAAACCGGTCATGAAAGCGCGCCCACTGAAAACGCGGCTCGCCTTTTATGCCATGGCGCGCATAATTGTCCGCCTCGCTGCCCGCAGAAGCATCGCCGGAAAAATAGAAGTTGAAATTTTCCTCGGCCGTCAGCACCGTACCCCAGGGCGTTACACCGCCCGCACAATTGTTCAGTGTACCGATGACATTTGCGCCGGAAGGATCAGCAGACGTTTTAAGTCGCGCATGACCCGCCGCCGGCCCTGACAGACGCATGGGCGTTGACAGCATGCTGAAACGCCGGTTGAACGGACTATCCTTCACCAGCTTCCATTCGCCTTTGCGCAGTTTGATTTCCACTATGGAATGGCCATGCGCCGCCATTTCCACTTCCACCTGTTCGCGGCTCAATTCCACCGTATTGCCCAACACAGTTTGCGCCGTTATGCCTGCCGCGCCTTCAATTTTGGCCTGCATCCACGAGACAAGCCCTGGAAACATCATGACCGCATTGGTGAATTCATGATTAACGCAGAGCAGGCCATGGTCTGATTTTTTTGAATTGGGCGGCAACGGTACAAAAGCCACAAAATCATTATTAAACCCAAATTGCCGTTCCTGCGCCGCAGCGGTCTGACGCAGCGGATCAAAGGGCGGCGCATCGGGATAGACAGGATCCCCCCAGCGGATCAGCACCTGCGCATTATGCGCTGGCGCCACATGAAACGTCTCATCCAGCCCATGCGGCAGCTCTTCATAAGTCAGGCTTGACGCGCTTACGCCCTCTTGCGCGCGCGCGCCACGCAGTGAAATCCCTGAAGTCATCGCAAGCCCGGAAGCGGCAATAATGCCGCCCATAACCGTGCGGCGGCTAAGACGCTGCGCTATTAATGCGCCAATATCCGCTTTGTCCCGCGTGTTGGTCATAACCAGCCTCCCTTTCTTGTTTGAGGGATTTATACAGGGACTATATTACAGTTTCACGATATCGACAGCGGCCAAAATCAGCCAATGCGGATAAGCTCTCCGTCCAGGCGCACCGGCACCGGCGTCAGGTTGCGGCCCTTGCAGGGGCCTGACACGCAATGACCATCCTCAACACGAAACAGGGCGCCATGCGTACCACATAGCAGATGCGATTTTTCGAGATTAAAAAACCTGTCCGGCATGTAATCAAGCGGCGTATGCGCATGCGGGCAATCATTGACATAGCCACGCAATTCGCCAGCCCGCCACACGATGAACATGACAAACCGCCGGACATCTTCGCCAAATTCAAATCCCCTGACGCCATCTGCGGTCAATTCATCAAGACGACATAGCGGCGCGCCAATCGGGGGGGCGCCAGCAAAGCGCAGATAGGCGTGATCGGTCATTGGCTATTTTGGCTATATTGGTTTGCGCCCACGCTTGGAAGCGTACATGGCCTGATCCGCTTTGGCCAGCGCATGGGCGGGATCATCGCCCGGCTCGAAAATATAGGTGCCATAGGACGCCGTTACGCCATATGTTTTTCCATCTGTCACAAAACGTTGCTCGGCGATGGAATCAGCCAATTTCTGTGCCTTGATGGCCGCCACGTCGGCGCTGTTATTGACCAGGATTACGCCAAACTCATCACCCCCCAGGCGTCCCACAATGTCGGAATCACGGGTATTCTCCAGCAAAACCTGCGCAACCCGCTGCAACACGCTGTCGCCCACAGCATGGCCAAAGGTGTCATTGACCGGTTTGAAATTGTTGAGATCAAAAAACACCAGCGCGGCGGGCGTGTCATAGCGATCAACGAAACTTTTTACCCGCGTCATTTCGCGAATGAAGCCGCGCCGGTTCAGAATCGGGATCAGCGGGTCATTTTCCGACAGTTTTTCCAGATGCTCAATACGGCTTTTGGCGCGCTCCAGTTCCTGGCGGAAGCGGTCAACTTCCTGCATCAGGCCCATAATGGCATCGCGCACTTTGGGGGTGAATTCGGCCTCGGGGATGCCCAAAATGCTGGTTGAATCAACTGGCCCCCGCGCCGTTGATGTTTGCCCGGAACGCACTTTGGCAGCGGTCGACGACGCCACAGGGCGCACACCGGCCAAGGGTTTCGAATCGGTGATTTTCATTCTGCTTCTATAGCTATCCGGATAGGCCAAGCCAATTGTAAGCGCAATCTTACCCTCAAAATCGTTAATGATCTCCACCAAATAGTCCAAATAATGTGCGATGCGGCTTGCGCCCGGCGGCATCCCCCCTATAATCGTCGCTTTTTTGTGGCAGGAATGAATGGCCATGGCCAAGACCCTACCGTTGATCGGCATCATTATGGGCAGCCAGTCCGACTGGCCGACCATGCGTCACGCTGCGGACACGCTAAAGGCCCTGAAAGCCCCGTTTGAAACCAGGATTGTGTCTGCCCACCGGACACCCGAACGGCTCTATGACTATGCCAAAACGGCCCGTGGCCGGGGATTGCAGATCCTTATTGCCGGGGCTGGCGGGGCTGCCCATTTGCCGGGCATGACGGCTGCGCTGACGCCGCTGCCGGTATTCGGTGTGCCGATTGAAAGCAAGGCCCTGAAGGGCCAGGACAGCCTGTTGTCGATCGTGCAGATGCCGCCGGGTATTCCGGTGGGGACATTGGCGATTGGCGAAGCGGGCGCCGTCAATGCCGCGCTGCTGGCGGTTGCCGTGCTGGCGCTGCATGACCCTGCACTGGCGAAACGGCTGGATGCATGGCGTGCGCGCCAGACCCAGGCGGTCGCCCTGAACCCCTCTGATACAGCCTGATCGTGGTGCTCAAGCCGGGCAGCACCGTTGGCATTCTGGGCGGCGGTCAGCTTGGCCGCATGCTGGCGCTCGCGGCGGCGCGTCTGGGGCTGAAATCACATATTTTCTGTCCGCCTGGCGATAATCCCGGCACCCATGTCTGTGACAGCATTACCCTGGCGGAATATGACGATGCAGCCGCCTGTAGGGCGTTTGCCGCCAGTGTCGATGTGGTGACCTATGAATTCGAAAATGTGCCTGTCGACTGTGTAGAGCGCATCGCGAACCATGTGGCGGTGCGCCCGGGTATTGAGCCGTTGCGCATCGCGCAGGACCGGCTGACGGAAAAAACCTTTCTCCGCGATCTTGGCATTACTACCGCGCCCTTCGCTGCCGTCGATGACACCGCCGGACTTGCGCTGGCCGTGGCGCAGATCGGCCTGCCTGCAATCCTGAAAACCCGGCGATTGGGTTATGACGGGCGCGGCCAGGCGCTGTTGCGCACACCATCGGATGTGGCGGGCGCCTGGACCGCGACGGACGGCGCACCCGCCATACTGGAAGGCTTTGTGGACTTTGAACGCGAAATTTCCGTCATTGCGGCGCGCGGACTGGATGGGGCCGTCACCTGTTATGATCCACCGGAAAATATTCATCGCGACGGCATTCTGGATGTCAGCCGGGTGCCGGCCGCAATAGCTGACGATCTGGCAGACGCCGCCAGGGCCAAGGCCATGCGCATCGCACTGGCGCTGGACTATATTGGCGTCATCGGCGTGGAACTGTTTATATTGCGCGATGGATCGCTGGCGGTGAATGAATTCGCGCCACGGGTTCATAATTCAGGTCACTGGACCCTGGACGCCTGCGCCGTCAGTCAGTTCGAACAGCATGTCCGCGCGATCTGTGGCTGGCCGCTGGGCGATGCGTCGCGCCATTCGGATGCGGAAATGCGCAATCTGATCGGCGATGACGTGACGCAATGGGCCGAATATGCGCGGCAAGCAGGAACCTGCCTGCATCTCTACGGCAAGGATGCGCCGCGACCCGGTCGAAAAATGGGGCATGTCACACGGCTAACACCAAAAGGACACACGCAATGAATCGAATCGCCAAATATATCTGTATCGTACTGGCCGTCTTTTCAGGGCTGATCCTGGCGGGCGGAGCGGCGCTCTATTTTGTGCCCGCCGTACAGGATCTGGTGATTGCGCGCACAATTGACCGCACATTGGAGGCCCGTCATGACGGCCTGCTGGCCGAGGATGCGTTGCGCGTTGCGGTGTGCGGCAGCGGGTCTCCACTGGCGAATTCCGTGCGCCGTCCAGCCTGTAATCTGGTATTCGCAGCGGGCAAGATATTCGTGGTTGACGCGGGTTCGGGTTCGTTCGCACGGGTGGCGCAATGGCGCCTGCCGCTGGATCGCCTGGCGGGCGTGTTTCTGACGCATTTTCACTCCGATCACATTGCCGACTTACCGGAAGCGCGATTGCAAAGCTGGGTGCAGCAACGGCCAGCGCCCTTGCCGGTGTTTGGCGGCCCAGGCATTGAGCGGATCGTGTCAGGATTTTCCGAAGCCTTCGCGCCGGACGATTTTTACCGCATTGCCCACCACGGGGCCGATTTTCTGAAACCCGCCAATGGCCCCATGCGAGCCCAGGAAATCGCCAATGCGGACGGAACGCCCTTGAAGGATATGCAAAGCAAAGTGGTTTATCAAAATAATGGACTGATCGTAACCGCCTTTGCGGTGGCGCATCCGCCGGTTGTGCCGGCCTATGGATATCGCTTCGACTATAAAGGACGGGCTGTCGTATTTTCCGGCGACACGCATAAGTCGCAAAGCCTGGCCGAACATGCCAAAGGGGCCGATGTGCTGCTGCATGAAGCGATGGATAAATCAATTACAGCTCTTGCCGCCGCCGCCGCCCGTGCGCAAAAACCGGTGACGGCAAAAATCATGGCCGATATTCCCGACTATCACGCCTCGCCACAGGACGCGGCGGAAACTGCAAATGCCGCCGGTGTCGCGCATCTGGTATTGACGCATCTGATCCCGCCCATCCCGGCCTGGATAGGGAACCGGATCTTCCTGCGCGGCACGGATATACAGGGGCTTGCGACACATATCGCCTTCGACGGCATGCTGATCGAGCTTCCGGCGAACTCGAAAACCGTCACATTTGGTGATCTGGGGCGCTGATTTCGCTTTGCTGCGGCGATTAATCCGTAATTGAGTGATGCTGGCTGAATTATTATGTGATCATCGTCACATACAATACCGCCCAGGATGTGGGACCCTTCATCAAATAGTCATAAAAAAATGTTGAAAGGCGGATCATGGTGCGGTTGTTGGGGGGGAGGGCGTGCCGCGAGACGCAGCGCGCGCGCCGGTGGGTCCAGGAACGGGGTCTTTCTCACCAGTTTATAGATATTGAATCTTGCCGGCTTGAGAAATCATTGATCAGCGGATGGATTGATGCATATGGCTGGCAAATGCTGATTGATAAACGCACCGCCGCCTGGCGCACACTGCCCGCAGATTTTAAACAGGCGCTTGACACGGATCGCTGCCTGGCGCTGCTGCAACAGCGCCCCCATCTATTGAAAAAACCCCTTATTCAGGCGGGCGCCATTCATTTGGTTGGATGGAACGCACCCAATAAAATCCGCCTGCTGGGGCAAATGGAAATTGACGCCGCATCAAATGCAATCTTGCAGCGCACAACCCATGTAGCCGCCTGACAGGCCGCTTATCCGGCAATACCCAGAAAGCGCAGGGCGTTGCCGCCCAATATGCCGGGAAGCTCGGCCTCGCTGACACCGCATTCGCGCAGGAAGTCGCCAGGTTTGGTCTGGCGAATCGGGAACGGATCATCGGTGCCGATCATCAGCCGGTCCGCGCCAAACAGTTCCTTTATCGCGCGTAGCAAAGCGGGTTCATACACCAGCGTGTCATAATAGAATTTGCGCGCGGTTTCGAGCGGCGCCTCGGGCATGGTGGCGGCCATTTGCGGCGCGCTTTTCCAGACTTTTTGCAGGCGGTTGATCACCGTCATCGCCGATCCGCCGCCATGGCTGAAGCCCAACCGCAATTCCGGATGCGCCCGCATCACCTGTCCATTGATCAGGGATGCGGCGGCAATGGCGCTGTCCAGCGGATAGCCAAGCAGGCCGCCCATAAGCGGATTCGTCCCCCAGCGTTCTTCGCCCACGGGTTGCAGGCCATGCACAAACACGGCCATGCCAACTTCCTGGGCCGCAGCGAAAAACACCTTAAAGCGCGGATCGCCCAAATCCTTGCCCATGACATGCGTGCCGATCTGCACCCCGTGCAGACCATAATCGCGCTTCAGAACCACAAGCTCTTCGGCCGCCCGGTCCGGATCCTGTAACGGAACCATGCCAAGCCCGTAAAAATGCGCGGGCGCGCGATCAATCATATTGCGCAGGGTTTGCGCAATATGCCGCCCCATCACCACGGTTTCTTCAACATTGAACCAATAGGACAGCAGCTCCGGCATGGGCGACAGCACCTGAATATCCACACCATCCTCGGCCATGCTGCCCAGACGCCGGTCGACATTCCAGCAGCGGTCATCGACCGGACGGAACGGTTTGCCGCCGATCATGACAGTGGCCCTTGTGGGGTCTTTCGCATCGCACTGCATGCAGGGCCAACGGTCATTTTTACCACCCGAGGGATCAACGGGAAAATCCTGCGGCACGATATGGGCGTGGATGTCGATGGTTTTCATATGAATGTTCCGTGTTCAGAGCATCGTGCTGCCGCCATTGACGCTGACCACCTGGCCGGTGACAAAGGAAGCCTCGCTGGATGCAAAATAGCTGACGGCGGAGGCAATTTCGCGCATGTCGCCTGCGCGGCCCATGGGTATGACACCGATGAATTTTTCGATTAGCGCAATGCCTTTTCCCATGAAAGCTTCCAGTTGCGGGGTCGCCACCGCGCAGGGCGCGACCGTATTCACGGTAATGCCGTCCAGCGCAAATTCCCGCGCCAGCCCCGCCGTTAATCCGTGTACGCCACCCTTGGCCGCATTATAGGCCGCATGGTCCCACAGACCGTTGCGCACGCTATCCGCGCCAATGCTGACGATGCGTCCATATTTCGCCGCCTTCATATGCGGCAGCACCGCGCGGCAGCACCAGATGGCCGTCCACAGATTGCGGTCAATGGTCAGGCGCAGGGTTTCCGGCGTATGCTCCAGAAACGGCTTGATCACACCACCGCCCGCATTATTGACCAGAATATCGATTTTTCCCCAGCGCTTCATGGTGGCGTCCACCATGGCGTTGACGACGGCTTCATCGGCCATGTCCCCGACATGGGTGATGATTTCCACCTTGCCTTTGCCCGCCACAATATCGGCGGCTTTTTTCAACCCATCCCCGTTGGAATCCGACAGCATCAGGTTCGCACCCTCCGCCGCCAGCCGTTCGGCGATGGCCCGGCCAATACCCTGCGCCGCGCCGGTAACGATGGCGACGCGCCCTGCATGTGCTCCGCTCATGGCTCTCTCCTATCCAACAGTTTCAATGACGCCCTTGGCGGCGAAGCGGGGGTCGGGAAAGCCGCCCCAATAGTCAATGGTTTCCAGCCCGGCGGCAAGCATGCGCGGCGGGCGCGCATCATGTTCGGGAAATTCCTCCATGCCGAAGCTGAATTCGATGGTGGTTTCGTCCGGGTCGAGAAAATACAGAAAAATACTGTCAGATGGCGGATGGCGCCCCGGCCCATAGACAATCGGCACCTGCATATGGCGCGCGCGCACATTGCCACGGCCCACATCATCAATATCCGTGACCATGAAATTCACGTGGTTCAGGCGGTTTTCATTCGCCTTGCCGATGGCCAGACTGTGATGATAGGGGTTCGGAAAACAGCGGGTAAAGGCGATGATGCCGCTGATATAATCCGACACCCGGTAATTCAACTGCTCGGTGAAGAACTTCAGCGTCTCGTCGAAATTCACGACGCTCAGCACCACATGGCCCAGCCGCGCGATCTTGGTGATTTTCTGCGAATAGTTCGGCACAAACTGGGTGATGGTGGCGTAATATTCAAATGTCGCGCCGGTATTGGGTTCGGTCATACGAAAAGTGCGGCCCTGGCACAGGGCGTTTGATTCCGCCGTGTCAATCCAGTGCGGCTTCAGGCCGATCTCACTGAAATGCCCGAACGCCATGTCCAGATTGCGGTCGTCTTCCATTTCCCAGCCGACCCGCTTCAGACCGCCAACCTTGCCCGGATACAGGATGATATTGTGATGGTCATTGCTGCACCGGAAAAATTTGCAGCCATCCGCGCCATCGCCGGAAGGGTCCAGCCCCACCATATTCGCATAGAACGCCGCCGACTTTTCCATATCGGTGACGTTGAGCGCCACATAGCCCAGCTTTTTGTATCTGAAATCCATGCCCATTGATTTAACCCTCAAATAATAATGCTGATCTTGCCGAGCGCGCGGATCGAATCCAGATCCAGCACCGAGCGTTTTTCGACAATCTTCGGCCCTTCCGCACCCACCACAATCTTGTATTCATGATGGCCGATATAGGTATTGGTGACATCGTTCTTGGTGCGGTAGGTGACAAAGTTGCATGTCACCGCATGGACATTCCCCGCAACGCTTCGTATGCGGACATTATGCACCATATGCCGGGTTTTGGAGCGCGGCCATTCCGCATGGGCGGTCTTTTTGTTCAGCCGCAACACCCGCTCGCCCAGGCGGAAACGGTCATCGGCGATATAGAACAGCGAATCCGCAGGCGTCGAGGCATCCGTGCAATCCGTGGAAGGCACCATATAGCGCGCGTCATCGGTGAACAGCGCCAGCCATTCCGTCAGCCGCCATTCATCGAGCAGGGCCGCCTCCATATATAGAAAGTCTTCAAAATCATGGCGGGTCATTTCCGGCGCGTTAGCGCCCTTTGTCATGGCCTGGCTCATTCCGCCGCCTCCTTTGCCGTCATAAGTGTGTTCCATTGCCGCCAGAAGGCGCGCATCTGCAATTCGTCCGTGGTGCCGGGCTGCTCGCGGTTCATGCCCTTGGAAATATCGTTCCAGGCGACGGCATGCAGATTTTTATAGCCGCGCTGGCACATTTCCAGCGCCTCCACATCATCGGGCGTGGCGAAACCGCCCGGCCCCAGAAATTCGAGAAAGTTGAACAGGCGGCGTTCGCGCATATCGGAAAGTTCCTCACGCGGGGCCAGCGCCCAGGCGTTCACATGCATGCGGTCCGGCGCCATGGGATAGAAGGCGCGCAGGGTGATCGCCATAATGTCGTTCAGCACCAGATTCGGGAAAATCAGAATATTGCGGTTCATCAACGCCATCCGCTTTGCCCGCTCCTCACCATGATCGCGGGTCAGCCGGGCCAGTATATCGGCGATCTGTTTTTTTCCCTGCTCGCCCCAGGCGGGAACAGATTGCGCGACCGGGCGCCCCCAGGGGGCGGAATATTCGATGACTGCATGACCACCGCCCAATTGCCGCCCGCCGCCGCTCATCCCCACATTGGTCATGCTGCCCACCGTGTTGGCGAGATAATCCATATAGGTAGCGTGGGTCATGGCCGCGTGATAGCCATCAATGCTGTTCTCACACAGCAGTTTCCAGTTCGCGTCGATGGCGTATGCTTGCGTGCCGCCCACCACTTCCATGCCGGTTTCGGCCTGATCCATGACCAGATCGATATATTCCTTCACGCCCCCCAGATAGCTGTCGAGTGACACTGCATTGCGGTCAAAATTGAGAAAATACAGACCGCGATAATTTTCCAGGCGCTCCACACGCGCCAGATTGCTGGAGCCATCCTCATTGAAGTGCGCGCAATAGGCGTCCTTGCCCGGCTGGTCGATCAGCTTGCCTTCATCGGAAAAGGCCCAGCCATGATAGAAACACTGGAAGACCTTCGAATTGCCTTTGGCTTCGCGGCACACAAAGGCGCCGCGATGGGTGCAGGTATTGTAGAATGCGTTGACCGCGCCGCTTCTGTCGCGATTGAAAATCAGATTGCGCCCGGAAATGGCGCGGGTGACAAAATCACCGGGTTTGGCGACCTCGGACTCATGCCCCAGATACAGCCAGCATCGATCAAAGATGCGTTTTTGCTCCTGCATCAACACTTCAGATTCGACAAAGGCGGTGCGCGCCACCTTGAACAGCCCGCCATCGCCATCATCGATGACATATTGGCTACGGCTATTGCTGGATTGTTTTTCAATCATCTTGCTGTCCTTATCTATTCAGCGACTGCTTCCATCGCTGTACTTGTCATTAACAGGTTCCAGTGCTTCCAGAAGGCGCGCATCTGCAATTCATCATTGGTTCCGGGTTTTTCGCGTAGCATGCCCTTGGATATATCGTTCCAGCCGACTGCCTGAATGTTTTTATAGCCGCGCTGGCACATTTCCAGCGCCTCCACATCATCGGGCGTGGCAAATCCGCCGGGGCCGAGAAATTCCAGAAAGTTGAACAGGCGGCGTTCGCGCATGGCCGCGCTTTCCTCCTGTGGTCCCATGGCCCAGGCATTGACCGTCATGCGATCCGGGGCCAGTGGATAAAAGGTGCGCACGGTAATCGCCATCACGTCATTGATGATCAGATTGGGAAAGATCAACAGATTACGGTTCAGGCTGGCCATGCGTTCGGCCTTTTCTGCGCCGGTGCGGGCAACCAGCCGCGCCTTGATGTCTTCCACATCCTGTTGGGCCGCTTCGCCCCAGGTGGGTACCCATTGCGCAATCGGCCGGCCCCAGGGCGAGGTATATTCGATCACCGCATGGCCATTGCCCAGCGCATGCGCGCCGCCCGCCATGCCCACCCGCGCCAGTGCGCCGCTATTGCCCAGATAATCCATATAGGTCGCATGGGTGGTCATGGCGTGATAGCCATCAACGCTGTTTTCGGTCAGCAGTTTCCAGTTGGCGTCGATGGCGTATTGTTGCGTGC
>CAYGDL010000050.1:0-14880 GCA_964348545.1 uncultured Alphaproteobacteria bacterium | reverse complement strand
ACATAAGTAAAATCCGACACCCAAAGCCTATCCTGAAGGTTCAGGTACAAATATGCGGAGAATCTCATTGGCTTGCCGAAGCTCGCGGTTCTCGCGTTCCAGCGCCTTCAGCTTCTCGGCGGTATCCGTCGGCACGCCAGCACGCTTGCCACTATCGAGCTCAGCCTTCCTCACCCATTCGTGAAGCGTCTGCGGCGCGCAACCAATCTTGTCGGCAACTGACGCCACCGCTGACCAGCGTGACGGATAATCGCCCTCGTGATCCAATACCATCTGCACCGCCCGGGCACGCACCTCAGGTGAAAATTTGTTCGTTGTCTTGCTCATAGTGGCTCCTTCTATTCATGTTTTACTCATGAGTTGGAGCCTCCGGCAATCCCGGGGCGGTTCACACCTGCATATTGGTGCGACCAATTCCGCAAAACGACTATTCTTTTCTATGATTTTGAGCCGGAAGCGGAATCGAGGTATCAAGCGCTGATTGAAGGGTTTGAAAAGCTGAAATTTTGCACCCGCAAATGGCATATCGAAGCACAAGCGGATGTGACCGATCCAAAATATCATGCAGGGGCCGGCGCCCTGATAAGGCGAGAAGCCGTTGTTTTTTTCATGGGGCAGCCTCCCTATGTGAAAACAAATATCGAAGTACCGATACTGCCTTGCGGTAAGCAGAAACTCTATTTTTTTCCAGAGCGGGTTTTGGTTTATGATGGCGGCAAGATTGGCGCTGTTTCCTATAATGATCTGGAGATAGACATATCTCCCACACGATTCATTGAAAAAGAATCCGTTCCCTCTGACGCTAAGATTGTGGATCGTACCTGGCGCTATATCAACAAAAACGGCGGGCCAGATAAACGATTTAAAGACAATCCGGAAATACCCGTTGTTATGTATGAGCGCCTGATGCTTACAAGCGCCAGTGGGTTAAAGGAATATTTTGACGTGTCCGCGCCGGGTGTTTGAGCAGATTTCGTCAAAGCAGTGAAGAAACTGGCAGCATAATAATAATGGAACTACAACGAAATTTGTTGTCCGGTCCGCCGCCGTCACCCATGCGGGCATGGCGACGTTTGAACAGGCGGGGGTGAGTGGAAAGACGGGCTGAACATTCAACAAATGTTCATTTGCCATGTTCAGCGCTGATTACTATGGATTTTATTTAACGTTAACACTCGCTGCTGATATTGTCGCGCAAATCGCGGCTGATGCCCGGCCGCTTTTACTTTGAATATTACCGGGTTATTAACTTGAATATTCTGACAGTTTTCGGAACCAGGCCTGAAGCGATTAAACTTGCACCTCTGGTGCGGCGGCTGCAGGCGCAGCCGGGCGTTAATTCGCGGGTCTGCGTCACGGCGCAGCACCGCGAGATGCTGGATCAGGTGCTGGAGATTTTCGCCATCAAGCCGGACTATGATCTGGACCTGATGAAAAGCGCCCAGGGCCTGCATTACATCACCTCGGCAGTGCTTGAGGGGCTGACCGGCATTCTGCGTGAATGGCGGCCCGACTGGCTGATTGTCCAGGGGGATACGACGACTACCTTCGCAGCGGGCCTGGCGGCGTTCTATGAACAGATACCGGTCTGTCATGTGGAGGCGGGTCTGCGCACCGGCAATCTGTATTCGCCCTGGCCCGAGGAAATGAACCGGCGCAGCACCTCGATTATATCGGCGCTGCATTTTCCCCCAACTGCCGAATCGGCGGATAATCTGCTGCGCGAAGGGGTAGATCCGGCCAAGATATGTATTACCGGCAATACCGTGATTGACGCCCTGTTTCACACCCGCGACATGATTGCCGACAATGCAGCGCTGAAGGCTGATTTGGACGGCAGGTTTCCGTTTCTGGACAGCGGCAAGCGGATGATACTTGTAACCGGGCACCGGCGTGAAAATTTTGACGGCGGGCTGGACCGGGTATGCGCGGCGCTGGCCCAGCTGGCGGCGCGTGAGGATGTCATCATTGTTTATGCGGTGCATCTCAATCCCAATGTGCAGAAGTCGGCAGCCGTGTTAAAGGGGCTGGCGAATGTGCATCTGATCCCGCCGCAGGATTATGTGTCCTTTGTGCATCTGATGGCGCAGGCTTATCTTATCGTGTCAGATTCGGGGGGGGTACAGGAAGAAGCGCCGTCGCTGGGCAAGCCGGTGCTGGTGACCCGCGATACGACGGAACGCCCTGAGGCGGTGAAGGCCGGTACGGTCGAGCTGGTCGGCACCGATGGCGCGCTGCTTATTGAGCGCGCGACCCGGCTTCTGGACGATGCCGCCCAGTACAGGAAAATGAGCATGGCGCACAATCCCTATGGGGATGGAACGGCCTGTGAAAAAATTGTGGAGCGATTGCTGACATGAAAATGGTCAATAAGATTTGTGTCGTCGGGCTTGGCTATATTGGTTTGCCAACGGCGGCGGTGTTTGCCGGAAAAGGCATTGACGTGATCGGCGTTGACACAAGAAGGGAGCTGGTCGAGGCGGTCAATCAGGGCAGGCCGCATTTCGGAGAACCCAATCTGGATGCGCTGGTGCGGCGGGTTGTCGAAGACAAGAAGCTGCGCGCGGCCATGACGCCTGAACCCGCCGATGCGTTTCTGATCGCGGTGCCTACTCCGTTCAAGGGCGACAAACAGCCGGACCTTTCCTATATCGAGGCGGCTGCGGCGTCGATTGCGCCGATGCTGGAAAAAGGCAATCTGATTATTCTTGAATCCACCTCGCCTATCGGCGCGACGGAGATGATGACCAATCTGCTGGCGGGGCTTCGCAAGGATTTGAGTTTCCCGACGCAAATGGGAGAATTGTCCGATATCCGCGTCGCCCATTGCCCCGAGCGCGTATTGCCGGGGCGTATTCTCGAAGAAGTGGTCAACAATGCCCGCATCATTGGCGGCATGACCCGCAAATGCGCGCAACAGGCCGTATCGCTGTATAAAATCGTGGTCGAAGGCGAATGCCATGTAACCAATGCGCGCACCGCCGAACTGGCCAAGCTGACCGAAAACGCTTATCGCGATGTCAACATTGCCTTTGCCAATGAATTGTCTGTCATCTGTGACAAGTTCGGCATCAATGTCTGGGAAATGATCCGCATGGCCAATTTGCATCCGCGGGTGAATATTCTCACCCCCGGCCCCGGCGTGGGCGGCCATTGCATTGCCGTTGACCCCTGGTTCATAGTTGACAGCGCGCCGGAAGAAGCGCGCCTGATCCGCAGCGCGCGCCTGATCAATGATGAAAAGCCGCATTATGTCGTCAGGAAGATCGAAGCCAAAGCGCGTTCGCTGGTTGACCCGGTGATTGCCCTGTTTGGCCTGGCCTATAAGCCCGATGTGGATGATCTGCGCGAAAGCCCGGCGGTGTATATTGTGGAGATGCTGGCCCGGAGTAAAATTGCCAAGCTGCTGGTTGTCGAGCCGCATGTGTCTGAACTGCCTGTAGAATTAAGGCTGGATAATGTCACCCTGATGGATTTCGACATGGCGCTGGCGCAGGCCAATCTTGCGGTTCTGCTGGTCGATCACAGCGCGTTTCTGCATGTGGACCGGGATGTTCTGAAGGATAAATTCGTGATCGACACGCGCGGCGTCTGGTAACCGCCACACCGGTTTTGCGGGACACATTCAATGCGCATTTTGCATGTTCTTGACCATTCGGTTCCCCTGCATAGCGGGTATACGTTCAGGACGCTGAACATCCTGCAGGAGCAGCGCGCGCGCGGCTGGGATATTGCCTGTGTCACAACGCCCAAGCACACGGCGCCATCGCCGCCGGTTGAAGTGGTTGAGGATTTCACCTTTCACCGGACGCTGATGGGGGACAGCCTGGCGTCAAAAATTCCCGTGCTCAACGAGCTGGCCTTGATTTCCGCGACGGCGGATACGATTGAACAGGTCATTCAGGAGAAAAAGCCGGATATTATTCACGCGCATTCTCCCGCGCTTACTGGTGTGGCGGCGGTGCGGGCTGGCCGCAAGCATGCTATTCCCGTCGTGTATGAATGCCGCGCATTTTGGGAGGACGCCGCGGTTGATCATGGCACCGCGTCGGAATGGGGCCTGCGCTACCGCGCCACGCGCTGGCTTGAATCCTGGGTATTCCAGAACGCCAATGCGGTTACCACCATATGTGAAGGCTTGCGCTCTGAAATTGCCGGGCGGGGAATCCCCCAGGATAAAATCACCGTGATTCCTAACGCGGTTGATATTGACCGCTTCGCGCCGCTTGATGCGGCGGATGCGGCCCTGAAAAAGCAGCTTGGCCTGGATGACGGCATGGTGCTTGGGTTCCTTGGCTCATTCTATGCCTATGAGGGGCTGGAGTTCCTGGTCCGGGCGATGCCGGCCTTGCTGAAGGCGGTGCCTGGCGTCAAACTTCTGCTGGTTGGCGGCGGCCCGCAAGAGCAGCTTCTGAAAAAGACAGTCTCGGGGCTTGGCCTTGACGGCCAGGTGGTGTTTACCGGCCGGGTGCCGCATGCGGAAGTGGACAGATATTACGGGCTGATCGATCTGCTGGTGTTCCCGCGCCTGCCGATGCGGCTGACAGAACTGGTGACGCCGTTGAAGCCGCTTGAGGCCATGGCGCAAAAAAAGCTGGTTCTGGCTTCTGATGTGGGCGGGCATCATGAGCTGATCAAACATGGCGAAACAGGCTTCCTGTTCGCCAAAAATGATGCGCAGGATCTGGTGCGCCAGATCGGGCTGATCAGAAGCCTGCCGGATTTGCAGGAAAGGGTCAAAGTACTTGGCCGCAAATTTGTGGAAACCGAGCGCAACTGGACAGCGAGCGTGGCGCGTTACGAAAAGGTCTATGGCGGGTTGCTTCCCGCCAAATTCAACTGAATCAGCCCGCTGATGCCAGCCAGTCCGGTTGAATTACCCCGCCGCCGGGCCTATGCTGCCATCTGCATACAGCCCAGAAGCGGGAATCCAGATGGATCTTAAATTCACCCCGGAAGAAATCGCCTTTCAGGACGAAGTGCGCAGCTTTATTGCGGATCATTATCCTGCTTCATTGCGGGGCCGCCGCAAGATTGAGCGCGAACTGAGCAAGGAAGAATATTTATCCTGGCACAGGGTTCTGGCGAAAAAGGGCTGGGTGGCGCCGTCCTGGCCGCGCGAATATGGCGGAACCGGCTGGACGCCCACGCAAAAATATATTTTCAGCAATGAACTCGCGCGGGCCGGAACCATTCCGCTGATTGCTTTTGGCCTCAATCTTGCCGCGCCGGTGATCTGGACCTATGGCTCGCAGGCGCAGAAGGATTATTACCTGCCGCGCATTTATCAGGGTACGGACTGGTGGTGCCAGGGCTATTCCGAACCCGGCGCCGGGTCCGATCTGGCCAGTTTGCGCACCCGCGCAATCAGGGACGGCGATCATTATGTGATCAATGGCTCGAAGACCTGGACCACGCTGGCGCAGCATGCGGATATGATATTTTGCCTGGTGCGCACCGATGCGGACGCCAAGCCGCAGTCGGGTATTTCATTTCTGCTGGTCGATATGAAAACGCCCGGCATCACCGTGCGCCCCATCATCACCATTGATGGCGGGCATGAGGTCAATGAAATTTTCCTCGAAGATGTGCGGACGCCGGTTGCCAACCGGATTGGCAATGAAAATGAAGGCTGGACCTATGCAAAAATGCTGCTTGGGCATGAGCGTAGCGGGATGGCCAGCGTGGCGCGCTCCAAACAACAGCTGGCGCGCCTGAAACAGCTGGCGCGGGAAACGCTGGAGGAAGGCCGCCCCTTGAGCGAAGACGCCAGTTTCGCGCAAAAAACTGCGGCGGTGGAAGTGGAATTGCTGGCGCTCGAATATACCGATCTGCGCATGCTGGCGGCGGAAAGCGCCGGTAGAGCGCCGGGGCCGGAAAGCTCGATTCTGAAAATCAAGGGCACCGAGATTTCGCAACGCCTTACGGAACTGATGCTTGAGGCTGCCGGGGTTTATGGCGCGCCCTATTTGCGGGGAATGCGGCTGGAGGGTGATAATTTTCTGAATGCCCCGCCGGACATGGCGGGCATAGCGCCGGAATATCTTAACATGCGCAAAACATCCATCTATGGCGGCTCGAATGAAATTCAGCATAATATCATCGCAAAAGCAGTGCTGGGGCTTTAACCTGGCAATAACGGGGAAGATTCATGGATTTTTCATTCACGGAAGAACAGGTTTTGCTGCGCAACAGCGTCCAGCGTTTTGTGCAGGACCGCTATAGCTTCGAAGCGCGCAAAGCCATTCTGGCGTCGGATAGCGGCTGGAGCCGGGATAATTGGCGCTCTTTTGCCGAACTTGGCCTGCTGGCGGCGCCCTTTGCCGAGGAATATGGCGGCTTTGGCGGCGGCGCCATCGAGACCATGATCATCATGGAGGAATTCGGCAAGGGCCTGGTGGTGGAGCCTTATCTGCAAACTGTCGTGCTGTGTGGTGGGCTGATCAATATGGCGGGCAGCCATGCGCAAAAGGCGGCGCTGTTGCCAAAAATCGCTGCCGGGGAATTGATTTTGGCCATGGCCTATGCCGAACCGCAGGGGCGTTTCAATCTGGCGGATCTTGTCACCCGGGCGGAAAAATCCGGTGACGGATTTGTTTTGAATGGCAACAAGGCGGTGGTTGCCGCCGCGCCATGGGCGGATAAACTTCTGGTGACGGCGCGCACATCGGGCGCGCAGCGCGACAAAAGCGGGGTGACAATTTTTCTGGTGGATATAAATGCGCCGGGCGTTTCGCGGCGGGATTATCCCACCATTGACGGGCAGCGGGCGTCGGAAATCAGTTTTGAGAATGTCAAACTCTCCGCCGACGCGGTGCTTGGCGCGGTTGGAACGGCATTGCCGATTCTGGAGGCGGCGTTTGATCGCGCGATCGCCGCGCAATGCGCCGAGGCGGTGGGCTGCATGCGGGTGTTAACCGATGCGACCGTTGAATATTGTAAAACCCGCAAGCAATTTGGCCAGCCGATCGGCAAGTTTCAGGTGTTGCAGCACCGCATGGTGGATATGTTCATGGAATGCGAACAATCGCTTTCCATGACCTATATGGTCAATCTGAAACTGGATGAAAGCGAAACCGAGCGGGTGAAAGCCGCCAGCGCCGCCAAGGCGCATATCGGAAAATCCGGTCGCTATGTCGGGCAGCAGGCCATACAATTGCATGGCGGCATGGGCATGACCGATGAACTGAATATCGGCCATTACTTCAAACGCCTGACCATGATCGACGCGCAGTTCGGTAATGTCGATTACCATCTAAGGCGGTTTTCCGCCGCTGGATAGTCGTAGCGGCCTGATGAACCGGATCATTGTCATTCTTCGCTGCACAAAGAATGACAGGGTCTGGCCTGGGGTTCTGGGTGTTAATCCAGCAAGCTATGACCGATGATGTTCCCGCGCCAGAATCTCGCGCACGGCTGTAACCATGTTCGCGCGCGGCACGGCAAGTTGTGCGGGCTGGTCTTCGCGCCAGGCGGCATTGTCCTTAATGTCTTTGGACAGACGATCGCCCAGCACCAGATCTTTCAGCGTCACTTCACCGGCGGCGAATTCGTCGCCGCCTGCGATTACGGCGACCGGCGCGTTGCGCTTGTCGGCATATTTCACCTGGGCGCGCATGCCGCTGGCGCCAAGATAGAGTTCAGCAGCGATGCCCGCGCGGCGCAGTTCGCCGACCATGGCCTGATAGTCGGCGGCGCGGGTTTTATCCAGCATCAGCACCACTACCGGGCCTTTGGGCGCGGGCGCTGCGCCATGCAGTAATTTCAGCGCCGCCAGCAACCGGTCAACGCCGATGGAAACGCCGGTGGCGGGAACCAGTACGCCCTTGAAGCGTTGCACCAGATCGTCATAGCGACCGCCGCCCGCGACCGATCCGAATTGCACCTTGCGGCCATTTTCGTCATGCACTTCAAAGGTCAGTTCCGCTTCGATCACCGGGCCGGTGTAATAATCCAGGCCACGCACCACGCTGGGGTCAAACAGCACCTGATCGGGGCCAAAGCCGCCAGCGACCAATAGCGCGTCGATTTCTTCCAGTTCGGCCACGCCTTCCAGGCCGATATGGCTGGCGCCAACCAGATCACGTAAATTCGCGCATACTTTGGTGCGGTCCGTGTCGCCCGCCGCCAGAAAACCGGTGACGCGCGCGATTTGCGCCTCCGCCAAATTAGCCCCTTTGGTAAAGTCGCCGGATTCATCCTCGCGCCCCGGCCCGAGCAACAGCCGCACCCCTTCCATGCCCAGCCGGTCCAGCTTGTCGATGGCGCGCAGAATGATCAGCCTTGTATGGGCGTCATCGGCCCCGATGGTTTCCAGCACACCAGTTAGTACTTTGCGGTTGTTCACCCGCACCCGGTAACGCCCTCGTGCAATGCCCAATGCTTCCAGCGCGTCGGCCAGCACCATGCACAGTTCCGCATCCGCCGCCATCATGGCCGTGCCGACTGTATCCACATCGAATTGAAAAAATTCCCGAAAGCGCCCCGGCCCGGGTTTTTCGTTGCGCCAGACGGGGCCAAACTGATAGCGCCGGAACGGTTTGGGCAGGGCGTCAAAATGTTCCGCCACCAGGCGCGCCAGCGGGGCCGTCAGATCATAGCGCAGCGCCAGCCATTGTTCGTCATCGTCCTGTAGCGCGAACACCCCTTCATTGGGGCGGTCCGCATCGGGCAGAAACTTGCCCAGCGCATCGGCATATTCAAAGGCCGAAGTTTCCAGCGCCTCAAAGCCATAGGATTCATACACGCCCCGAATCACGTCCAGGGCATGGCGGCGCGCCAGCACATCAGTTGCGAACTGATCGCGCAGGCCACGCGGTTTACGGGCTTTGGGACGGAATTCTGTATCTTTGCTCATTTGCGGCTGAGTACTATCCTATTGCAGGGAATCGGGCAAGTTAACGCGCTTGATTTCCGGGCGATAAAACCGCTTTATCTCGCCAGTAAGCTGTTTGGGCCTTAAAGGAATAGAAAATGTCAGATGAAGTTCTTGCCGTAACGGGCTTTTTTCATGAGCCGAGCAAGACGGTCAGCTATGTGGTGTCCGATCACAAGGCCAGGCGTGCGGCGGTGATTGATCCGGTGCTGGATTTTGACGCTGGCGGCTGCCTGACAGACACCGGGTCGGTGGACGCCATTATTGAATATGTCAAACAGGAACGTCTGGTTGTTGACTGGATTCTGGAAACCCATCTGCACGAAGACCATCTGTCGGCGGCGCGCCATGTGCGCGCGGCGCTGGGCGGCGTGATCGCCATCGGGGCTGGGGTTTGCGGGGTGCAGACAGAACTGGCGGGGCTGTTTAATCTGCCCGATTTCGTCTGCGATGGTAGCCAGTTTGACCGCTTGCTGGAAAACGGGGAGGGATTTAATATCGGTGATATTCCCGCCCGCGCCTATGCCATGCCGGGGCATAGTGGAGCCTGTATGAGTTTTCTGGTCGGCGACACGGCCTTTGTGGGCGACACATTGCTGATGCCGGATAATGGCACGGCGCGCGCCGATCTGCCGGGCGGTGATGCGGGCGAATTGTACCGGTCCATCCGCGCACTTTACGGTCTTCCACCGGAAACCCGGATATTTCCAGGGCATGACCCCGAACATAAGGGCCGTTCGCCCGCCTGGGAAACGACGATCGCGCTTCAGATGGAGAAAAACGTGCATATCAAGCATGATGTGCAGGAAGCGGATTTTATCGCCTATCGCACCCGGCGTGACCGGGGCCTGTCAAAGCCCGATCATTATTTTCAGGCCCTGCAATTCAATATGGCCGGGGGCGCAGCGCCCCCGGCGGACAGCAATGGGGTTTCGTATTTTCGCATCCCGTTCAATGCGCTGACCGGCGCGTCAAAGCCCTTTAAGCTGCGCCTGGTGCATTGAATGCAGCGTCTGGTGCGCGACGCGGCTTAACAGGTTTTTCGTTGATTTATATAACAAGTGTTATTATTTACTGCAGGCCGGAATGATATGATCACCAAATAAATTACAATCGTTATTTATTTGATAACAATTGTAATTTATTATAGGCTGATTCTCATCCTTAACGGCGCGCCAGGAACTGTCATGCCGGAGCAATCGTCTATAAGCCCAGGCAGAAGCAACAGGTCGAGCTATAAATCCGATGAGGATCGCCGTCAGCAGATTATCGCCGCCACATGGCGGGTGATCCGCCGGGAAGGCATAAGTGCAGCAAGTCTGCGTACCATCTCCGCCGAGATGAATTCAACGACAGGGCTTCTGACCCGTTATTTCCCCGAAAAACAGGGGCTGCTTCTGGCTGCGCTGGAGCAGGCGGCGGGGTTTCTCAGCCGCGAAATGGAGGTGGCGAGCGCCACGCATACGGGCATGGCGCGGGTCGAGGCGGCGGTGCTGGCGGCCCTGCCGGTAACGCCGGAAAGACTTCATGCCTGGCAGGTATGGGTGGCGTTTATGGGCGAATTACCCGGTTCACGCGATCTGAGCACCGCTCATGCCGTCTTCCCGGACCAGTTGCGGCATATGCTGGTGCGGGGGCTGCGCGAGGCCCAGCTTGACGGGCAGATCGCCTCTGAATCTTACCCGCCACAGCTTGCGGATATGTTGCTGAATCAGATTATTGGTCTGGGGGTGCGCGGGGTCGGCGAACCGGCCCGCTATCCAGCGGAAAAACTGCCGGGGTTGATCGCCCCGTTTTTTACCAGATTGCTGAAATAGCGCCGTGAATGTAACACCTGTCTGGCCCAGGACCAAATCGCTTTCACGCCAAAATTAATTTGTCCAACAAAATTTTGACAGGGCATTCCCGCGCATTTCTAATTAAAGTAAGCTATGGAACTATATTGAATATGACTATAATATCTGCGCACTATTCAATTCGTCTGGTGAGTATGAATTATGAATAAGACCGTGATGCGGGTGGATCGCAGAGGGCTGGCTGCAGTGAAAAGACTAATAACAACAGAAGGAAGGACGATATGGTTAACAACCGAAGGAAGGGCGATATGATCATGAAGAAGTTTCTGTTTGCATCTGCGTTAGGGGCGCTGATGTCTTCGGCGGCACTGGCAGGGGTTCCGGCAGAGGTGGCAGACCGTCTCGGCAATGACCTGACGCCTATGGGCTCGCAGAAGTCCGGCAACAAGGAGGGCACGATCCCGGAATGGACCGGCGGACTGCAATCGCCGCCTGCCAATGTTACCTACAAGATTGGGGATCGCCATCCTGATCCGTATGCGGATGACAAAATTCTGTTCACCATCACTGGCGCAAACATGGCGCAGTATGAAAAGAACCTGAGTGAGGCGTCGAGGTCCTTGCTTGCGGCCTATCCGGAAACCTACAAAATGAATGTCTATCCGGGGCATCGTTCCTGCGCACAGCCGGCGGCGGTGTATGAAGTGCTGAAGAGCAATGCGCTGAACAGCGCGATTGACCCGGATAGTTCGGGCTTTAGCGGGGCAATCCGTTCCACAGTGTTCCCGATCCCCAGCGTTTCGCAGGAAATCATGTGGAACCACAAGCTGAAATTCCGCAACTTCAAGTTCACGCGGCAACTGGTATTTGCGGCGCCAACCCGCACCGGCGATTTCACGACCTATGTGGATCAGAACGAAGGCTATGTGAATTTTTCGGATCCTGCTGTGAAAGATGTCGCGGAGCTTGACAACATCGCGTTCAAATATATCTCGAACACCATCGCGCCGGCGCGCAGCGCGGGTAACGTGATTCTGGTGCACGACACCATCAACCTTTCCAAGGGCCTGCGTAAGGCATGGGTCTACAGCCCCGGCACCCGCCGTGTACGCCGTGCGCCGAATATCGCCTATGATAATCCGGGATCGAACAGCGACGGGTTGCAGACCACGGATGCGTTCGGCGGCTTTAACGGCGCCACCGACCGGTACGACTGGACCTATATCGGCCGGCAGGAAACCTACATGCCCGCCAATAATTACAGGCTATCGCAGAAAGAAGTTCAGTATAAGGATATTCTCCTTCCCGGTGGGCATATGAATCAGGATTTGCCGCGTTACGAATTGCAGCGCGCGCATGTGTTCGAGGCGAATGTCCGCCCCGAAACCCGTCATATCTATCCAAAACGCAAATTCTGGGTGGAAGAAGATAGCTGGTTTGTGGTGCAGGCAACGCAATATGACGGACGTGGCAAATTGTGGCGTGCGCAGGAACAGTTCGCAATGACCTATTATGAAATTCCGGTGTGTGACCGGGCCGGCGCGGTTTCCCACGATCTTAACGCCAGCCGTTATCTGGTCGACAGCTTCTATAATCAGGAGCCCCAGCTTAGCTGGAATGCCGAAGAGCTGACGGAAGAACGCTATACGCCGGACGCCATCCGCCGTCTGGGCGTGCGGTAATCCGCTTTCCCCGGGACACGCAAAACAAAAAGGCCGCGCTTGATGCGCGGCCTTTTTTATGAGCACGAGGCGCTGGTGCAAATACGCACCTTCACCAGTGCATAAAGATACTGTGAAGAGCCTGATTACAGGCCGAAATTACCGAATTTCTTGTTGAAACGGCCAACGCGTCCGCCGGAATCCACCAGGCGCGACGTGCCGCCGGTCCAGGCGGGATGGGTCGTGGGGTCGATGTCCAGCTTCAACTCGTCGCCGGGTTTGCCCCAGGTTGTCCGCGTCTGATAGCGGGCGCCATCGGTCATCACGACGGTAACATAGTGATAATCGGGGTGAATATCCTTTTTCATGGGCTTGCTCCGGTCAGCGCTGGTCTGGGCCTTTGGCCACAGGACAGACTGTAATGATGGGTCAGGACCGGGGTTATACATGGACATATCCCAAGGCGCAAGCCAAGATCACGTCCTGGTTTCAAGCCAGCCCCGCAGGATTTCGTTTACCTTTTCCGGCGCTTCCTGCTGCACCCAGTGGGAAACCCCTGGCAGATAATGAATGGTGAAGTCATTGACCAGATTTTGGGTGCCATAGGTCAGTTCCTTGCCCAGCGCACTGTCCTGTTCGCCCCAGATCATTAGGGTCGGCACGTCCAATTTTCCCGGAACCCGGGCTTCTATGGGCTTCGCACCGCGAAAGGCGGCGCGGTAATAATTGATCATTGCGGTCAATGCGCCCGGTTGCAGCGCATTGCGCCTGTAAACGTCGAGAACTTCGCCGGGAAAGCGGGATTTGTCCACCGCCATGCCGCGAAATACATCACCAATGCTCTTTGCGCCATCACGCGCCAGGCCCCATTCCGGAAGCCAGGGCAGTTGAAAGAAAAACACATACCAGGACCGCTTCAATTGCGCCCAGGTCCGTATCCCGCGCGCAAACATTTTTGGATGCGGAATATTCATTACTACCAGTTTCTTCAGTGGCCGGATATTGCGCAGCGCAAATTCCCAGGCAATCACACCGCCCCAGTCATGAGCGATCAGCACGACTTCCTCCGCCCCGGACGCATCAATTAGACCGGCGACATCAGCCAGCAGATGTGGCATGGCGTAATTCGCAACACCAATAGGCCGCGAACTATTGCCATAGCCGCGTAAATTCGGCGCCCAGGCCAGATAACCCATCTCCGCCAGCATCGGTAATTGATGCCGCCAGGAATAGGAATGCTCCGGGAAACCGTGCAGGCACAGCGCCAGTTTTTTACCGCCGCCGCACATATCCACTTCAAAGCGCAGGCCGTTGGCCTCGACAAATTCTGTGATCGGGGTTTGCATGCTTTTTTCTCTCGCCAGTGATAAGCTGTTAGAATTGATCTGGATCATATCCTGACTGTTAGAGGTAAGGGACCATAATTAAATGGTAAAAGAAAACGGTAGATATGAAAAACGCGTGGGCGCGTTACGGGCGGAGGAATTGCGCCGCAGCTGCGAAAGCGGTTGCCTGGACTTTGCCAGCACGGCGGAGCTTGCAGCGCCCGGTCAGGTGTTCGGGCAGGAGCGCGCCATCAACGCCATCGCGTTTGGCGCTGACATTGCGCGCGAGGGGTATAATCTGTTTGTGCTTGGCGAACCGGGCAGCGGCAAGCGCGCGCTGGTGCGTCAATTGCTGGAACAGCGCGCCGCATCTGAGCCACCGCCCAGTGACTGGGTCTATGTGTATAATTTTGCGGAACCCTATAAACCAAACGCCATCAAACTGCCGGCGGGGCAGGGGGTGCGCTTTCGCGATGCGCTGTCGCAGATGGTCGAGGAACTGCGCACCGCCCTTCCGGCGATTTTTGAAGGCGAGGAATATCGCGTGCGCCGTCACGCCATTGACGAAAAATTCCAGGGCCGCCAGCAAGCGGCATTTGAGGTTCTGGAAAAGCGCGCCATCGAAAAATCCATTCGTGTGGTTCGCACACCCGCCGGGATTACGCTGGTGCCGGTGCGTAACAACGAACTGGTAAAGCCCGAAATTTTCGAGGCAATGCCAGAGGCCGAACGCAAGCAGATCGAAGCGGACATTCAGGAACTGCAACGCAGCATGGTGCAGACCTTTGAACAGATGCCGCGCCTGGAGAAAGAGCGCCGCCAAAGCCTGCGCGAACTTAACCGTGAATTCGCCAATTTCGCCGTGCGTGAAATCATGGATGAAGAGCGCGCGGCCTTTTCTGAAATATCCGAAGTGCGTGATTACCTGGATATGGTGCAGGCGGATATCATCAATAATGTGCAGATGTTTGTGCAGTCACAGGAAATGCAGGAAGCCTCGGAACTGCCTGGCGGCGCGCAGCAGGGTGGCGACGGCATGACGCAAAATCCGCTGGGAAACCCGTTTCACCGCTACGAAGCAAACCTGATCGTTGATAACTCCCAAACCAAAGGCGCACCGGTGGTGGACGAAGGCAAGCCTACGGTGCAGCAACTGGTCGGGCGGGTCGAGCATATTGCGCAGATGGGCGCCCTTATTACCAATTTCATGCTGATCAAACCGG